>JBBTDS010000769.1:0-16845 GCA_038060875.1 Acidobacteriota bacterium | reverse complement strand
TCCCCGGACGGCAACGCCTTCGTCTATGCAAGTCGCGCCGGCGGCAATTGGGACATCTACTTTCAGCGGGTCGGCGGGAAGAATCCCGTGAACTTGACCAAGGACCACACGGGCGATGACACGCAACCTGCCTTCTCCCCTGACGGCCAGCTCATCGCCTTCCGCTCGGAAAGGGGCGGGGGCGGAATTTTCCTGATGGGCGCAACGGGTGAGTCCGTCAGACGCCTCACAGATTTCGGCTACCACCCGGCCTGGTCGCCCGATGGGCGGCAAATCGTTTTGAGCACTGCGACGTTCATGGAACGTCCCGATGTCCGGATCGACATTCGCAGCCAGCTCTCGATCATCGATGTTTCCACAGGCCGGAGGCGTATGCTGACCGCGGGAATCGAGGATGCCATCCAACCGCACTGGTCTCCGCACGGGCACCGGATTGCCTGGTGGGGCTTGCGGCGAAGATGGCAACGGGACATCTGGACCGTGTCGGCCGCGGGAGGGGATCCCGTTCCGGTCACTGACGACGCCCATATGGACTGGAACCCTGTCTGGTCGCCGGACGGGAAGTATCTGTACTTCTCCAGCGACCGGAGCGGCAGCGTCAACCTGTGGCGGATACCGATCGATGAAAAATCCGGGAAACTTCTCGGGTCCCCCGAGCCGGTCACGACGCCGTCGCCCTACAGCGGGTACATCAGCTTCTCGCGGGACGGGAAACGAATGTCCTACGTTCAGCAGGTACGGACCTCGAATCTCCAAAAAGTGCGCTTCGATCCCTCGGGCGAAAAAGCCGTGGGCGAACCGATCCCGGTGACGCAAGGTTCCAGGGAGGCTTACTTTCCCGATCTCTCCCCGGATGGCCGGTTGCTGGTCTTTGCTGCGTTCGGCAAACAGGAGGACATTTTCATCGTCGGAGCGGACGGGACGGGCCTGCATCACCTCACCGACGATAGTTACAAGGAGCGCGCGCCGCAGTGGTCGCCGGATGGGAGACAAATCGCTTTTATGTCAAACCGGAGCGGCAAATTCGAAGTCTGGACCATTCATCCCGACGGCAGCGGGCTCCAGCAGCTCACCGACTATCCCGTTCATAGCGTCCTCGGTCCTGTCTGGTCGCCCGACGGCGCCCGCCTGGCCGCTACCCCCATGGGTCTCAACTCCTTCATCATGGACCTCGCCAGGCCTTGGAACCAACAGACGCCGCACACGTTGCCTCCATTGCCCGAACCCAATGAGTCGTTCATGGTCTTGTCTTGGTCTCCTGACGGCCGGCAACTGGCCGGGGACCGCGTGAGCGCCGGTGGCACTGTGGCCGGGATCTCCACCTATTCGCTGGAATCCCAGAAGTACCAGACACTGAGCACATTCGGAACCCGCCCCCACTGGTTGAGCGACAGCCGTCGGCTCCTGTTCCACCACAAGGACAAAATCTACCTCGCCGATACCAGGTCCCGGAGAACTCACGAGGTGCTCTCCGTAGCGCCCCACGAGGTCCGGGCGTACAATCTCCCGCTGTCCGCGGACGACCGCGCGATCTATTTCAGCGTTGAAACTTCCGAAGCCGACGTCTGGCTGATGAGCCTCCAGTAAACCAGGTTTTACCTGACGCAGGTCCCCGCCGGGCAGGGCTCCCGCTAATCTGTTGGAAACAAGCGGCTTATTGTTCTGCGTGATCGCCGGGCCGAATCGGAGTACAATACAGAGGCGGCCGTATCCTAAGGCTGAATTTCTATGGCACTCATTCCCGCGCCGGCGCTGTTGTTGCTGGCCGTCTCCCGCTGGCAGCAGTTCAAGCGCGCCTTCTTCGACGAGACTTTCACCGGCATCCACCAGTTGAGCTGGTTCGATTGGGCGCTGCTGGCGCCGTACTTCACCCTGCTGATAATCCTGTCGATTTACGGCCTGCACCGCTACGTGGTGGTGCGCACTTACTTCAAGCACCGCCAGAAGCTGCCCCAGGGGCCGTCGGGCCGCTTCGAGCAACTGCCGCCGGTCACCATCCAGCTTCCGATCTATAACGAGCGGTACGTAGTGGAGCGGCTGATCGACGAAGTGCTGAAGATCGACTACCCGCGGGAGCTTCTCCAGGTCCAGGTGCTGGACGATTCCACCGATGACACGCACCCGTTCACCGAGGCGCTGGTTGCCCGGCGCCAGGCGCTGGGCTTCCCCATCGAGTATCATCACCGGCCCAACCGCGAGGGTTTCAAAGCCGGGGCTTTGCAGGCCGGCCTGAAGACAGCCACCGGCGAGTTCATCGCCATCTTCGACGCCGATTTCGTGCCGCCGCCCGATTTCCTGCTCCGCACGGTTCACTTCTTCACCGATCCGCGGATCGGGCTGGTGCAGACGCGGTGGAGCTACTTCAACCGCGACTACAGCGTGCTGACCGAAGTGGAGGCCATGATCCTGGACGGCCACTTTGTGCTCGAGCAGGGCGCCCGCTGCGGCCGCGGGCTGTTTTTCAACTTCAACGGCACCGCGGGCATCCTGCGGCAAAGCATGATTGAGGATGCCGGCGGCTGGCAGCACGACACGCTGGTGGAGGACTGCGACCTCAGCTACCGGGCCCAGCTCAAGGGCTGGAAGTTCGTCTACCTGCCGGCGCTGGACTGCCCTTCGGAACTGCCGGTGGAGATGCACGGTTTCCAGATGCAGCAATCGCGCTGGGCCAAGGGGCTGACCCAGTGCGCCCGCAAGCTGCTGCCGGTGATCCTGCGAGCCAGGATCCCCTGGCGGCACAAATTGGAGGCGTTCTGCCACCTGACGCCCAACATCAGCTACCCCTTCATCATGGTGGTCTGGGCCCTGATGCTGCCGGTGATGATCGTCCGCTTCTATGTGGGCTGGCTGCAGATGCTCCTGGTCGATCTGCCGCTCATCGTGGCCTGCTTTATCTCGATCGGCGTATTCTACGTTGCCGCCCAGCGGGAGCTCGATCCGCGGGGCTGGAAGCGTTCGCTGTTCCTGCTCCCGGCCCTGATGGCGGCCGGCATGGCCCTGACGGTCATCAACACCCGTGGGGTGCTGGAGGCGTTGCTGGGCTCGCCTAACGAGTGGTCGCGGACGGCCAAGTACGCGATCGCGGGACGACACCACCAACCGCTGACCGCCAAGTACCGCCGCCGCAGCGGCTGGCTGCCCTGGATCGAGCTGGCGGTCGGCACGTACTTCCTAGGCATGGTAGCCTTCTCCATCGAAACGTACAACTTCTTCGCTCTGCCGTTTCTGCTGCTGGCGGTGACCGGCTACTTCTGGGCGGGGCTGGCCACGCTGTTCCAGGAGTACCGCGACCGGCGGCAGGCTTCGCGCCGCCGGCGGCTGGAGCTGGAAACGGCGCGGTGATGCGTTTCTTCCTCGGACTGCTGGCGGCGGCCGCGCTGGCCGCCCAAACGCAAGAACAGCACGGCAAGCGCGTCGTCGATGAGGCGCTGGCGGCGCTCGGCGGCGAGCGGTTCCTGGCGATGGCAGACCGGGTGGAGGCGGGCCGCGCCTATTCCTTCTACCGCGAGGCGCTGTCGGGTCTGTCGCGGACCACCATTTCCACCCGCTACCTGCGGCGGCCCGAGCCGCCGGTGGCGGGGAAGCTGGCGGTGCGCGAGCGGCAGTCGTTCGGCGACAACGAGGACCGCGGCGCGGTGCTGTTCACCGACGGCCAGGGCTACGAGATCACTTTCCGCGGCGCGCGGCCGCTGGCGAAAGAGACGCTGGAACGCTACCGCGAGAGCACGCTGCACAACTTCCTCTACATTCTGCGGCAGCGGCTGGGGGAACCGGGGCTGATCTTCGAGTCGCGCGGCTCGGAGCTCCGCGAGGGCCAGCGGGTGGAGGTGGTCGATATCACCGACGCCGATAACCGGGTGGTGACGGTGTATTTCCACGCCTTGACCAAGCTGCCGGTCCGCCAGGTCTTCTACCGCCGCGACCCCAAGACGCGCGAGCGCATCGAGGAGGTAACCATCTTCTCCAAGTACCGCGACGTGGGCGGCGTCCAGTGGCCCTTTGTGATCCAGCGCGAGCGCAACGGCGAGAAGATCTTCGAGATGTACTCGGAGACGGTGCGCGTCAATCAGGGGCTGACCGACGAGCTGTTCCTGCTGCCGGCGGACATGAAGATCCTCAAGCCGCTGCGCTGAGGCCGCGCCGCCGCGCGCCGGCCCGGCTTAGCGAATCCGAACCGCGACGCAGCCAATGGTGGCAGCGACGGAGCGGGCAGCGCAGAAGCCGGTGCCAAGCAGGAGAAGGAAGACCGGTTCGGAGGCGGCGCCGAGCTCGATGGGAACGGGTTCGCACGGGCCGGAAGGTGACGGCGAGGGGCGAGGCCGTCACCGCCGCCGTGTCCACGCTGGCGGCGCCTTCCTCCATGAGGATGTCGGGCGCATCCCAGGATTTCCACCTGGCGAGGGCCTCGAAGGCGCGGCGGAAGACGAGTCGCGCGGTCACCTTGTCGATGCGGGCGAAGCGCGTGGCGGAGGCCATCCGGCAGCACCAGTGACCTGCGTCTCCCAGCGGCCGCGCCACCTGCAGCTCAGTCCACATCCGGCCGGCAGCCGGCGTGGTGGGGCACGCGCGGGTAGGGCGTGTTCCAGCCGCGGGCGGCGTGCCAGAGGATGCGGTTGAGTTTGCCCTCGGGAGCGGCGTCGGGCTGGGAGAAGTTCATGGCGAGGGAATCGAGCGCCGCCTGGCGCGCGGGTCCGCGGAGACCGGTGAGCGGCGGGTTCATCGTATCGAGCGGGGTCTGGTTGGGGACAGCGAGGAACGGCCGCACGTCGGGCGCGGTGACGAACACCGAGCGCATCGGCAGGGCGGCGGCGTCGAACTTGTTCATCGGCGGCAGGCCGAGCAGCTCCTCTATGGTGCGCAGCACGCTGGTCTGGTTGTAGTGCCGGGGATCGACCGCGCCGCGGCGGGCGTACGGACTGGCCACCAGGCAGACGGTGCGGTGGCCATCCACGTGATCGACGCCGTTCTGCGCGTCGTCCTCGGTGACGAAGATCGCGCTCTGGGACCAGTAGGGGCTGGCCGCGATGGCCTCGACGATGCGCCCGGTGGCGAGGTCGTTGTCGGCCACCATCGACGCCGGAGTGGGTTCGCCGGCGGCCGTCCCCGAGGTGTGGTCGGTCGGCAACTGGATGACCGTCAGGTTGGGGAGATTGCCCTGCCGCACGTACTCGTTGAGCTTCTCGATGAACACGCGCGCGCGCCAGACATCGGGGATGTTCAGAGTGAAGCTGGGGTAGTCGGGCTCGATCACCGCTTGCAGGGCGGCCACCGGGCTGCGGCTGCGCACGCTGAGCTGGCGCTGCGGCGCCTGCGCGTCCTGGAGAAAGTCGAGCCACTTGCGCGACGAACCGCCGCCGCCGGTGAACTCGCCGTAGACGCGCACCGACAGGCCGTGCTTCTGGGCGTGCTCCCAGATGAAGCCGGTGGGCGCCAGCACCAGCGGGTCGCTGCCGTCGTAGCCGTAGGAGCGCGGCCAACTGGCGGCGTGCCCGCGTTCGACGTAGTCGGTAGTGATCCCCTGGGTCATCCACTGGTGGCCGTCGGCGCTGACGATGCCGCTGCAATAGAAGTTATCCAGGGTGACGAACTGCACGGCGAGCTCGTGCTGGTTGGGCGTCACCTTCCAGCCGTAGAAGGTGAGGCTGGGATCCCCGTTGCCGCGGCCGAGGTCGCCGAAGAGCTGGTCGTAAGTGCGGTTCTCCTTGATGAGCAGGAAAACGTGGCGGATGCCGAGCCGGCCCAGGTTGTCGGGCGAGCCGGGCGCGGGCAGCGCGTTGCGGAAGGGATCGTTGGCGGCGGCGACCGCCTTTAGTGAGGCCTCATCCGAGGCCGTGCTGGAGAAGATGTTGATGGTGCCGGACACCTGATAGACGCTGTAGGGGCCGGTCGATGCGCGCGAGCCGACGCCCTTGGAGTTGACGACGAAGACGGTGTCGCCGCCGGCGGCGGCGGGCGCAACGGCGACCGCAACCGGGTACCAGTCGGTGGGCACGAAACCCTGGAACCGGTAGCGGCCGCCCTCGAGTTCCAGCACCGCGACAGCGTTGTTGCCGCCGCAGGCGACGTAGAGGCGCCGGCCCGACGGGCTGAAGGCCACCGCGGTGGGGCTGCTGCCGAGGTAATCCAGCGGGAAGGCGGTGACGTTGACGGTGTAGGCGACCGCGAGCGAGGCGGTCTCGATGATACTCACGCTGTCGCTGTTGGCGTTGGCCACAGCCACGAGGGTTTCGTCGGGGCTCATCTGGATCCCGCTGGGGTGCAGCTCGGTGGGGATCTCCTTGATCACCCGGAAGCTCACGGTGTCGATGACCGACACGGTGCCGCTGGAGGCGACGCCGCCGCTGTCCGCCAGCGTCGCAGTGCCAACCGATGGCAGCGTAGCCTCGCCGGCGACGGGGCGGCGCCCGCCCCAGTTGGTGACGAACAGGCGGTCGCCGGCGGCGGTGATGGCCAGACCCAGCGGGGCGACGCCGACGTCCACCGTGGCCGTCACCTGCCTTTGGGCCACGTCGATGCGCACGACCTGGTTGCGGCGGTTGAGCGCCGCATAGAGAACGGCGCCGGCCGGGTCGAAGGCCAGCCCGGCGGGCGTGGACTGGGCGGGCAGGGAGATGGTGGCCGCGGTCCCGCCGCTCACCGGCAGGACGGTGACCGAGGCCGCCTGCGAGATGGCGACGTTCGCCCCGTCGGGAGAGAAGGCCAGGCCGAGGAACGACGAGGCGGTCGCAGTGCTGACGCTGCGCAGGCTCTGGCCGGCGGGCGTATAGAAGCGGACGGCGCGGGGCAGCAGCACCGCCAGCACGTCGCCGCGCGGGCTGAGGGCCATGTCCACCGGGCGCTGCGAGAACTCGATGCGCCGGCCGGCGGGATTCAGAAGCTGGTTGCTGGGGACCAGCACCTCGTTGCCGTAGCGGTCGCCCACCTTGCGGTACTCCGGGTGCTGCCAGGCGAGGTAGAGCGCAAGCAGGGCGATGACCTTTGCGACGAGTTCGAACCAGGGAGACATCTCGCCTCATCCTCGCAAACCCGGTGGCGTGGCGCAAAGCGGCGGATAGAGGTTAAATTAGTGAAAGCGTAGCCTGTCACCGAAATTATGGTCACACTACTCGCGGTCGCCCTGGCTGGCGTCATCACGTTTAACGACGACGGGGCGTGGTCGTGGTTTGAGGATGAGCGGGCCATCATTCACCGCGGGAAGCTGATCGTCGGCTCGGTGGCCTCCGGCGGGGACATCGAGGTGGTGACCTACGACCTCGCGACCGGAAAGAAGACGCTCTCGGAGCTGCACGAGCGGCTCCAGTACGACGATCACAACTCGCCGGCGCTGGTGGTGCGGCCCGACGGGCGGATTCTCGCCGTGTATGCGAAGCACGGTCCCGAGAACCGCTTCTACTACCGCGTCTCGACGCGCCCGCACGATTCGACCGAGTGGCAGCCGGAACGGGCGTTCACGCCGAGCGAGACGTCGCGGATCACTTACTCGAACCTGCACTTCCTCAGGAAGGAGGGCCGCCTCTACAACTTCTACCGGGGCCTGGACAACAGCTTCAAGCCGTCCTACGCCTGGTCGGATGACGCGGGCGAGACCTGGCGTTCGGGCAGCGTGTACATCCAGGTTCCGGCCGAGTTCCGGCACCGGCCCTACGTGAAGTACGCGTCGAACGGCGTGGACACCGTCCACATCTTCTACACCGAGGGCCACCCGCGCAACTACGACAACAGCACGTATCACGTCTTCTACCGGGGCGGGAAGCTGCACCGCTCCGATGGCACGACGATCCGCAGCCTGGCCGAAGGGCTGAAAGAGCCGGCGGAGGGGACGCGCATCTTCAAGGGCGACGCCGCCAACGTCGCCTGGGTGAGCGACATTCATCTAGACAGGCGCGGAAGGCCTTACGTTGCCTACTCGGTGCAGAGGGACCCTGGCGGGCAGGACCACCGCTACCGTTACGCGCGCTGGACGGGCAACGAGTGGCAGGACCACGAGATCGCCTACGCCGGCAGCAGGCTCTATCCGGGCGAAGACGACTACACCGGCAACATCACGCTCGATCCGGACGACCCCGGCACAGTGTACATCTCAACCAACGTCGATCCGTTGACGGGCAAAGCCGACGGGCGGCGCCACTGGGAGATCTTCAAGGGCGCGACCCGCGACGGCGGCAAGACGTGGCGGTGGACGCCCGTGACGAAAGACTCGGCGGTGGACAACATCCGTCCGATCGTGCCCAAGGCCGAGGGCAGGCACAAGGTCCTGCTCTGGCTGCGAGGGACGTACGCAGCCTACACGAAGTACGACCTCGATGTCGTAGGTCTCATCCAGCGGCGTTGAGCCGGCGCTCAGAAATGAATGCGGCCGGTGTACTGAACTTCGCGGCCGTAGTTGCCGCCCGAGATCCAGGTGCTCTTGCCGAAGTTGGCGCTGGTGACGCCCATGGTCGGCTGGCTGGGCATGAAGACGTTCGGGAAGTTGTAGAACTCCATGCGCAGCTCGAACCGGACGCGCTCGGTAATGTTGAAGTACTTCACGGCGGTGCTGTCCCACTGCCAGAAGCCCGGCCCGCGCAAACCGTTGTAGTACCACGGATTGACCCGCGGCGTGTACGGCTCCGACTGCCTGAACTTCGAGGTATCGAACCAGCGGCCGAGGGTCGGGTTCGAGAGCTTCGGGTCGCCCTCGGCGATCATCCCGCCGAAGGTCAGCAGCGGACCGCCGTTCCACATGAAGATGTGGCTGGTGGCCCAGCCACCGATGAGCGCGTCCACCACGCGGTTGACATCCGTACCGTACTTGCGGCCCCGGCCGAACGGTAGTTCGTAGGTACCCGCCAGCCGGACATAGTGCCTGGCGTCGCGGGTGTCGATCATGCTGAACTCCCTCTTGTAGGTGGCGATGTCGTTGAAAAACTCGCCGCGGGTTTCGTGGCTGTAGTTATACCCGAAAGTGAAAGTCATGCCTTGGGCCATGGGACGCTCGGCCTTGAACTGGAGCGAGTAGTAGCGGCTGTCCTTGTCCCGCAGGAACCGTTCGGTCATGCTGCCGTAATGAGGATAGGGCCTCAGCAGGCTGCCCACGGTGACCGTCCTCTGGGTCCTCATTACGCCCGGCATCTTGTTGGCGGGCAGGAGCTGATAGAACGGGTTCGGCACCGCCACCGAGGTAGCACCCTTGTACGTATAGCCGTAGTTGGGGTCCACCATGTTCAGGTTGTAGGTGTAGTCCCCGCCCCACATGCTGCCGTCCTGAACGTCGCGCCCCATGTTCATGAAGAAGGTGGTGTCGGTGAGGACCCGGAACGGCATCTGCCGCTGCAAGGACACGTTGTAGCGGTCGTTGATGGGATGGATCATGTCCTGCGGGAACCAGGTCGGGCTGCCCCCCAGGTTGGTGTACCGCCCCAGGGACTTGCCCACCGGCAACTGCAATGGGTTGGTGGAGGGGAACGGATCGCTGATGGCGGTGCGCGGCACGCCCTCCAGGGATCCCAGGGCGGAGGTGCTCTGCGAGAAGCCATCCTTGGGCCAGCGGGTGGTCTCGGGGAAGATGGTCACCCAGGGAACCGCGTAGCGCGCAAAGCCGATGCGCAGAGCGGTGACGTCGTTGATCCGGATGGCTGCCCCGATGCGAGGCAGGAACAACTTCTTCTGCGAATTAAACACCCCCGGATGTTTGTCGTCGGTGAAGACCCAGGCGCCGGTCCACTTGTACGGAATCCGGGCGATGGCCGTCACCTCGGCCGGCATGGCCGGCGGACTGGCGAACTCCGGAATCGGGCTGTTCATGTCCAGGTAGCGCGAGTACATCCGGCTGTACTCCGAGGGCGCCGTCTCCAGCTCGTAGCGCAGCCCAAGGTTCAGCGTGATCCGCCGCGTCAGCTTCACGTCGTCGTGGAAGAAGAAGCTCCACATCTGCTGGCGGGAGTCCACCATGGGCGTGAAGTTGGCATTGCCCGAACTGACGACACCCAGAAGCCCGGAGGCGAACGCGCTGCCGGTCAACCGGGCGTCGTGCTTCAGGAAGCTGTCGCCCGTATCCACCGAGCTGAAGCTGAATCCGCCGGGCCCGGGCGATCCGTTCTGGTCGTACTGATAGCGCAACTGCCAGCCGGCCTTGATGTGGTGGATGCCGCGATCGTGCGTGGCGGTCAGGTTCGAGTTGTGGGACCGGCCGCGCACCAGCCACCAGCCGCTGAGCCCCGTGGCGACGCTGCCATTCCCGGAGAAGTTGAAGTTGGGGTAGTACACGCCCGGCAGGAACCCGATCACCGGCTTGTACCAGCCGTTGGGCCACAGGCCCGCCCAGACCGACTCCGGCACCTTGGCCCAGGCGGAATCGTAGTCGTCTTCGACGTAGGTGGCGCCGTAGCGCATGTTGATGGTCGTTCGCGGGTTCATCATGTAGAGGACGTCCACAGCCGCGTTGAGGGCGTCCATCAGTCCGCCATTGTCCGACCGCACCGCGATGGTGCCGCCGTGGTTGGGGTTGTCGAGCCGGGTCTCGTACCGGGAGTAGCGCGTGTACATGCGCCACTGGTCGTTGATGTTGAAGTCCACGCGGTTGGAGAGGTTCCAATACTTCAGCCACCAGGGGTAGGAGGTCCGGTAGTTGTCCACGCCTGTCAAACCGATACCCGGATTATTGGGCTTCCACAGGTCATTGAGAGCCTTCTGACCGGTCGGATCGATCCGCTGCTTGGGGAGAATGTTGCCCGGGAACGGCGTGCGGGTCACGGTGGCGGTGGCGGCGTCGAATTGTGTAGTGAAAGGATCGTAGATGGTGCGGACGCCGCCGGTCGGGTTCAGCGTGCGCGAGAAGTCGCCGGTGCGCTCCAGATCGGTGGGAAGCGTGGAAACCATCTCCCGCGGCTGCGTGTTCTTCCACCGCTCGTAGGTCTGGTAGAAGAAGAGGCGGTTCTTGAGGACGGGGCCGCCAACCGTGCCGCCTCCGATGTGGTTCTTGACCAGGCTGATGCCGCCCGGAACCAGCCGGTTGGTCACGGCGTTGAGCTTTGGAACGCGGCCGAAGTAGTAGGCGGTGCCGTGGTAGTCGTTGGTGCCCGACTTCATCGACACGTTCAAGGTGCCGCCGGCGCTGAAGCCGAACTCGGCGTCCAGCGCGTTCTGCTGCACGGCCACTTCCTGCACGCCATCCATGGAAGGCATGTAGGAACCGCGGGCCGAAACGCCCAGCGCCACGCCGTCCAGCAGCATGTCGTTCTTGCCGCCGGTGCGGCCGCCCACGTCCAGCCCGTTCGACGACCACATGTAGAACGGGTTGCGGTGGGCGACGTCCCAGTAGCGGTTGATGACCGCCGGGTTGAGCAGGGCCAGGGTGAAGGGATTCCGCGCCAGAATCGGGATGTCCCGCAGCATGTTGCCCTGCACCGTGGTGGTCATGGTCGAGGTGTTGAACTGCACCGTGGCCACCTCGGCGGTGATGGTGACCGTCTCGGCCACCGCTCCCACGGTGAGCTGCGCGTTCACGGTGACATCGCCGCGGGTGAGCACGGCGACCCTTTCCTGTACAAACTTTTGGAATCCGGCCGCCTCGATGGAAACCGTGTAGCTGCCCGGCTGCACGAAGTCGAACAGGTAGCGCCCGGTGGCATCGGATTCCTTCTGGTTCTCAATGCCCATGTTGACGTTTTTCAGGGTTACCTTGGCGGCCACGATGGCCGCCTGGCTCGGGTCCGTGACCAGACCCTGTACCCTGGCTCGATATTCCTGTGCGCTCGCCATCCCCGTCACGAGCAGGAAAGCGAAGCCACACACCAGTCCTTTCTTCATGGTTCGGGTATCCCTCCTTGGGTTCGATCGCACTCCGTTCCTCCGGCAATCCGTCGGTCCCATTCGGAGCATCCGTGCCGACTCTATCACCGGAGGCAGGCCCGGGTCAACAGCGCTTTAATGCCATGTGAGATGCCATCGAGTCATGGCATACTATGGACAAGGAGCGGATACATGAGGAACTTCCACCTGCCGCTGCCGGAGCAGACCTACAGCCAACTCAGGGCAGAGGCCGAACGGACACGGGTACCGGCGACCGCCCTTGCGCGCCAGGCCATCGATTTGTGGTTGCGGCATCAGGCGCGTAAGGCGAGACACGATGCCATCGCGGCGTACGCGGCCGAAATGGCAGGCACGGATCTCGACCTTGACCGTGATTTGGAGTCGGCCGGAATCGACCATCTGCTGAAATCCTCCCGGGAGCGGAAATGACGCGGGGCGAGGTCTACTGGGCCGATCTTGTCCCCCGCTCGGGATCCGAACAGACGGGCCGGCGTCCCGTCGTATTGGTGTCGCACGACGGTTTCAACCAGACTCCTGGCTGGAGGTCGATCATCGTAGTCCCGCTATCGACATCCGGTTCGCAGGCCAAACGCGGACCCTCGGTCGTCGCGATCCCGGCTGGCGCCGCGGGTTTGCGGAAAGCGAGCCTCGCGCTTTGCCATCAGGTGACCACGCTCGACCGCGCGAAACTCACTGAAAAGATCGGCGCTCTCTCGCCCGAGTTCCTCAGAGAAGTGGAGGGAGGCCTGAAAGCTGCGCTGGATCTTGATTGATGGCCTCCTGAGCGGCAGCCGGCAATGCCGAAGCACGACTCGGTGTTGCCAGCCCTTACGGCCAGAGCTAAATCGTCGATTTCGACCTGGTCCGCCAGGGCGGACATTGAGGTGCTTTCCGTGGTTGCGTTGCTGGAGGGCTTGCCCGACGCGGGATTGGCCCGCGGCCAGGTCGGCACCGTGGCCGGGAGCGGCGAACGTTCTATTTTCCGGACCTTACACGTAAGTTCGCCTGCATCTGTTCGGCCTCTGCCGGTGTGAAGAGAAGCAGACCTTCCATCGCGCGGGTCAGGTGCGTTTTCTCCCAAGGGACATACATGATGCCCGCGGCCGAGTGCATCGAGGTGTTCAGCAACAGATGGCCGATTTCGTGGGCCACCGCGTGACCGAGAATAACCTCGCCGTCCCGTGTGTGGCGCTCGACGAGCTGGACCAGTTTCTGGATGCGGTGGAAATAAATGTACGCCACCGAGCCAAATCCCTGTTCCCCGCCAGGCAACGCCATGCCCAGCGAGAAATCGTCCCCGTGGCCGTCAGGCTGTAGCCGCTGGGCCATTCGGCGCGAGAGGATTTTCAGCGTGACGTCGGGACTGTCGAAACGCCTCCCTTCCCCCTTGGGCGCTTCCTGATCCGTCCCGGTCCCGGAACGCGAACGGTTCTGCCAGACGATCTCGATCCCAGCCCGGTGGAGGATCCTGGCGGCCACTTTCTCCGCCCGGCCGAGTGCGCCGGGCGTGAGACCGGCATAATCGTCCACCAGCACGGTGACTCGGGTCTCAGCCTCGCAGTGAACTGCCAGGCACAGGGGCAAAAACGCTGCCCAAACGATCTTTCCGCCGATTCCCATGTTCCCTCCTGCCACACCCGGGAAGGCGGGAATCGAGCCGGAAAACGACAAAGGTGGAAGGGAAAAATCGGGGTCCGCGTGCTATACTCAGGCGAATCGACGGAAGCGCTGAGTCGAGGGGGCGTCGGTGAGTTCGCCTGGACAGGAAGTGACGGGGCTGTTGATGGCCTGGGGCCAGGGGGACCAAGAGGCGTTGAATCGGCTGATTCCGGTGGTCTACCAGGAGTTGCGGCGGCTGGCCCACTGCTACATGGCCGGCGAGCGCACCGGCCACACCCTCCAGACCACAGCGCTGGCCAACGAAGCCTATATGCGGCTGGTGGATTGCCAGCAGGTGCGCTGGCAGGACCGGGCCCACTTCTTCGCTGTTTCTGCCGGGTTGATGCGGCGGATTTTGGTGGACTTCGCCCGGTCGCGCCACTACCAGAAGCGGGGGGCCGGGGCACGGCCCGTGTCCTTGAACGAGAACCTGGACCTGGGCCAGCCGGAATGCCCCAACCTGGTGGCGCTGGATGAGGCACTGGAGGCGCTGGCCGCGGTGGACCCCCGCAAAAGCCGGGTGGTGGAGCTGAAGTTCTTCGTGGATCTCACGGCGGAGGAGATCGCGGAGGCTCTGGGAGTCTCACCGCAGACGGTTTTGCGGGATTGGAAGCTGGCCAAGGCCTGGTTGCGGCGCGAGATGAAACGGGGCTACGGTCGTGACGCCTGAGCGCTGGCAGCGGATCGAGGATCTCTACGAGCGGGCGCTGGCCCGCGGGCCAGGGGAGCGGGAACCCTATCTGGCCGAGGCTTGCGGGGAAGACGAGGAGTTGCGCCGCGAGGTGGAATCGCTGCTGGCTCACACGGAAGGGACGGAGGACTTCCTGGAAAAGCCGGCCCTCGAAGTCGCGGCGCGGCAGTATGTCTCGGCGGTGGCGGAGGACCTGACGGGCCGCAAGCTGGGCCGGTACGAGGTGCTGAGCCGGCTGGGCCGGGGCGGGATGGGAGAGGTGTACCGTGCCCGGGACACGCGGCTGAAGCGGGAGGTGGCGCTGAAGGTGCTGGCGCCGGAGAGCGTGGCGGACCCCGGGCGCCGGCGGCGGTTCGAGCAGGAAGCGCGGGCGGCCTCCGCGCTGCATCATCCCCACATCGTCACCATCCATGACATCGACCAGGTGGACGGGATTGTCATCATCGCCATGGAGTACGTGGAGGGCGGCACGCTCGCTCAACGCATCGGGCGCAAGGGTCTGCCGGTGAGCGAGGCGGTGAAGTACGCCATCCAGATCGCCGACGGGCTGGTGGCGGCGCACCGGGCGGGCATCGTGCACCGCGACCTGAAGCCCGCCAACGTCATGGTCAGCGAGGAAGGCGCGGTGAAGGTTGTGGACTTTGGCCTGGCGAAGCTGATCGAACGGCCAGGACCCGGCGGGTCTGACAGCACCGCGGTTCTGAGCGGGGAGACCGAAACGGGAGCGATTGTGGGGACGGTGGCCTACATGTCCCCCGAACAGGCCGAAGGCAGGAAAGTGGACGCCCGGTCGGACATCTTCAGTTTCGGCTCGGTCCTGTACGAGATGGTGAGTGGCAAGCGGGCGTTCCAGGGGGACTCCAGCGCATCCACGCTGGCAGCCATCCTGGAGAAGGAGCCGCCGCCGCTGGGACCGGAGGCGCCGCAGGATCTGGCGAAGCTCATCAGGCGCTGCCTGCGCAAGCAACCGGAGCGCCGCATCCAGCACATGGACGACGTGAAACTGGCGCTGGAGGACCTGAAGGAGGAATCCGAATCAGGAGAGCCGGCAGGCCCCGTGCAAAAGCCGCGGCGGCACGTTCGTCCCTTCGTGTATGGCGTCGCACTGCTGGTAATGATCGCTGTGGCCGCGCTACTGTGGCATTTCCGATCAGCCCCACCCGTTCGGGAAACCGAGCGGCCGGCCGTTCCCCTGACCGCCGAACCAGGGATTGAGATGTATGCCAGTTTCTCGCCCGATGGCAACGAAATTGTGTTCGCGTGGAACGGGGAGAAGCAGGACAACTTTGACATTTACAGGAAGCGGATCGGCGCCGGAAAGCCGCTGCGGCTGACTTCTGATCCGGCCCGGGATTTCGGCCCGGCATGGGCGCCGGACGGCGAGAACATTGGGTTCCTCCGGGACTTGGGCGGTGGTAGAGCCTCCGTGCTTCTGGTCCCGGCTTTAGGGGGACCGGAGCGCAAGTTGGCGGAGATCCAGTCGCCCGGAATAATGATGCTCTGCGGGGCTCTTGCGGGCGGTCGCTTAAACTGGTCTCCGGACAGCACAGGGCTTGTGACCAGCAGCCAGCCTTCTCCGAGCGAGCCCCCGGCGTTGTTCCTTGTGTCGGTGGAATCCGGCGAGAAGCGGCGGCTCACCTCCCCCTCTGCCTTATCGTTTTTTGTTGGTGATGTATCCCCTGCCTTCTCCCCCGACGGCCGGAATCTGGTTTTTGCTCGCGGAACGAGTCTTTACTTGCTTTCACTATCCAAAGCTCTCTCGCCGCAGGGCGAGCCAAGGCGGCTTACCCCTCCCGAGTGGCGGCTTATGGCCAGTCACCCTGTCTGGACGCCGGACGGCGGCCAGATCCTGTTCGCCGGCGGGCGAGAAGGGGGATTGTGGAAAGCCGCAGCGTCCGGATCGGCAATACCGGTCAAAGTTTCGGTCGGAGAGTTTGGATACCAGCCGGCCCTGTCCCGTGACGGGCGTCGGCTGGTTTACACGCGAGGTTCCTGGGACGCGGACATCTGGCATCTGGAGCTATCCCCTCCAGGTTCACCCGCAGGCTCGCCAGCCAAGCTGATCGCATCGACAAGCGCTGACAGTTGTCCTCGCTACTCCCCCGACGGACGGAAAATCGCCTTTTCTTCCTTGCGTTCCGGATTCGGCGAGATCTGGATCTGCGGCGCGGACGGTTCAAACCCCATAGGGTTGACAAACTTTAGAGGGGATGAGGCGGGAACGCCTCGTTGGTCCCCGGACGGCAACGAGGTTGCCTTCGACGTGTTGGTGGACGGTCAGTATGACATCTTCGCGATGAGTGTAGGAGGAGGTAAGCCGCGGCGCGTGACCGACAACCCGGCGCAAGACGATAGCCCGAGTTGGTCTCGCGATGGGAAGTGGATCTATTTTGCCTCCAACCGCACCGGGGAGTCCCAGGTTTGGAAAAGCCCGGCCAGCGGGGGAGAGCCGGTTCAGGTGACAAAGAGGGGTGGGTATGCTGCATTCGAGTCCAACGACGGGAAGTTCCTTTACTACGCGAAAGCGCCTTTCTCTGGAGGCGCCGCTCGAATGAGCCTGTGGAAATTGGCCCTGAGCGGTGGTGAAGAAACCCCGGTCATCGAAGAGCCGCTGCTTCTCGGCTACGACTTCGCACTGGTGGACGAAGGCGTGTATTTCGGTTCAGAAGTGACCGAAGGTTATGCGCTTCAATTCCTCAATTTCG
>JBBTDS010000768.1:0-1674 GCA_038060875.1 Acidobacteriota bacterium | reverse complement strand
TCGAAGAAGTTTTCGAGGAACGTCACATGGTGCGGCAGCTTCTGGTCGGCGCC
This sequence comes from Acidobacteriota bacterium, assembly GCA_038060875.1. GTDB lineage: Bacteria > Acidobacteriota > Terriglobia > Bryobacterales > Bryobacteraceae > JBBTDS01. The sequence continues at coordinate 1,621 of JBBTDS010000768.1, read as the reverse complement.
GTCCCCCTGCAGCAACACCGCAAAGCGCTTGCCGTCCGGGGCCAGGGCGAAGTCTCGAAGGATGGTCGTGGCGGCAAGCCGCTTCTCGGACCACGGCCGCGGCCTGCCGGGCGCAAACGTGTCGCCCTTCGCCGCATATCCGGCCACCATGATGCGGCTGTCCGGGGCGCGGTAGAACAGCTCGCGGCCGTTGGGCGACCAGACCGGCATCACGCCGCCGCCGGTCGAGACCTGCCACTTGCCGCCGCCGGCGGGGAAGGGCCGGACATAAACCTCGTGGGCGCCCGACTCGTCGGACTCGTAAGCCAGCCAGCGCCCGTCGGGAGAGAAGGCCGGGTAGCGCTCGCTGAACGGGGTCCGGAGGAACAGCTCCGGCTTGCCCACCCGCGGCTGATCCGAGTCATGCCCTTCGAGCGGCGCAGTCCAGATGTCGTACCTGGTCTCGGGAGCATCCTCCGTGAACGCCAGGTGCCTGCCGTCCGGCGTGAACGAGCTTGGGTAGAGGCGATTCCTGCTTTCCATCAACTTGTGCGGCCCGCCGCTGCCGTCGGCGCGCACCCAGAAGATGACGCCACCACTGGAATAGGCAATGTGTTTCCCGTCGGGAGCCCAGACCGGGAAGTTGTCGACGCCCGGGGCGGAGGTCAACCGGGTCAGCGCCCCGCGCTCCCATTCGCAGATCCAGATATCTATGTTTCCGCCCTCCGCCTTCGAGAGAGCCAATCGCCTGCCGTCGGGGGAAAAGGCCGGCGCCACGTATCCACCCATCTTGGCCAGTAAAGGCTGCGTGCTGCCGTCACTCTCGAGCCACTGAACCGACCACTCACCGCCCGGTTGCCCGCTCTGGTAGACCAGCGTCCCGGTCATCGAAAACGCGTACTGGGCGCCGCCAAAAAACGGGGCGGAGAGGACATCTTCCAGAACCGGTGTGGAAGGTCCCCTCAGCTCGAGCCGGCTCGCATCCATCGGGGCGGCAAACAGCGTACCCTCGTGTACCCAGACCAGGTGACCGCTGGGCAGATAGCGGCCGTACGTGCCGCCCCGTTGCAGGATCTTGCGCTGGCCGGCGTCGAGCGACAGCGCCTCGATGTTGGCCTGCTCGAATCTGCCGGCAGCTCCGGCGACAAACAACACCGCCTTGCCGCCGGGCAGGATCTGCGGCCAGCGATGGCTGGTCTCCTTCTTCGCCGGATCGAGTTTGGTCAGCGGCGCGGGCGGCCCGCCGGCCGCGGAGACCCGCGAGAGCCCCTCTCGGCTGCCCAGCGCGGCGACGATCTCGCCATTGTCGCCCCAACTGCCGCCGCGCCCATTGGCGGCGTCGCACAAGGTGACCGCCGCGCCGCCCTCGACCGCGATCTTCTTCAGCTTGCCGCCGGCGAAGAAGGCGACCCACTGCCCGTCGGGCGAGAAGAACGGCGACTCGGCGCCCTCGGCGCCGGAGAGCGGCGCCGCTCTGGGTTGATCCAGCCGCCGCGTGTAGAGCTGGCTGCTGCCGCCAGAGCTCCGCGACACGTAAAGGATGCGCTTCCCGTCGGGGGAGAGAATGACGGCGGCCCCCGTGAGGCGCGTGAGCGCGACGTCCGACCCGAGGTCTACATCCAGGCGTATGAGGGGCTGTTCG
>JBBTDS010000767.1:0-4989 GCA_038060875.1 Acidobacteriota bacterium | reverse complement strand
ACTCACGGCTGACCATGCGGATTGCCGAACCCAAGGCGATCCGATAGGCTGGAACCTCGAAATCCTAGATATAAACGGCGGCGGCCGACGCGAGATTCTCAAGCTGACCCGGCCCGACGGTCGCATCGGCACTCCGAACTGGTCTCCGGACGGCCGCCGCATCGCGTTCGACGCGGGAGACGGCCGGAACGAATACTGGGCGCTGGAGAACTTCCTGCCATCCGCGCGCGCTGCACGATAGAACGTGCCCCCGTGGATCGTCCAGCTACGAACGCAGGCACTCAGCGGTACGCTTCGCGGCGGTGGGCGATCCGGAGAACGTAGATGGTTTCCAGCGGCTGAAACGCGAAGCGGACACGCCAGTCTCCAGCGCGGAGGCGGTACTCGGCAGCCTGGCCTTTGAGCTTCACTGCGTCGCCGTGCCCAGTGGCCGCGTAACGTTCGAGGACACCGATGATCTGACGGGCCGCCTGGACATCCAGCTTGCGCAGGTCGGCAGCGGCCCGAGGCGCGAGCTAGATCCGTTTCACAGGCCGAGCTCGCGTTTGATGTCTTCCAGGGGGATGCCCTCACCGCGGGCGATCTCCTGGCGGGCTTCCTCCACCGCGGCGCGCTCATCCTCGGCCTCCGGCTCATCATCGAACGGTGCGGTGAGGAGCGAGAGGAGCACCGGGTCGGATAAGGCCAGCAGCATGCGGTACACGGTCTGGACGTCGGCGTCAGGCAGCCGTTCAACGAGCTGGTGAAGATCCCGCTTGGTGACCGTCATCGGATTCCCCTTTCGCATTGTAAAGCAGATCCCCTCCCGGGTTGGCAGCCGACTCCCGCGGCGCCGGTGGCGCTCGGGACTGGCACGTACCCCTATATCGCTTCCAGCTCCTCTTCCAGGAGCTGCTTCTGATAGAGGTCCGCGTAGTAGCCGCCGGCGGCGATCAGCTCGGCGTGCGTGCCCTGCTCCACGATGCGGCCCGCCTCCAGCACGATGATGCGGTCGGCCTGCCGCACGGTGGAGACGCGGTGCGAGATGAGGATCGTCGTGCGGCCGCGGCGGAACTCCTCCAGCGCCGTCAGGATGCGCTCCTCGGTCAGGGTATCGACGCTGGACAGGGCGTCGTCGAGGATCAGAATCTCCGGGTCCCGCAGCAGCGCCCGCGCGATCGCGGTCCGCTGCTTCTGGCCGCCCGAGAGCGTGATGCCGCGCTCGCCGACCATGGTCTCGAAGCCGTTGGGGAACGAAGCCACATCGGGCGCGAGGCCGGCCAGCTCCGCCGCCCGCCGTATCTGTTCTTCGCCGGCCTCGGCGGCGCCGAAGGCGATGTTGTCGGCCAGCGTGGCGCTGAACAGGAAGGTCTCCTGGGGCACGTACCCGATGCGGCCGCGCAGATCCGCCGGCGAGAGTTCGCGCAGGTCGATCCCGTTCAGCCGCAGGCTGCCCGCGGTCGGATCCATCAACCGGGGAATCAGCCGCACCAGCGTGCTCTTGCCGCTGCCGGTGTGGCCGACGACGGCGATGGTCTCGCCGGCCCGGATCGTCAGGTTGACGCCCTCCAGCGCGGCCCCAGCCGGGTAGACCACGCTGGCGTCGCGGAACTCGATGTCGGCCTGCTCGGGCGCCGGGCGCGGCGCGGCCGGTTCTCCGATCGAGGGGCGCTCTTCCAGAAGCTGGTTGATGCGCCCCAGCGAGGCGCTGCCGCGCTGCATCAGGTTCACCACCCAGCCCATGGCGATCATCGGCCAGATCAGCATGGCCATGTAGGTGCTGAACATCACAAAGCTGCCGAGCGAGAGCTGACCGGCCAGCAGCCGGCCGCCGCCGGCCCAGAGAACGATCAGAAAGGTCAGCCCGATCAGCACCTGCAAGGAGGGCAGGAAGAGGCCGGAGGCCCACGCCAGCCGCAGGTTCTGGTCGATGTATTCGCGGTTCAGCCGCTCGAACTGCCGCAGTTCGGCCTCCTCCTGAACGTAGGCGCGGATCACCCGTACCCCGGAGAGGTTCTCCTGCACGCGGCTGCTGAGGTCGGAGAACATCGCCTGGATGCGCTCGAACCGCGCGTGAATCACGCGGCCGAAAAAGAAGACGGCCACGCTCACCAGCGGGGCGGGCAGCAGCACCAGCAGGGTGAGCCGCCAGTCCACCCAGGCCATCACCGCCACCGCCAGCAGGAAGGTGAGCGTGGTCTCGCTCCAGTACATGATGCCGGGGCCGAGCATCATGCGCACCGCGTTCAGGTCGTTGGTGGCGCGGGCCATGATGTCGCCGGTGCGGGTGCGCGAGTAGAAGTCGCCCGAAAGCGCCACCAGGCGGGCGAACAGGTCGTTGCGCAGCTCGTACTCGATGTCGCGCGAGATGCTGATGATAATAACGCGCATCCAGTACTGGAAGAAGCCCTTGACGAGCGCCAGCCCGACCAGCACTGCGCAGAAGCCGAGCAGCGTCCGGAGCCGGAAGCCGCCGGTGATCGAATCGATGCCGGCGCGGATGAGCAGCGGCAGCGCGGCGGCCACCACGTCCTTGAGCGCCAGCGCCGCCAGCCCCAGCCATAGTCCGCGGCGATGGCGCCAGAGATAAGGCCCGACCACGCGCAGGACGTTCCTCATGCCGCTCATAACCCCAGCCACCAGGCCAGGGTCTTGGTCCATTCCAGGAAGAAGGTCTTCTGTCCCTGGCGCGTGCGCCACCAGCCGCCGCTGGGGAAGTCGGGGTCCGGGACGGCCACGGTGCGAAACTCCATCTCCGGAGCCGCGCGGCGGTAGATGCGGTGCGCGCGACGCGTGTGGTAATCGCTGGTGACAACCAGGAAGCGTCGCAGGCCGCGCCGGCGCAGCTCGGCGACGATGTCGCGCGCCTCCTCCTCGGTGGAGCGGGCCTGGTTCGCCAGCGGAACAAACCACTCGCGCGGATAACCCTTCTTCACGGCAAAGGGGATCGCCAGGTCGGACTCGTACAATCCATAGAGACTGTCGGGACCGCTGACCAGAATGCGCGGCGCGAATCCAGCGCGGACCAGGTCGGCCGCGGCCAGGAGTCGGTTGCCGTGATATCCGCCGCCGGCCAGCACGATGATGATCTCGGCCTGGGAGGGTTGCTCCGCCTGGACCAGCAGATTCCCCGCCCCGCCGAGCCAGAGCGGGTGCGCGGCCGCCAAAATCACCAGCAGTGACAGCGGGATGAGCCAGCGCAGGGCACGCGATCGCAACAACGCCACGGACTATTCTTCGTCGCCGGAGTTCTTCGGGTCAAGGCGGCCGACCGTCTTCAACCGCTGGTAGAGCCGCTCCACTTCGGCCTCGTCCTCTGGACGCAGGAAGCGGCTGCGGGGCACCCGCGGCTGAGGCCGCTCGGCGGGACCGGCCAGCCCCCCGCCCCAGAACTGGCGGTAGGGGATGCCGTCAAGCAGAGCTTCGTGAGCGCCTCGTCGCAAGTGGCGAAGCAGGCTGTTGGCCGAGTCCTGGTCGCCGGGGTAGATCAGCAGCAGCCGTCGCCGGTCGGCCAGCGTGAGGTGAACGACCAGCGGCGAGATCCAGCCGGTGCGATCCACGCGCCGGATGTCCGCCCAGGGAATGAGGCGGCGGCCGATGACCAGATGTTTCTCGCGGATTTCAACCGCGGGGTGAAAAGCCAGCCACAGCAGCAGCGTGCCGCTGGCCAGGAACAAAACGGCGGGCACGAAGGCCGGAGGCCAGTTCAATCCGCACCAGCCGGAGAACAGCGCGAACGCCAGCACGGCCAACCCTCCGTGCAGGTACCGACGCGACGGCGAATAGCGGGTCATACCTCCAGCCTCCCCACTACAAGCCTACCCCCGGCGCGGCCCGCCGTCAATCGTGCTACTATCTCCCCACCATGAAGATCACGCGGGTAGAGACCATTTACCTCCGGCTGCCGGAGGTAAAAGAGCAGTGCGACAGCGGACAGGACGCGCTGATCGTGCGGGTGGAGACCGACGCCGGCATCACCGGCCTCGGCGAGGTTGATTCCAACCCCATGGCCGTCAAGGGCGCCATTGACGGCCCGTTCTCGCACACCACCGCCTGCGGCCTGGCGCAGGTGGTTCTCGGCGAAGACCCCTTCGAGACCGAGCGGCTCTGGTACAAGATGTACCGCGCCAACATCTATGGGGGCCGGCGCGGCGTGGGCGTTCACGCCATGAGCGGCATCGACCTGGCGCTGTGGGACATAAAAGGCAAGGCGCTCGGGCTGCCGGTCTGGAAGCTGCTCGGCGGCGGGTTCCACCGCAAGATCCGCTGCTATGCCAGCTCGCTGTTCGGCGCGACGCCGGAGAAGACCGGCGAGCTGGCGCGCCGCTTCCGCGACCAGGGCTTCAACGCGGTCAAGTTCGGCTGGGACCCGATGGGGCAGGACGAGAAGACCGACATCGCGCTGGTGCGCGAAGCCCGCAAGGGGCTGGGCGACGACGCCGACCTGCTGATCGACGCCGGCCTCTGCTGGGACGCGGCCACGGCCCTCCAGCGGGCCCGCGCCTTTTCCCAGCACAACATCTTCTGGCTGGAGGAGCCGCTGCGGCCCGATGACTACGAGGGCTACCGGCGGCTGGCCGACTCGACCGAGGTGCGCATCGCCGCCGGCGAGGAGGAGAGCAACCGCCAGTCGTTCCTCGACCTGATGGACCGCGGGCGCATCGACGTGGTCCAGGTGGATCTGACCCGCTGCGGCGGCTTCACCGAAGCGATGAAGATCGCCGCCCTGGCCTGGGACCGCGGTCTGGTGGTCGCCAACCACGGCTTCACTACCTACATCAACGTGGCCGCCGCCCTGCACTGGCTGAACTCGATCCCCAACGCGCTGATTTGCGAGTTCGTCGCCGAGGAGGAAACCAACCTGCGCGAGTTCATCACCCGCCAGAAGCTGCGGGCCGAGGACGGCTGCCTGGCGGTTCCCACCGAACCGGGGCTGGGCATCGAACTGGACGAGGAAGCGGTGCGCAAGTACCGGGTGGCGTAATGGCTAATTCGGTGACAGGCACGCGA
>JBBTDS010000766.1:33408-34800 GCA_038060875.1 Acidobacteriota bacterium | reverse complement strand
TGCACGCCAAAGACTCACAGGCTTTCCCCTCCTTGGGCGAACCGCAGATTATACTATCACTTCGGGTTGGAGGAAAGCATCATGAGAAAGATTTTTGCAGTCGTGTTGGCGGCGGCCTCACTGGCCGCGGCCGATTTCAAGGCGGGCGTGGCCCGCGTCAGGATCACCCCCGAGCAGCCGATCTGGCTCTCCGGCTACGCCAGCCGGAACCACCCCTCCGAGGGCGCGGTGCTGGACCTCTGGCTCAAGGCGCTGGCGCTGGAGGACGGCCGGGGCGGGCGCCTGGTACTCGTGACCACCGATCTGATCGGCCTGCCCCGGGCCATCACCGACGTGGTGGCGGCGCGCATCCAGAAGCAGTACGGGCTGGAGCGCGCCCGCCTGGTCTTCAATTCCTCGCACACGCACACTGGCCCGGTGGTGCGCGCCAACCTTACGGCCATGTACGACCTGGACGCCGAGAACGGACGGCGCGTGGAGGAGTACGGGCAGCAGCTCACCGAGCACCTGGCCAGCGCCATCGGCGCGGCCCTCGGCGACCTCAAGCCCGCCGTGCTCTCTTACAGCCAGGGCCGGGCCGCTTTCGCCATCAACCGGCGCGAGCCGACCCCGAAGGGCATCCGCCTCGGCGTCAACCCGAGCGGCCCGACCGACCCGGACGTTCCCGTCCTCAAGGTCGCGGCCCCCGATGGCACGCTCCGCGCCATCCTGTTCGGCTATGCCTGCCACTGCACCACGCTGGGCGGCGACTTCTACAAGATCAACGGCGACTACGCCGGCTTCGCCCAGGCAGAGCTGGAGAAAGCGCATTCCGGCGCTACCGCGCTGTTCATGCAGCTCTGCGGCGGCGATCAGAATCCGCAACCGCGCGGCAAGCTGGAGATGGCCGAGCAGCACGGCAAGACGCTGGCGGCGGAGATCGGCCGGGTGCTCGCGGGCAGCCTGAAGCCGGTCCGCGGCCCCATTCGCGCCGCCTTTCACGTGACCGACCTCCCCTTCGCTGCGCACACGCGGGAGGAGTTCGAGGCCCGGCTGAGCGACAAAAACCCGGCCCGCGTCCGGCACGCGAAGCTGATGCTGCGCGCCTACGACGAAGGCCGGCCCATTCGCCGCACGCCGTACCCGGTGCAGGCGGTGCGTTTCGGCAAGGACCTGACGCTGGTGGCCCTCGGCGGCGAAGTCGTGATCGATTACCCGCTGCGCGTCAAGCGCGAGTACGGCACGCGCGAGCCGATCGTGGTGGCCGGCTACTCCAACGACGTGATGTGCTACATCCCCTCGCTCCGCGTGCTGAAAGAGGGCGGCTACGAGGCGGTGGACAGCATGCTCTACTACGGCATGCCCGGCCCGTTCAACGAGGAGGTCGAGGAGAAAGTGTTCACCGCCATCCGC
>JBBTDS010000766.1:28704-33308 GCA_038060875.1 Acidobacteriota bacterium | reverse complement strand
CTGGAACTGAAGGACGGCGAGAACGAGCTGCGCGTCACCGACCTCACCGCCCACCTGGAACCCGACTCGGTGGTGCTGCGCGATCTGAGACGGCCCGATTCGATCCGGATCCTGGAACAGAACTACGAGAGCGATCCGCTGAGCGAGGGCCTGTTGCTGCGCAAGTCGGAAGGCAAGCTGCTGGACTTCGAGATCACCATGCCCCAAACGGGCGAAAAGAGGATCGTTCAAGGCAAGATCCTGCGCAGCGGCTACGTACCGCACACCTCCGCGTTCCGGCGCTACGGCCAGCAGTACTACCAGACGCAGATGACGTTCGCAAGCCCGCAGGCCGGGGGCCAACCCATCGTCGAGGTGGAGGGCAAGATCCAGTTCGGGCTCCCGGGCAAGCCGATTTTCGACGCGCTCGACCCGAAGGCCTTCCTGAAGCCGACGCTGTTATGGCGGCTCTGGACCGACCGCGCCGGGAGCCACGAGACCGAGTTCTCATATCTCACCGGCGGGATGCGCTGGGAAGCCACCTACAACGCCGTCGCTCCGGAGAAAGGCGACGCCTTCGACCTCATCGGCTGGGTGACGCTGGAGAACATGAGCGGCAAGGACTTCGAAAACGCGAGCGTCAAGCTGATGGCCGGCGACGTGGCACGGGCGCGCCCGGAAGAGGAGAGCGGCCGCCTCAACATGAGGGCGGAGGTCGTCGGCGCGAGCCAGCCCGCAGCGGTCACCGAGCGCGCTTTCGACGAGTACCACCTGTACACCTTGCCGCGCCCGACCAGCGTGCTGGACCGCGAGGTCAAGCAGGTGGAGTTTGTGCGCGCGGCCAACGTGCCCGCCACCCGGCTCTACGTCTACGACGGCTTCAGGATCGACGCCCGGTATCGCGGATGGGATTACAGCAGCATCCGCACCCAAGCCGAGTACGGCACGGTGTCGAACCCGAAGGTGTGGGTGATGCTGGAGTTCCGAAACTCGGCCAAATCGCGCCTGGGGATGCCGCTGCCACGGGGATTGGTGAAGATCTATCGCCGGGACGTTGACGGCCGCAACGAGTTCGTGGGCGAGGACCGGATCGACCACACCCCGCAGGAGGAGACGGTGCGCCTGTATACGGGCAACGCCTTCGACGTGGTCGGGGAGCGCCGCCAGACCGACTTCAAGCTCGACACCGGTCGCCATTGGCTCGACGAGTCCTTCGAAATCAAGGTGCGCAACCACAAGAAGGAGCCCGTGGAGGTGCGAGTGGTCGAGCACATGTATCGCTGGATCCAGTGGGACATCACTGTCAAGTCGATGGACTTCATCAAGACCGACGCCCGCACCGTCGAGTTCCGCCCGAGAATTGCCGCCGGCGGCGAGGCCGTGATCACCTACACCGCCCACTACACCTGGTAAGGTGGAGACGGCGGCTACGCCCGCAGGTGGGGCTTGACGAACTCCAGCGCTTCGCGGAGCGCCTGTTTGCCGGCTTCGTCGAGACGCGGGCCCCGCTGGGGCTGGCCGCTACGCGAGTGGTAGGTCTTAAAGACCCCGCGCAACACCAGGATGTACTTCATCCCCTCGAAGCCATAGTTGCCCATGTCGGTGAGGATGAGCAGGGTCCTGGCATGCATTTCCATGGCTTCCCGGCGCTTGCCCGCCTGCCATAGGTCCCAGGTCTGGGCATAGAGGTCGGCGAACGAGGCCGCGGGCATGCTGCCGGAGAATCCCCGCCGCATCTCTTCGATCAGCGTCCGCCCGTGGGCGCCGCTGAAGACCTTGAGCTGGTCGCCGCTCTTCTCGCGCAGCGGCCCGATGCGCGCCAGGGGCTGCCCCGCCTCGTCCTTGATGTAGCGCAGGGTGGGGATGGCCTTGTGCATCTCCAGCAGCAGCTCCACGGACATCTTGCCCACTGCCTGCGCGAACAGCGGCAGCGCGGTCGCCCGCGCCACCTCCTTGTAGTAGTCGAGCATCACTTTCGGGTCGCTGCTCTCCGAAGGAGGCAGCGAGATGAGCGCGTCTGCGCCGGCCTTCTCCGCGTGCTTCGCGTACCTGACGGCGGCAGCCACGTCCGGGCCTTGCACACCCAGCACGATCGCGGGCCGCAGCCGCCTCCCCGTGGCGGCGATCGCCTCGGCGCCCGCAAGGCGCTCGGGTTCCGTCAGCGTGCTCCACTCGCTGGCCAACTGCGGCCAGACGAAGCCGTGCACTCGCCCGTGATCGACGAAGCGAACCTGTTCCACCAGCGCGTCCAGGTCGAGCTTGTCCGAGTCGGTGAACGGCGTCTGCGCGATGGGGAAGATCCCGCGCAGTGGTTTGGGCCCGGCCTCAGGAGCGCCGGGCAGCGCGAGGCCGAACGAACCCGCGCTTAACAGGCGAAGGAACTCTCTCCTCGTCCGCATGGGGCGCTACCTCAGAACGCTCTTGGTCATCCTGTCCAACACGTCCCGGTCGACCTCGTATCCCAGGCCGGGCTTGGTGGGCGCATCCACGTACCCGTCCTTGGCGATGCGAATCCGGTCCTTGACGTAGGGACGGTCGCTGATGCCCTGGGGCACGGTCATCTCAAACCACACGTTGTTGGGCATCGCCAGCTCGCAGTGGAAGTGCACCGCATGGTCGAACACCTCACCCCAGTTGTGCGGGGCGCACTCCATGCCGAAGCATTCGGCCAGGCGGGCGATCTTCATGCCGCCGGTGATGCCGCCCACGTTGTCGGTGATGAACCGCACCACGTCCATCGCGCCACGGCGAATGTACTCGGGGTAGTTATAAGGGGAGAAGATGAACTCGCCGATGTGGACCGGGATGTCCAGCGCCTGGCACAACTCCACGAGGCCGTCCATGTCGCTGGTGGGGATGGGGTCTTCGTAGCCGGCGAAGTCCAGGTCCTCAAGCAGATGGCCTACCTTCATGGCGTGCTCGCGAGTGTAAACGCCGACCGGGTCCATCAGCAGGATGAAGTCGTCGCCGGCCGCCTTGCGGACTGCCTTGCACACCTCCATGTCCAGCTTGTAGTCGGCGCCGCCGCGCGGCGTGCTCGGCGGGTGGATCTTATAGGCCTTGAATCCCTCCGCCTTGCACTTTAGGACCTCGGCGACGAACTCCCCGACTGTCTGGTGATGCCGGGAGCTGGCGTAAGCGAGCACGCGGTTCCGATACGCGCCCAGGATCCGGTAAATGGGGAGGCCCACCGCTTTGCCGAGGATGTCCCAGAGGCACGTGTCGATGGCGGAGGCATACGAGCTCTGCCCGACGCGGCGCCGCCCGGGCGCATATTGCGAGGTGAGCGCGGGCAGATCTAGCACGCTCTTTCCGATCAGGGCGCGCCGGGCGTATTCCAGCCAGCCTTCGTTGCTCCAGTTGGGGTGGAAATAGCGCCTGGCGAGGGTGTAGTTGCCCTCGATCCCGCTCGCGGTCACCACGGCCGCGAGCTGGTTGTAGCCTTCGTTGGCCACCGCAGTGCCGCGCTCGCCGGGAGCTATGAGGTAGACCTTCACCTCCTTGATGGTGAGGTCGGGAAGGTCGGCCGGCTTGACGCCGACCGCCTGGGCGGCGGCGCGGGCCGGCTCGGCCAGAGCCGGGATCGCAGCGGCGCTCAGAAACCCGCGGCGCGACAGGCTGCGTTTGGGCATGAGACAACTATACCCGGCGGCTGAGGGTCGCGGGGGGCCGGGCTACGGCGGGCCGCTGCCGGCGCCGTGGGCCGCTCTACTGCGGGCCGCTGCCCGCGCCGCGGGCAGGGATCGTCCACCGGTAGATGCGGTGGCCGTCGATCTCGACCTCCTTTTCCGGCGTCCAGTCGCCCATGTCGTGGCTGTGGGAAACCACGCGCGTGCCGGGCTTGAGCTCCTTCAGCAGCTTCGTCCGAAGCTTGAGATTGACCCACGGCCACAGGTAGAGGGTGACGACGGTGGCTTCGCGGATGTCGGCCTCGAACAGGTCCTCGTTGCGGAACTTGACCAGACGGGTCACCCCGGCCTGCCGGGCGTTGGCGACCGATTCGCGGATCCTCTCGGGGTCGATGTCGATGCCGACGCCGCGGGCGCCGAACTCCTTGGCGGCGGCGATCACGATGCGCCCGTCGCCGCAGCCGAGGTCGTAAACGACGTCGCTCTTCTTCACGTCCGCCAGCCGCAGGATCTCGCGGACAATCTCCGGGGACGACGGCTCGTAGCGCACGTCGGGGGCGCGGGTGGGAGCCTTTTGAGCGCTTGCGGTCGCCAGCAGGAGCAGGGCGGCACAAGCCGCGGCCCGTATGCGTTTGGTTGCCGCCATGGAAGTCATCGCTTCTTCAGTGTAATGCCCAACCCGTTGCCCTGCGAGTAGAAGACCGTTTCCAGTTCCGGACTGGTGGTGACCTGCCTGACGTAATCGGCAGCCATGTCCACGTTGTGGGCCAGGATGAGGCCGCCGGGCCGCACCAGCGGCAGCAGCTTGTTCAGGTAATCGACGTAGCCTTCCTTGTCCGCGTCGATGAAGACGACGTCGATCGGTCCTTTCAGCCGGGTGATGTTCTGGTGGGCGTCGCCTTCCACGATGGTGACCATCCGGTCGACGCCAGCCTGCTTGAAGTGCCCGCGGGCGGTGGCGGCGCGGCCGGGATCGATCTCGAAGGTGGTCAGCTT
>JBBTDS010000766.1:13418-28604 GCA_038060875.1 Acidobacteriota bacterium | reverse complement strand
GGGCTGCCGCCCTCCGCGCCGCTGGGCGGGCGCCGGGGAGAGCAGCGCGGCGGCGCACAGACACACACCGACTGTCAGCGCTGGCCGGTACATGGCGCTCGCCTCAGGAAGGCCGTCTCTTGGCCGTGAACTCCCGCGCCTGACCCTCGCCGCCTTCGCGCTGGCGGGTGAACTTGATCTCGCTGCCGGCGACCTTGCCCTTATAGAGGAACTTCATCTGGTTGCCGCCGAACTCGAGGGTCTGGGTGAACGAGACATCGTCGCCCTGGATCTTGCCATCCGAAATCGGGGTCTCGCCCCGAGGGGTGGCGATCGTCCCGGTCAGCCTGTCACCGTCCGCCTTGAAGGTGAAGGTGGTGGTTTGCGCCTGACCCTGGCGTCCGGGGATCTCGGCGACCCACTGGCCGCTGATGTCGGCCGCCCAGGCGGCCAGCACGATCAGGCCCATGAAGATCAGTGACACGAGTAGTGGTCTTCTCATATCCGGTAAAGATGGCGCCAGGGGCCGGAATGTTACCGGCGCCCCTGAGAAACCGCCTCGGGCCTTGACGCCGAGCTTTAGGGCAGCCAGGAGGCGCCCGTGGCTTGCGATCACACCGGCGCTGCTATCAACGAGAAGCGGGTAGCGGGTCAGTTTGAGATTGCGGTGGCTTGACTTCGGCTCCCGTCGCGCCATACTGGAACCATGCCGGAGCGTTCAAAGAAACGCCCACGCGACCCCAACCAGCGCGCCGTCGCTCTGGGCCAACCCGGCGGCCTGAAGGGCGGACCGGCCAGGGCAACGAAGTTCAGCCCCCTACAGCGCTCCCGGATCACGGCGAGGGCGCGGTGGGGGAAGAAATAGCCCGTGTTCGTTCCGCCAGACCAGCTCAAAATCAACCTCCAAGGCCTCATCGAGAAAGCCATCGCCGACTGGTCCGAGACCCAGCCGCGGGGATTCAGCCGCCCGGTAGTCGAGCAGTGCGGGGACTTCATCGTCGCCGGGATGGACGCAAGGGGTCTGCGCTCTCTACACGGTGACGAGCCGTGGTTCAACGCCGACGCCACTGCCAAGGAGTTGCGGGAGTGCGTCTTTACAGCGCTCGATCATTGGCTTGTCAATGCTGAGATCTCGGGGGAGCCAGTACCAGAAGAGACGCGGATGGGGTGCGTTCCCGCTGCTGACTCTCCGTCCAAGCGTCCGGTACGCATCTGGCTGTGGGTCTATTTTGTCTTGGCGCTAGCTGTAGTTTACTTTTTCCTCTGGCTGTTCGTCTTCAGCGATGTTCCATACTTTCCAAACTGAGGACTAAGATTGAACCGATAAACCCATGCGAACAGGCAGCGCACGGTTCCGGGCGATGGCGAGGTGCGCGCCTGCCTTGGCCGGAATGAGCGCCGTGCGGCTCAGCGGCGTGGCGGCCGCCGCAGCTTCCGAGATGGCGCCCGGCCAAGTTTCGCGGCATGACAATTTCATGACCTCTCGCAGGTGTGCCGCGAGTACAATGGACTTGCATTGGCTGGCCCGCGCATCAAGCCGCACTGGCGGGGCACCGCGCTTTACGCGGTGACGATTCTCCTGCCTTCCCTCGTCCTCGTGGCGACCGGGCTTTACGTCATCCGCCAGGAACGGGAGTTGGCTCAGAAGCGCATGGCGGACGACCGCCGGCGGATCGTCGGCCAGGTGAGCGATGCGCTCCTGGCGAGGCTTGAGCAAATCCGGTTCCAGGAAAGCCAGACCTGGACGCCCGTCCGGGAGCTCTCTTCCCGCCGTTCACCGGATGACCCTGTTGCCCTGGTGGGAATCCTTCGGGACTCGCGGCTCGTGCTTGCTGCGGAGCTGAACCCGGGGCGCGCCGCCGCCGGGCGCGCGCTGCGGGAGGGAGAGTTCGGCCGCCTCATGGCAGCGGGCGAGGGGGAGGAGTTCTCCGGGAAACGCTTCGATTCCGCTGTCTCCCTCTATCGGCAGGCCTTGCGGCTGGCAAAGCAGCCTGCGCAGTCGGGATATGCGCGCCTCGCCCTGGCAAGGGTCTCGGTCAAACAAGGCCGACCCACAGAAGGGGAGAGGTTCTGGAGGGAGTTGCTTCAGTATTCGCTCGACGTTACCGATGAGCTGGGCGTGCCGTTCGCTTTCTATGCTGCGGACCGGCTCGCGGATCGAGGAGCCGGCTTCCAGGCATTTTGGGAGTCCGCACTCGCGGTTAGGACGCCACCCGCCGGCCTGTTCCTGCTCAACCGAGTGGCGGACCGCTCGGCGTCGCCCGCACTGCGCCAGCGGCTGGCGGAACAAATCGAGTGGACCGAACGCGTGGAGTCTCTTCAGAAGGATTTTGGCGGCCTGCTTGCGCGGTACAGATGGCAGGGAGAAGAGGCGCGGGTTTGGGCGCCTCAAGGTGACCCGCTGTGGTTGGTCGGGATTGCCCGGGGGGTCCGTGTGCCGGAACGGCTGGTCATCGCCGTGCGCGCCGAACAAGCGGGGCGCGAGCTGGGTTTTCCAGGACTCGAGGTTTCGCTGGTGGACAGCCCCGACGCGGTCCCGCTGCCGCGCCCTCTCCAGGACTTGCGGGCGAGACTGCCCGCCACGAACCTCGCCATGGCAGGCACCCTGCGGGCACGGGAACGGCTCCTGTATGCCGCCTTCGCGATGGTGATGGTAGTGACGTTGTTCGGCGGTTTTCTCGCTTGGGCTGATTTGCGGCGCCAGATACGCTTGACGCGAATGCGGTCCGATTTCGTCGCGAGTGTCACCCACGAGCTGAAGACGCCGCTCGCGGCCATTCGCATGTTCGCCGAGACGCTGCGGACGCGAACCAAGCTTGAGAGCCCGGTTCAAACCGAGTGCGTGGATACCATTCTCGGAGAGAGCGAGCGGCTTTCCCGTCTGGTGGATAACGTGCTCGAGATGTCCAAAATCGAGGAAGGCCGCAAAATCTACCACATGGCGCCAGTGCGACTTGCGGGAGTAATGGATGCCGTGGCGCGGGCAATGCGCTACCCGCTCGAAAGGGCCGGCTTCACCCTCGATCTGGACGTAGAGGAGCAGCTTCCGACCATCCAGGCAGATGCCGACGCGCTGGAGCAGGCGATCTTGAACCTTCTCACGAACGCCATGAAGTACTCCGGAGACTCTCGCGGGATCTGGTTGAGCGCGCGCTGCGAGAACGGTGACGCGGTGACGCGGGTGCGCGATGAAGGGGTGGGCATACCGCCCGAGGAGCAGAAGCGGATCTTCGAGCGCTTCTACCGCGTTCCTTCGAGGGCAAATGAGGCTGTGCCAGGAGCCGGCCTGGGCCTGGCACTGGTGGAGCACGTCGCCCGGGCGCACGGGGGTAGGGTGGAGGTGGAGAGCGTGCCCGGGAGGGGCAGCACGTTCTCCATCCGCATCCCGATCGGAGGCGCCGCATGAGCCGGGTCTTAGTGGTGGAAGACGACCGCGCGATTCTGCGCGGCCTGGAGCTGAACCTCGAAATGGAGGGCTATCGGGTTTTGAGGGCCGAGGACGGGGAAACCGGATACGCGCTCCTTAAGAAGCAGAGGCCGGACCTGGTGATCCTGGACATCATGCTGCCCAAAATGAGCGGGTTCGAGTTCTGCCGCCGGGCGCGCGCAGAGTCGATCGGCGTGCCGATCCTGATGCTGACGGCGCGCGGGGAGGAGGCGGACCGGGTACGCGGCCTCGACACCGGCGCCGACGACTACGTCACCAAACCCTTCTCGGTGGCGGAGCTGATGGCCCGGGTACGCGCACTGCTGCGCCGGGTGGAGCGGCCGGCGGTTCACGGCCTGATCGATGAACTGCGCTTTGACGACGTCGAGATCGATTTCCGCAAGTGCGAAGCGCGGAAGGGCGGGGTGGCTCTCGAACTGACGCGCAAGGAGTTCGGGCTGCTCCGGCTGCTCGCCAGCCGGGAGGGCGAAGTTCTGACGCGGGATGAGCTGCTGGACCAAGTGTGGGGCTATGACAGTTGCCCGACATCGCGGACGGTTGACAACCACGTCGCCCAGTTGCGGGCCAAGCTGGAAGGCACGCCTTGCGAACCGCGGCACCTGGTGACAGTCCACGGAACGGGCTACAAGTGGCTTCGCTGAACGCGACAATTCGATGACAATCATTTTGCACAAACATGACCAGGTCTGAGCAAGACGCGGCTATCCTGGGGCCGGAATGATGATCGGACCAGGAGGTGACGGTATGAGACGGGCGGCAGTTGGACTCTTGCTGTTGGGCGTGCTGGGCGTTTCGTGGATGGCCTTGGGGCAGAGTGGTACGGAACTGTTCGAAAAGGCCCTTGCCAGGGAGCGTGCGGAGGGGAACCTGGACGAAGCGATCAAGCTTTACCGCGAGATCGTTCAGAAGTACGGGTCGAACCGTGCGCTGGCGGCGAAGGCCCTGCTCCAGATGGGCCAGTGTTACGAGAAGCTCGGCAATGCCGAGGCGCGCAAAGCGTATGAGCGCCTGGTGATGGAATTCGCGGACCAGGCGGAACCCGCGCGGGCGGCCAGGGAGAGGCTGGCAGCGATGGGCGCCGGAACCACTGCCAAGAGCACCGAGATGACAATCCGGCGGGTATGGGCAGGTCCTGACGCTAACGGGGAGGGAGGCCCGTCCCCGGACGGTCGCTACCTTTCCTACACGGACTGGGAATCCCCGGACTTGGCCATTCACGACCTGGTCACCGGCGCGAACCGGCGAGTCACAAAGAGGAATCCAGGGGACCCATACGCCTTCCCGGAAAGCTCCATCTTCTCTCCCGACGGGAGCCAGATCGCCTACCGCTGGTGGATCTATCCCGACGTCTGTGAGATCCGCACGATCGCGCTGGACGGATCCGAGGCGCGTGTTCTCTACCGGGCCAAGAAGAACTGCCCATCTCGATTGGCCTGGTCCCCGGATGGAAAGCACATCCTCACCAAGCTTGGCGCGCGGCCTGTGCTGATTGCTGTCGCGGACGGATCCGTTCAGGACCTTGGCATTGATAACCCTGGGATTATGTGCTTCTCTCCGGACGGCAGTCACATCGCATATGATGCCCCGCCAGCCAAGAACGCGCGCCAGAGCGATGTGTATGTCTATGAGCGGACGACCCAACGCACTTCTCTACTGGTTCGGCATCCGGCGGACGATCGCCTGCTCGGATGGTCACCCGACGGCAGACATGTGCTATTCGCCAGCGACCGGCGCGGTACCAGGGATGCGTGGCTGATCGCGGTCTCCGGCGGGCAGCCGCGCGGTGAGCCGATGCTGGTCCGGAGTGATATGGGCGGGCTTGGTGGCGGAGTGGGATTCACAAGGGCGGGCGCATACTTTTTTTCAAACGGGGGGCAGTCCCGTGACGTTTTCTCAACCAGGCTTGACATCCAGACGGGGAAGTTGCTTTCTCCGCCCGCGGAAGTCGCTGGCAGCTACCTCGGCTCCAACTGGGGACCTGATTTCTCTCGTGATGGGAAGTCCTTGGCCTACGTTTCTGGTCATGGTGGAGTCGTCATCCAATCGCTCGAAACCTCTGAGAAGAAACTAATCAAGCCCGGCGTCGAGATCAGGCGGGCCGGCCCGATGTCACCCCTGCGCTGGGCGCCCGATGGCCGTTCATTCGTTGTCACCGGAGTCGACAGGCAAGAGCGACAAGGTCTGTTCCGCATCGATTCGCTTACCGGCGAGGCGACTCTCCTGTTGGACCCGGCCCGCTCCGGGCTTCCCACCTTCGATCTGTCGCCCGATGGGAGGAAGGTCTTCTACCTCTCGTCGGGCGAGTCGTTGTGCGTCTGGGATTCCGAATCCGGGCTGGAGAGGCAACTGGGCGACGCCGTGGTGTGGTCATGGGCTGTTTCGCCGGACGGCGGGCAGTTGGCGTTCTTCGGTTCGGGCGGTAAAGCTGAGCCCACAGGTCTCTATGTCATGCCTTCGGCCGGTGGGTCGCCCAGGCTGCTGGTGCGGGCAGCGGACCGCCGTGGCGCAGTCGCCTGGTCGCCTGACGGCCGCCAGTTGGTGTATGCCACGCCGTTCGACAGCTCAGGCGCTGGGACACCGGCAACGCTCCGAGCCGAGTTCTGGCGTGTGCCTTCACAGGGTGGGGAGCCTCAGCCGCTCGGTTTAACGGTAGACGGCATGATGGCGGCCCTGCGGGTACACCCGGACGGCCAGCGGATGGTCTACCAGACACTTCGGTCCAGTTCCGAAATCTGGGTCATGGAGAACTTCCTGCCGGGCGCGCAGAAGGCCAACCAATGATATCCCAGACCCTAAACAAGACAACACCGTGACAAAACGGTGATCTGGGCCTGACGCAGGCGGCTATAATCTAGGCATCGTGCAGGTAAGTTCCGTGAGTGGTTTTCGGCGCCACGCCGTCTCCTTGCACTGTTCCTGACCGTCATACTCGTACCCGCGGCGGCGCTGGTCTGGCTGGGCTGGCGGGTCCTGGAGCAGGACCGCACAGTCGAGGCCCAGAGGCTTCAGGAACGCCTGGAAGCCGCAGCCGATCGTGCCACGGACGCCCTGATAAGACGCCTCAAAGAACTGGAAAGCATCCCGTGGCAAGACCTGCCGGACGGTGCGCTCGGCGTGGCGTTCAGCGCCAAGGGCGTCGTGGCACAGCCGCCGGGGAGGCTGTTGTTCTGGCCCACATCCCCGCCGGTATCAGGGCCCCCGGCGGGAACCTTCGTGGAAGGCGAGGTTCTGGAGTTCCGGAAGCAAGACTACCCCGCGGCGGCTGAAGCCTATCGCCAACTGGCCGCATCCGGTAACCCTGCCATTCGGGCCGGTGCTTGTTTGCGTGTCGCCCGTTGCCTGAGAAAGAGCGCCCACCCGGAGCAGGCACTGGCTTCTTATCGGGAACTGGAACGGCTGGGCTCCGCACCGCTCGGGGACGCTCCGGCAGAACTACTGGGGCTTCACGGCCAGTGCGAGGTCCTGGAGCAGTTCAACCGGCGGGACGAGCTTCAGCGGAAAGCCTCACAACTTGCCGGTGGACTTGCCACGGGCCGCTGGCCGATAGATCGAGCTAACTTCCAATTCCACGCCAGAGAGGCACAGCGGTGGGCGGATGTGCGGCTTGGGCCGTCCGCCGTGGTTCTTTCCGAGGCGGTGCAAGCGCTTTGGGAGCGATGGCAGGCTCAACCGAGGCCGGCCGGTGAGGCCAGCGAACGCCGGAGCCTCTTCGTTGGCGTCGAACCGGTCCTAATGATGTGGCGAAGTTCGCCCGAGCGGCTTGACGGTGTGGTGGCCATGGCCGGTTCTGTTGCATCGGAGTGGCTAAGTTCTTGGAAGACCGGCGGGTTCAACCTGGATCTCCTGGATGGCGAAGGGCGCGTCGTTCTGGGAGAAGGCGCCAATCGAGCCAGTCCACGGGTCGTGCGGGCTGCCAGCGACACCGGCCTTCCGTGGACGCTGCGCGTCAGCAGCGCGGAAGGCGCTGGGGAAAGCCGACAACTGGCCGCCCGCCGAAACCTGCTACTCGCCGGACTCGCGCTGGTTGCGGCGCTAATCGGAGTCTGTTCCTGCTTCATCTGGCGGGCGATGGGCCGGGAGCTTGCGGCTGCCCGCCTGCAGTCTGACTTTGTCTCGGCCGTTTCGCACGAGTTTCGAACGCCCCTGACCTCGATGGGGCACCTGACCGAACTTCTGGACAAAGGGGCGATCGTCGACGAAGAGCGCCGCCGGGAATACTTCTCCGTTCTGGCGCGCGAGACCGAGCGACTGCGGCGCTTGGTCGAAGGGCTGCTGAACTTCGGACGGATGGAAGCCGGGGTGCTGCGATATCGACTTGAACCTCTCGACCTGGCGGAGTTGACCGGCAAGGTGACGGCGGAATTCCGGTCGGAGTCGCCGTTTGCGGGACGTCCCATCGAGATGAAATGGGACGGAGTCCAAGTGCCGGTTCGGGCTGATTGTGAGGCGATCTCGTGCGCGTTGTGGAACCTTGTCGACAATGCGGCAAAGTACTCACCCGAAGAAGCGGAGATTGTAGTGGAGGTAACCAGGGCAGGCAGCCGCGCGGAAATCCGTGTCCGCGACCGAGGGCCGGGAATACCTGCCCATGAGCAGGAGGAGATTTTCCGGAAGTTCGTCCGGGGAGCGACGGCGAAGTCGTCCGGTGTTCGGGGGGCTGGCATCGGTCTGGCGGTAGCCCGTCACCTGGTACGGGCGCACGGGGGCGAGCTCCTTCTGGAAAGCGCACCTGGGCAGGGAAGCGTTTTCACTATCGCGTTGCCACTATCGGGGAGGGCGATTTGATGCGTGTTCTAGTTGTGGAAGACGACCGTGCCATAGCGCTGGCGCTCGAGGACGACCTGAAGCTGGAAGGCTTTGTCGTGGATGTGGTCGGGGACGGGGAAGCCGCGGTCGAGCGCGCCCGGGGGCAGGCCTTTCACCTGATTCTGCTCGACATCATGCTGCCGAAGAAAGACGGCTTCGAGGTCTGCCGGGAGCTAAGAAAGACGGGAGTGCGGACTCCCATCATCGTGCTCACGGCCAGAACCGAGGAGGCCGAAAAGGTGATGGGACTGGAGATCGGGGCGGACGACTACATCACCAAGCCATACAGTCCACGCGAATTGCGGGCGCGCATCAAGGCAGTCCTGCGCCGCGCCGCCGGCGAGCTGCCGGAGCTCTATAGATTCGGAGACATGGAGGTGGACTTCATCCGGCGCGAGGTGCGCCGTGCCGGAGCGCTGGTCGAATTCAGCCCTCTGGAGTTCAAGCTGCTGGCGGCGTTCATCCGTCATGCCGGACGTGTGCTCAGCCGGGACCAACTGCTCGACGAAGTCTGGGGGCGCGGCACTTTCGTTAGCGATCGGGTTGTGGACAACCAGGTGGCCAACCTGCGGAAGAAAATCGAGTCGCCGGCTTCGTCGCCGTATTATCTGGTCAGCGTTCGCGGCGTTGGGTATCGTTTCGACGGCTAAGCGATGACAGAAGCCTGACAAGACGGTGGTATTGCGAATACAAGGTGCGCCGAAACTGAAACCCAGGAGGCAAAAGACATGAAGAGAATCAGCATTGCCCTCGCAGCCGCCCTGGTGTCGGTGGTCGTGCTCGGGCAGAAACCGGATGCGGCCGAGGTGGAACTGAAGGCCGCCATGCACAAGGAGCAAGTAGACGGCGACCTGAAGGGGGCGATCGCGCAGTACCAGAAGATTCTGAACACTCGCAGTGTCAGCCGCGCGGTGGCCGCCAAGGCGCTGCTACAGATGGGACAGTGCCACGAGAAGCTGGGCAACGCCGAAGCGCGCAAAGCGTACGAGCGCCTGGTGATGGAATTCGCGGACCAGGCCGAGCCCGCGCGGGCGGCCAGGGAGAGGCTGGCGGCGCTCGGGACTGGCGGCCCCGGCACCGAAGTAGCCGCCCGCCGGGTCTGGAATGCCAGAACAGACTGGATCCATGATGTGTCTTCCGACGGCCGCTACGTACTCTTTCGGGAATCAGGCAGCGGTAATCTCGCAGCTCGTGAACTCGCAACCGGAAAGACACATAGAATCACCTTGACTGCCTCTCTTGTGGCCGGGCGATACGTTGCAGGAACGTTGGCGAAGATCTCGCCCGACAACCGGCAGGTAGCCTACGGATGGGTGGCCGGCTCCGGCTCAAGGTTCGAACTGCATGTTGCGGGCTTCGACGGGTCAGCCGACCGCGTTCTCCTTCCGGGGGAGGGCGTGACATTCGACCGCACGTATGATGCCGCCTGGATGCCGGACGGGAAACGGATACTGGCCGTGATCCGCAGCACCGCAGACCAGACCTACCAACGGCTCATGGTGACTGTGGCCGATGGCTCGATCCAGCGCATTGGGGCTCCGGACAAACGGCGACCCATTTGGGGACTCCCTTCCTGGGACGGTCGATACATCGCGTACTATCTTCCGCTGGACGACGGGACAGCGGGGCCCGACATTCTCCTATACGACACGCGGACAGAGCGGGACAGCGCTCTCGTCCGCAACCCTGCCAAGGATTGGATCATTGGCTGGACTTCCAACAGCAAGACGTTCATCTTCAGCAGCGACCGTTCCGGCAGTGTGAATTTTTGGGCGCAGGACGTGGAGGAGGGAAAGCCAAAGGGATCGCCGCGGCTCATCAACCGTGACCCGGAGGGGGATAACCTGAAGGTGACCCGCGACGGCACCCTGTTCCAGATCCAGACATCATATACACAGGATGTCTATTCGGCCGAACTCGAACCCGCGGGCGGCAAGCTCACGGCTCAGCCGGCGCTACTTACCACGCGCTTACAAGCGGTATGGATGCAGTGGCCGCCCGACAGCAGGTCTTTCTGCTACCGGCCTAGGGGAAGCAGTTCTCTGAGAATTCGCTCCATGGAATCCGGCGAAGAGCGTGAAGTTGTACTGAAGCCGGGATTGCGGTCTTACGACCACCCGCGTTGGTCTCCAGATGGCAGGTCCGTCCTTGTCTCCGGATACGACCAAGAGGCAGCTTATGGTCTTTTCAACATCGACTTGCAGAGCGGTGCGGTCAGCCGGATCGTGCGGATCTCCGGCTCTGCGGTGTCCGCATCTCCTTCCTGGTCCCCGGATGGCAAGGCAGTCTTCTACCAGCAGAGGGACGAGGCGCGGAAAGAGCTCACTGTCATCAAGCGCCGGGATCTGGATGGCGGCGCGGAGAAGGAGGTCCACCGGGGCCTCGTGAGCCAAGCGCAGTTGTCACCGGACGGGCGCCAACTCGCCTTCGTACAACCGAGCAACGACGCCCAGTCTTACCTGCTGGCAGTGACGGAAGTTGGCGGCAGCACGCCGCGGGAAGTGGCCCGAGTGCAGCCACCGGAGAGCATCACGGATGTGGTTTGGACTTCGGACGGCCGCTACGTTCTGTTCGTGAAGACACTGAAGGATCAGGTGTCCGAAATATGGCGGGCGGCCACCACCGGCGGGCAGCCGGAAAGAATCACGGCGCTCGACGGCCGGGTGAATGGTCTGAGAGTTCACCCCGGCGGAAGGCTCCTTGGACTTGAAGTGGTCCGCTACAACTACGAGCTCTGGGCCCTGGAGAACTATCTGTCGCCGGCCAAGGCGACCCAGTAGGCAGTAAAAGGTGGCCATGGCGCGAAAGTTGGCGCTGCGGCTGTACTGGAAGCTGCGAGAAGCAGGGCACCCCAGTGCCGCCGGCTCGTATGCAGGGTAGCCCGGGAATTTCCGTGGTGGACCGAAGTCCATCGAAAAAATGGTGGAGCGCCCTGCCTCCCCTGGCAACCGAGAGGGGAGTTCGAACAGCGAATCATGGTCGGTAGTTGAAGATCGAATAGATGGCTGGTAGAAGCTGATTGCACCGTAGGATTCGAGGGAACGAGTCTTGGTCAGAGGCTGCCAAAGAATCCTGACAAGCACGAAGCCGCGCTTTGCGCGTGCTTCGTCCCTACACGAGTATACGGAGCCGTCCGCAGGTCACGGGTCTGGGATGAACGGTCCGACAGAGAGCGTCGGACCGCCCTTGACCCTGCTCCCGGCTCACAATAGTGCCGGTATCTCTTGACAATGCCGACGCCGTTATAGATGGAAATTGCCGCGTGATGGATGACCTGTTTGGTTCCGGCTATGCCGGGTTAGGATTGGGCTTATGCGCCTGTTGCTAGTTCTTGCATCACTTCTCGGAGCCATTCCCGCCATCGCGCGGGAGTTGGCCTTTCAGGCGAAGGACACGGTCACCGGCTTCGAGCTCGATCAAGGCGACGTGGTCCGGTTTCAGCTCAGAAACGGACAAGTTCGCACACTGGTATTCGAGGATGCCTCGGCCCGCGTGCTGGCCACCAACCTGAAAGAACCGCGGAAGGCCCAGCCGGACGGCGGTACGCTGTACGAGATGCGGGCGAGGGTGAAGATCGACGGTCATGCGTTAACGCTGATCCGGTACGTGGCGTCGCAGGAGAGTTTCGCGGTGCCGTATGTCATCAATGGTATGCGCCTGTGGCTGGACGCCGTCAGCGATGCGCTGAGATTCATCTCCGACAATCACGGCGGCGGAGCGGGCTGCGCCATGTCCAGGCGCGCGCGCTTCGCGGCCAACGACATGCGCGACGCTCTGGCGCCCGTCCCTCTGCGGCCGTGGATGCC
The DNA here is from genome assembly GCA_038060875.1 of Acidobacteriota bacterium. GTDB lineage: Bacteria > Acidobacteriota > Terriglobia > Bryobacterales > Bryobacteraceae > JBBTDS01. The sequence goes on along the minus strand of JBBTDS010000766.1, from coordinate 16,565 downwards.
CTTCAAACGTTGGTTCATCGACATAGCCGAGTCCTACAACGGCGACGACCCTTATATGGGCGCGTACCAGGGGGCGGAATGCCACGCCGGTCTCGACATCAATCATCCCAAGGGTTCACCGCTGTTCGCTCCCATCGACATCGACGATCACTACCTTTTCAATAGCCTTGCCGAGGGGGACAACAACAACCGCTGGCGCGGCGTCCACCAGTGGCCAAGCGGAGACACCTGGACGCTTCAGGCTCACCACGTCGTGAAGTTGCTAAGTCCCGAGCACAAGCCGACCCGGGCGGGCGCGCACTTCGCCTCGGCGGCGGGCGTGAACCCGGGCAACAACGAACACACGCACTTTATCTTCCGAACGCGCCGCGAAGCAGAACCGGACATGATGCTCGATCCCTGGATGCTCTTCTGGCAGACATTCGAACAGGAAAGCGACAAAGCGGGCGAGATCCGCGTGGTGATTCAGCCATGGGGACCAGCGCGCACCGGAAAGCCGGTTCACTTTTCCAGCGAAGGCACCCGGGCGGGATGATGGGGCGTGCGTGCCACGCATCAATGGACTTTCGGAGACGGCGGTTTCTCGCTCGATCGGAATCCCATTCACGTCTTCGCGCGACCAGGGGTTTACCCGGTCACGCTGACCTTCGAGGATGGAGTGGACCGGGCCGCCGCTACGCACCTGATCACGGTGGACGGGTCCGCGGTCGCCCAGCCGGCGCTGGCACTCGACGCTCCCGAGGAAATCAGCTTCACGGTGCGCCGGCCGGAGTCACGCGACGTCTACGGCATTCCACCGGCGCTCGATCCTCACATGCTGCGGTTCACCGCGCGGGCCTGGGCGCAGACGCCCGACGTCAAGCAAGTGGTCGTGAAGAACCTGGGTGGCGGAAAGCTGGCGGGCTGCCAGGCAAGTTCGGCGTCGGACTGGCCGAGCGTTGAACCCAGCAGGGGCGGCGAAATTCTCTCGGTGCGGGTCACCATGCCAAAGCCGAATCCGGGCTTGTATTTCGCGACCGTCTCGGTAAGCTGTCCGGGAGCGCTCAACTCCCCCCAGGCGTTTCGCATCTTGCTCGATGCCCGCCAGGATGCGCCGCCGGCGGAGGTGATGGTCGACGACGACGACGCTGGCTTCTACGCGACACCGTTTTTCTGGGTCGGCCACCGGTTCAAATTCTGGCGCCAGAAGGGCTACCGTGACTTCTACCGGACCAACGGGGGCCGCACCGATCCCACCGAGTTCGTGCGTTTTACCCCAAACCTCCGTCCCGGTAAGTACGAAGTCTCATTCCTGGAACAGACGCCGTTCGGTCTGTATCCGGGGACGCGCTTTCGGGTGGTTGTGAAACACAGGCACGGCACGGAAACGCTATGGGTGGAGCCGGATCGTACCCGCCGGCTCGGAGAATTCGAGTTCGACGCGGGCACCGCAGGCTATGTCCAACTCTACGCCGCCGAGGCGACCGGTCACGTGTTGGCAGACGCCGTCCGCTTCAAGCCGCTCCGGTAGGCGCGGGAATGTCGCTTGGTCGCCTGACGGCCGCCAGTTGGTGTATGCCATAGCGTCCGCCAGCTCAGCCGGTGGTACACCGGCAACGCTCCGATACGAGTTGTGGCGTGTGCCTTGCCAGGGCGGGGAGCCTCAGCGGCTCGGTCTAACGGTAGACGGCATGGTGATGTCCCTGCGGGTACACCCGGACGGCCAGCGGATCGTATACGGAACCCTGCGGTCCATTCCCGAAGTCTGGGTCATGGAGAACTTCCTGCCGGCGGCGGGCGCCGGGCGGTAACGGCCTGCCCAACGCTCCCAAAGGCAGAAAGGAGGTGTGGCCTGCCGCGCTAAGATTGAACGGATAAACCCATGCGAACGCGACTCGCCATGCTCGTGTTCCCCGCGGTGCTGGCCGCGAACCAGGTCAGCGGGGAACTCAACGTGACCGTCACGCAGGGCGGGCGCCGCGTACAGGTCCTCGCCGGCGGCGAGGTGATCGCCGAATCACCGGCCGAAGGCCTGTGGTCAATCGCCTGCGACTGGCAGGAGCGGTGGCCGGCGGCCTGGCGCCACGCGCATCCCGCGAGTGCGGTCAGGGCCGGGGAGTGGACCATTCTGAAGGGTGAGTTGAACGCGTGCGGCGGAACCTGGCTGCTGGAAGACGCCTACCGCGCGGCCGGCAGCGCCATCCAGGGCGTGCGCCGGTTCCAATGGACCGGGCCCGGGGTGGCGCCGAAGGTGACGCTGTCGATCCGGTTTCAAGCCGCGGGGGAGAGGCCGGACATCCTGCTGCCGGGCATTCTCTACTACGGCAACCCGTCCGGGGCCAAGAGCGGCCGCGTACCCGTCTTCGCCGGCGCACCGGGCGAGGAAGCGATCTATGAGGAGCACCGCTATCCCATGCCGTTCGCTTACGCTGAGTTGCCACGCGCCGCCGGGCGCTCGGGCGCGGCGCTGCACAGTATCCCCTCGCTCGCGCCGTACGCGAACCTCGCCGACCAGTGGTGGTCCTTGGGTGCGGTGGCGCGCAAAGAGGGCGCCGAGCTGGTGCTGCTCTCCGGACCCTGCGCCTCTAATGGAAGCCGCAGCGTGGTGAAGTCGCAGCAGAAGGGCTTCACCCCTTACGACGACGCCTACCTGAACGTACCGGCTGGGGCCGTGATCGAGAAGCGGTTCTTCGTGGAAGCGTTTCCCGTCGCGGATGCGGGATCGGGGTTCGGCCGCGCCGTGGGCACCGCGATTGAGATTTCCCCGCCCTACAGCCTGGATGGACTTCCGGGGTTCGCAGAGATCGTGCGCGCTAAATACCGCTACGCGAAGTCGCGCTGGCTGGAGGGCGGCGACTTCGCGGGGTTCAGGAAGTACGCCGACGAAAAGCGCCCCTCCTTCGTGATGGGATGGACCGGCCAGGCGGAGGCGTTGGGCTACGCGCTTCAGGTGCTGGAGGAGGGACTCGGAGACGCGCAGATTGTGCCGATGGTGCAGAAGTCGCTGGACTTCCTTTCGACCGCCGAGTTCTACGACCGCGGCTTCCGCAACTGGTACGACTACAAGGAGAAGAAGTGGAGCGGCGACGAGTTGCTCTGCCAGGGCCAGGCGATGCTCGCGTTCGCCCGCGCCATTCGGCTCGGAAGACAGCGCAAAATGAACACGGC
>JBBTDS010000766.1:0-13318 GCA_038060875.1 Acidobacteriota bacterium | reverse complement strand
TGCTCGCGTTCGCCCGCGCCATTCGGCTCGGAAGACAGCGCAAAATGAACACGGCCCGCTGGGAGGCGTTTCTCCGCAAGGCTTCGGATCTGCACGCGGGACGCATCCTCGCCGAGGCCTGGCATCCGGTCTCGACTGCGGAGGCGGCCTTCATCGCGCCGTTGCTGGAGTCGTTCGACGTTTTCGGCACGGCCTCACACAAGCAGGCGGCCTTGAAGGCCGCCGAGCATTACGCCGGCCGGCACCTTAGCATGCGGGAGCCTTACTGGGGCGGCACGCTGGACGCGCGTTCGGAGGACAAGGAAGCGGCCGCGCTCGCCTTCCAGGCGTTCCTGGCGCTCTATGAGCGGACGCGCGACCCGAAGCACCTGCGCTGGGCCAGGCACGCCTGCGACGTCCTGCTGACCTACGTTTTCATCTGGGATGCGGACCTGCCGCCCGGCCGGCTGCGCGACCACGGCTTTCGCACCCGCGGCTGGACGGTCGTTTCGCCGCAGAACCAGCACCTGGACGTGTGGGGCGCGATCGTGGCCCCGGATGTCTACCGGCTCGGAGAGATCGACAGCCGCGAGGATCTGAAGCGGCTGGCGCTGGTGATGTACCGCTCCTGCGGCCAGCTCATCGATCCCTACGGCAGCCAGGGCGAGCAGATGCATCACACGAATTACGGGCAGCGAGCCCAGCCCGCCCATGTGCTCCACGAGCGCGGAAGTTACAACGAGCAATGGACGGTGTTCTGGATCACCGCCCACTTTCTCACCGGCGCGGCGCGGTTCGCCGAGCTGGGCGTCCCAATCTGGAGGTGAGTACGATGCGAAGTAGTCTTCGATTCCTGTTCTGTATCGCGTGCCTGGCCTCGGGCCAGACGAACCGGGGCACGTTCACCGGAACCGTCACGGACCCGAGCGGCGCGCTCGTTCCCGGCGTCCGGGTGACGATCCGGCACGCCGGCACCGGTGCGGTGTACCAGGCGGTCTCCAACGAAGCCGGGCAGTACCATCAGCCCAACCTCCCCGTGGGAGCTTATGCGCTGACCTTCGAGCGGGAGGGATTCAAGCGGCTCGTGCGCGGCGGCGTCACTCTCGGCGTGACCGACGTGTTGCGGGTGGACGCGAAGATCGAGGTGGGCGCAGTGACCGAGGCGATCGAGGTGACGGCGGAGGTTCCGCGCCTCGAGACCGACACCCCGCAGGTAGGCACCACGCTCTCCTCGAGATCGCTCATCGAGTTGCCTCTCAGTTTCGCCTCGGGACGCCGCGCCGAGAGCTTCGCCTTCTCGGTGACGCCGGGTGTTTCCGGAACGGGCTACACCAGTCACATCAACGGATCGACCGGGTTTTCCAAGGAGATGCTCGTCGATGGCGCCTCGGTCACGGTGAACCAAAGCGGCGACGTGAACGCCGGCATGGTGTCGCTGGAGGCGCTGGAGGAGGTGAAGATCCAGACGAGCGGCCTGGCCGCGGAGTTCGGGCGCACGCAAGGCGGCGTCTTCAACTTCGTCATGAAATCGGGCGCCAACACGCCGCACGGCAGCGCCTACTTCGGGCTGCGCAACGAAGCGCTGAACGCGAACACCTTCCAGGACAACTTCCGCGGCGCCGGCCGCGCGCAGGACCGCAAGCAGAACTACGCCGCCAGCTTCGGCGCGCCGGTCATCATTCCGAAGCTCTACAACGGGCGCGATCGCACCTTTTTCTTCGCCGCCTATGAGCGCTACAAGGAACGCAACTACGGCTTCAGCGCTCCCAACCGCAACGCGCCGGCGCCCGAGTTCTACGAAGGCGACTTCAGCCGCCTGCTCGGCCGGGTGCTCCCTTACACGGACGCGCTCGGCAACCCGGTGATGCAAGGGGCCATTTACGACCCGCTTACTTTCCGCCGCACGCCCGAAGCCAAGTGGGCCGGGGACATGTTCTACCAGAACCGCATCCCGGTGGCGCGCTTCAGCCAGGTGTCGCAAAAGCTGAACGCGATCGCCAAGGCGCACTACCTGCCCACGGTGCGGGACGCCTCGGGCCGGGTCCCGCTCACCAACAATTCGTTCATGCCCAGGGCCGGGGCGCCGGAGTGGGATCACCATCCCTTCACGGTGAAGGTGGACCACAGCTTCAGCGAAAAGCACAAGCTCTCCGGCTCGGCGCACTACCGCATCGCTCCGCGCCTGATCCTGGACGCCGGAGGGTTGTGGGATCCCAACGACCCCGAGGGCGGGCCGCTGGCCAAGGCGCGACGCCGTGACGACACCGGGGGATTCGCGCGCCTCGCCCATGACTGGACGGTCTCGCCGCGCGTGCTACATCACCTGACGCTCTCCTACAACCGCCGTGGCAATCCGCAGACCGCGTTGCAGGCCGGCCGCGACGGCGCCCGCGAACTGGGCATCAAGAATCTTTCCACCCGCGGCTTCCCCGAAGTCGTCTGGGGCGGCGGGCCGTTTGTCACCCTGGAGAACCCCGGTTTCACCACCGACTCTTTCCGCGCCGATGCGAGCTGGGGACTGCTCGACTCGGTGACCTTCTCCAGGGGCCGCCACTTCATCAAGACCGGCTTCGACCTGCGCCGCAACCACCAGAACATCCGTGGCAGCACGGGCGGTTCGTTCACCTTCGAAGCGCTGGCGACGGCGATCCCCGGCGAGTCGTTCTCGGGAAACCTCACCGGCTACTCTTTCGCCAGCTACCTGCTCGGCATCGTGGACCGCGCCTCGCTCGCGGACTCCAGCCCGCTCGGCGGTCGCCGTCACTACTACGCGCTCTTCATCCAGGACGACTTCAAGGTTTCCAGCCGCCTGACGCTGAACCTCGGCTTGCGCTGGGAGTTCCAGTCGCCGGCTTTCGAGGTAGCGAACCGGCTGTCGAGCTGGAATCCCGGCAAGACCGACCCGGCGACGGGGCTGAAGGGGGCGTACGACTTCGCCGGGGAATGCCGTGAATGCACCGGCCGGCGCTACTTCGGCGGCCGCAGCTTCAAAGACTTCGGCCCGCGCGTCGGCTTCGCCTGGCGGCCGCTGGAGAAGTGGTCCGTCCGCGGCGCCTACGGCATCGTGTACGAAGCGGACTCCTTTAACGGCTACAACGGCACGCCGCTCGGCAAGGCCACCAGCACGGCGTGGGGAGGAACGTACCGGCTGGGATCGAACCCGGTCGAGCGTTGGGCCGGCATCTTCAACTGGGACCAGGGATTCCCGACCGACCGCTACAGCCCCGCCGGATTCGACCCTTCCTGGGGCAACACGACGCGCCCCGGCATGATCGACCCCGACTACGGCCGGACACCTTACATCCAGCAGTGGAACCTGAACATCCAGCGCGAGCTGTTCCACAAGATCCTGCTGGACGCCGGCTACCTGGGCAACAAAGGCACCCGGCTGCGCGTAGGCGAATTGCAGCGCATCAACCAGCTTCCGCCCTCGGTGTTGCAGGAATACGGCACGCGGCTCAACAACCAGGTACAGAGCGCCGCCGATGCGGCGCGAGCGGGCATACCCTACCCCTTCCCCGGCTTCCGCGGCACGGTGGCCCGCGCGCTGCGTCCTTACCCGCAGGTGAACAGCAATGACACCATCAACGTCTACGGCGCGCCGCTCGGCTTCTCCACCCATCATGCCTTGCAGATCACGTTGAACCGCGAGCTGCGCCGCGGCCTGACCGTGTATGGGAACTACACCTGGTCGAAGACGCTCTCTAATGTGGAGAGCTCGCTGATCGGCGACAACGGCAGCCGCCCGCTCGATTACTACAACCTGAAGCTCGAGAAGGCGGTGGCCAGCTACGATGCGCCGCACATGTTCAAGCTGTACTTCGCCTACGAGCTGCCGTTCGGCGGCGGCCACGCCTGGTGGGGCGGCTGGTCGATCACCGGCATTCTGAACTACTTCAGCGGGGAGCCGCTCGGCTTCACCGGTTCGTCGCCCTTGGTGGGCGCCTGGAACGGCGCCGTCAACCGCGCCAACGTGGCTGCCGGCGACCTGCGCATGGCGGGTTTCGACAAGTCCCGCTTTGAACTCTCCACGCCGGCTTCGCCCAAGAACAGCTACTTGAACAACGCTCTGTTCGCGAACCCCGCCCCTTTGACGCTCGGCGCCGGGGCGCGGCGCTATTCGCAGGTCCGCGACTTCGGCACGGTCAACGAGGACATCGGTTTCGAGAAGACCCACCGCATCGCCGAGAAGGTGCGCTTCCGGCTGCGGGCAGAGCTGCTGAACGCTTTCAACCGGCACCAGTTGAGCGGCATCCGCACCAACGTCACCCAGCCCGATTTCGGCCAGGTCACCTCGGTGAGCGGCAACCGCCAGGTGCAGTTGAGCGCGCGGTTAGATTTTTGAGGTCACTCATGAAATCCTGGCTCTTCTTCCTGCTCGCTGCGTCGTGCTCGTTCGCCGCCGACTACCATGTCGATTGCCCGGCGGCGGGCGGCGCTCTCGAAAAGGTGAACGCGACCACGTTCCAGCCCGGCGACCGGATCCTGTTCCGCGCGGGCTGCTCCTGGAGCGGCACGCTGCACCCCAAGGGCTCGGGCACGGCCGCCGCTCCGATTGTGATCGACCGCTACGGCGAGGGCGCCCCGCCGCGCATCGATGGCGGGGGCGTCGAAACCGCCCTGCTGCTCCACAACCAGGAGTTCTGGGAGGTGAACAACCTGGAGATCACCAACGACGCGCCGCAGGAAGGCTTGCGGCGCGGCGTGCTCATCCGCGGCTCCAACCTCGGCCGGGCGCTGGAGCACATCTACCTGCGCGGCTTGTTCGTACACGACGTGCGCGGCCAGCTCGGCGCGGACGTCGTGTCGAAAACCACCGGGGGCATCGCCTTCGAGATTCGCGGCAAGGAATCGCCCACGCGCTTCGATGACATCCTGGTGGAAGGCTGCACCATCCGTCACGTGGACAACACCGGCCTGTACTTGTGGTCGGACCCGAGCCCGCACCCGCGCGACCCCGCCTGGCCCCAATGGCGGCATACGCGGGTCCGCATCCGCCAAAACCAGATCGAAGACACCGGCAAGAACGCCATGGGGGTGCGCGCCTCGCTGGCCCCCCTCATCGAGCGCAACGTGGTCCGCAAGTCTTCCTCGCGGCTGCACGGCAACGCGGTCTATGTTTTCGGCTGCAAGGACGCGGTGATCGAGTACAACGAGGTCTATTCGACCCGCTTTGACCGCATCGAGGGCGCCGCGTTCGACAGCGACTATAACAGCGAGGGCACGGTCATCCAGTACAACTACAGCGAGGACAACGGCGGCGGGCTGGTGAACTTCTGCAACAACCCGTCATCGCCGCCGCCCCGCGGCTACAATGACGGCACCGTCGTGCGCTACAACGTCAGCCGCAACGACGAATTCCGCGTGTTCGCCTTCGACGGTCCGGTCACCAACACGCTCATCCACAACAACACCGTCTACATCGGCCGGCACCGCGCGCCGCGCATCGTCGAGTTCGACATTTTCGGCAAGGCGCCGGGCTACGCCGACGGCGTGGTTTTCCGCGACAACGTGTTCATGAATCTCGGCAACGGCACTTACGCGTGGGGCAAGGCCACCAACGTGGTGTTTGAAGGCAACGCTTTCCTGGGCAACCACCCGGAAGGCGAACCGCCCGACCGACGCAAGGTCACCGCGTCGGCGCCGGTCCCGGCCGCGTCGCAGCCCGCGGCCGGCCAGGCGGAACGCTGGGGCCTTTTTGAAGCCGTGTTCCGCGGGAGCGAGGGCGGCAACCCGTTTCTCGATGTGCGGTTCGGGGCCGAGTTCCGGTTCGAGCACCGCGTGGTCGAGGTGGACGGGTTCTATGACGGCGGCGGCGTGTACCGCGTCCGCTTCATGCCGGACGCGGTCGGGGAGTGGACGTACGTCACCCGCAGCAACCGCCCCGAACTCGACGGGAAGACCGGGCGGTTCACCTGCGTGCCGCCGCCGGCCGGCAATCACGGCCCGGTGACGGTTCGCCACACCTATCATTTCGGGTACGCCGACGGCACGCCGTACTACCCGGTGGGCACGACGTGTTACGCGTGGGCGCACCAGGGCGACGAGCTCGAAGAACAGACGCTGGCCACGCTGCGCACCGCGCCGTTCAACAAGATGCGCATGTGCGTCTTCCCGAAAGACTACGTCTACAACCAGAACGAGCCGAAGTATTATCCCTTCCCGCGAGACGCCGCCGGGCGAAACGACTACACCCGCTTCAACCCCGAGTTCTTCCGCCACTTCGAGCACCGGGTGAAGCAGCTCATGGACATGGGCATCGAAGCCGACCTGATTCTCTTCCACCCTTACGACCGCTGGGGCTACCAGAGCATGCCGCCCGAGGCGGACGACCGCTACCTGCGATACACGGTGGCACGGCTGGCCGCTTTCCGCAACGTGTGGTGGTCGATGGCGAACGAGTGGGACTTCATGAAGCAGAAGAAGCTCTCCGACTTCGACCGCTTCTTCCGCGTCGTGCAGCAGAGCGACCCGTATCGGCACCTGCGCTCCATTCACAACGGAAGCATCATCTACGACCACGCCAAGCCGTGGGTCACTCACGCCAGTATCCAGAGTTCGGACTTCGACAAAGCCATTGAGTGGCTCCAGGCGTACAAAAAGCCGGTCATCTACGACGAGTGCCGGTACGAGGGCAATATCCCGCGCCGGTGGGGCAACATCTCGGCGCGCGAAATGGTCCGGCGCTTCTGGCTGGGCACTGCGCGCGGCGCCTACGTGGGGCACGGAGAGACGTACCTCGATCCGCGGGACATCCTGTGGTGGTCGAAGGGCGGCCAGCTTCGGGGCGAGAGCCCGAAACGCATCGCCTTCCTGAGGAAGATCCTCGAGGAAGGCCCGGAGGGCGGGCTGGTTCCGCTGCCGAACGAGAAGTACCCGGCGGCCGCGCGCGAAGGCGAATACTACCTCTACTACTTCGATCTGCACCAGCCCGCGGAGCTCGAATTCGACCTCGCCAAGGGAGTGAAATACCAGGCCGAGATCATCGACCCCTGGGAAATGACGATCACTCCGGCGCCGGGGGTCCACGAGGGCAGATCCACACTGAAGCTGCCTGGCAAGCCGTATCAAGCCGTGAGGTTCCGAGCCGCTAGCGCGGCGGCCAGCGCGCTGCGCGCACCGGTGGCGCGTCCCGGGCCACAGCAAACAGTCAAGTCGTTTGCCGGAGAGCGCCAGCGGTGATACCGGTCAACGTTGTCTTCGGCCCGAACTGGTGGTTCCACCATTTCGGGGTGTCGTTCCAGAGGCCGTTCTATCTCGACCGCGACGAGCGCATCCGCAACGACGTCGTCATGCGGAAGGCTCTCTACGAGCGCTTCGGGCTGGGCGGGCCGGACCCGCGGCCGAGGCCGATCATCGGTTCCCGGCACATCGCCGGCGGGTTCGTGGCGCCCGCGCTTCTCGGCGTGCCGGTTCGCTTCTCCGACGACCAGGCGGCCTGGCCCGTCCCGCAAAACCTGGACCGCAAGGACATCCTTTGCCTCCGTGTGCCCGAGCTTCGCTCGACCTGGCCGATGGACGAGCTGCTGCGCCAGATGGATGAACTCGAGCGCGAATTCGGGTACGTCACCGGCGACCTGAACACCGGCGGACTTCTGAACACCGCGCTCGAGCTGCGAGGCCAGCAGTTTTTCCTCGACCTGGTGGAGGACGCCGAGCTGGCCGACCACCTTCTCGGCGTCGTGGCCGCGACGCAGCGCCTGGTGGCGGAGTGCCTGAAGGCGCGGACGGGGACCTGCGCGGTGGCGACCAACCGCTCCATCCTCGACGTCGACCCGGCGCTGTACCTGGGCAGCAATTGCACCGTACCGATGATCTCCCCGGCGCTCTATGAACGCCGCGTCCTGCCTTTCGAGCAGCGCCTGGCCGGATGGCTCCAGCCCTACGGCATACATCACTGCGGCGGCAACCTGCACCGCTATGCGGCAGCGTACTCGCGTGTCGAGGCGCGCTTCTTCGACGTCGGCTGGGGATCGGACGTGGCCCGGTGCAGCCGCGATCTCGCCGGCGCTTTTCTCAACCTGCGGTTGAGCCCGGTGCGGATGCTCCAATGCTCAGCGGATGAAGTCTACGCCGACACCCATGGCCTGCTGCGCGCCGCCGGCCGGCGCGAGAAGGTCGGCGTGTGCTGCATAAACATGGACTGCGACACACCGGATGAGAACGTGCGGGCGATGTTTCGCGCCGCGCGGGATTTCGAGGCGGAGACAAGCTGAAGGCAATGCCTCAGTCGTGCGGAGTCGTTTACGGCGCGCCCGAATTTCGGTGACAGGCAACGAAATTCCGCCTCTGCGCAAGAATCTGACAGACCCACAGTTTTGTTGGGTTTCCGTGAAAAACGGGTTCCCGGTTCCGGGGGCGGCGGCAGGCGGCCGGATCGCTCTGAGGCCAATGCTGATAGTGGTTTCAAGGGAATCCACGCCCGCTGGGGGGCGGCCAGAGCCACACAGAGGCCAGCGTCTGGCAAGCGCTCTGCTCCCGGCCACCCTCGGGGAACAGGCACGCTGCGGTTACCGCGGTTGAACCGTGCTAGGCTCAGGGGATCGGACCGTTGAAGAGAAATCCCACAGAGAGACAAGAGCCTGTCAACCTTCATAGAATGAAGAAGTTCCAGCATAGCGCAGGCCGGTCTTGCGCGTCGGGCATGGGGCCTTTGCCTGGCAATGACTCTGATCTCGGCAGGCCGTCGGGCAGTCCGCCGCGGACAGGCCGGGGCAAAACCGACGACCGCAGCCGGCAACCTGAGATTCTGAAACCCGCACCAATTGGGCATTTCGTCGAATTCCTGCTCAGAGCCCAATTATCATGCGTTGCAGGTTCAGGCCAATCGCCGGTTCGTCAGTGGGCTTGATTTCGGAGTGGGTTATACCTGGTCCAAGTGGATGGACTATTCGGACTTGCCGATGTACCAGCCCCGCCGCGTGTGGAGCCATGGGAAATCTGGCGGTGACCAGACCCACAAACTCGTGTTCACGTACACGTATAACATCCCCGCGCTCAGCCGGGTATCGGCGAGTCCCGTCACGCGCTGGGTATTCGACAACTGGCAGGTCTCCGGCATCACGATGTTTGCCAGCGGCATGCCGAGCGGCGTCGGGTTCTCCACCACCGATGGGGCCGACCTCACCGGCGGCGCCGACGGCCAGCGCATCATCGTAACGGGCAAGGCCCAGCTCCCGCACGGAGAGCGCAACCTGATGCGGATGTTCAACACCTCCGTATTCGCGCGGCCCGCCCGGCTCGACCCCGGCAACGCGCCGAAGGACGTCTGGCGGGGACCCGGGCGGAACAACTGGGACGTCACGCTGTTCAAGAATTTCCCGATCAGGAGCGAAGAACGCGTGCTGCAATTCCGCTGGGAGCTTTACAACGTGTTCAACCACACGCAGTTCTCGGGCGTGGACTCGACCGCGCGCTTCGATCCGGCCGGCGCCCAGGTCAACGGCCGCTTCGGCCAGGCGACCTCGGCCCGCATGCCGAGGATCATGCAGGTGTCGCTGCGGTTCCGGTTTTGATGGCTGCTACACCTTCGCCACCGTCTCGACGATGGCGTCGCCGGTGCGGAACAGCTCGGGCTTGATTTCGGCGCCGATGCCCGGCAGCTCGGGCGCGGTGACGTGGCCGTCTTTGGGCACGGGCACGTTGTTCACGAAGTAGGGGAACTGGTGCGTGTACTTCCACCAGTTGCTCTCCATGATCAGGAAGTTGGGGAGCGCCATCGACAGGTGCGCTGAACAGATGTAGAGCAGCGGCCCACCGCAGGTGTGGGGCGAGGTGGGGATGAAATACGTGTCGGCCATGTCGGAGATCTTCTTCGCCTCCGAGGGGCCGCCGCACCAGGTGAGATCGTACATCACTACATCGCACGCCTTCAGCTCGAAGAACTCGCGGTACTCGTAGCGGCTGGCCAGCGTCTCGCTCATGCAGATCGGCACGCTGGTTTCCTGGGCGAGCTGGGCGTAGGCCTTGGCGTTGTTCATGAGCATCGCGTCTTCCAGGTACATGATGTTGTACGGCTCCAGCGCCCTGGCGATCCGCTGGGCGCTGGGGAGATCGAAGCGCCCCCAGCAGTCCACGCAGATGTCCATCTGGCTGCCCACCTGATCGCGGATCTCGCGGATCCAGCGCATCCCCTCCTCCAGGTCCCGGTTGGAGAGGTAGTTGTCGGAAGCGCGGAACGGATAGACCTTCATGGCGGTGATGCCGCGCTCCAGCAGGAACCGGACGATCTTCATGGTGTCCGGGCCCATCTTCGTTCCCTCGATCGCCCAGTAGTCGGTGGTGGTGTTGTAGACCCGCACCCGCGGCCGGGTCCTGCCGCCGAGCAGCCGGTAAAGGGGCAAGCCCGCCGCCTGGCCGAGAATGTCAAGCTGGGCCATGTTGACGGCGCTCAGCACGCGCATCTCGGCGCCGCCGGCGTTCCGCATGGCCATGGCATGGTAGAAAGCGCGCCAGACGCCGTCGATGTCGCGCGCGTCGCGGCCAAGGACGAGCCGGGAGTAGTCTTTGAGAGCGCCGATCTCGGCCTGGGCGAACGGGTAGGTTTCGCCCGTGCCTATGATGCCCTTGTCGGTGTGCAGCCGCACCCACCAGAACTCGGCGCCGCCGGCAGCGGCCGGCGCACCGGTGATGGGGAGGCCCTTGCGGAAGGTCACGGCGTCGATCCGGGTGACCTTCATCGGCTCGGTGGCGGCCATCGCCTTGAGGGTGGCCGCGGCCAGCGGCCCGAGGCCGGCGTGTGTCAGGAAGGTCCTTCGCGTCATCGTATTCACCGTACTACAGCGGCAGAGCGTTCTTCTCGACAAACTCGTCCACGCGGGACTTCGCCGGCGGCCGCTGGTCGATGTAGTAGAACCGCTCGGCGTACTCCAGTCCGTGGGGCCGCCCATATTCGCGGTCGTCGTCAAGCAGGAACTGGCGCACGTAGGCGCGGTCAGCGGCGCGGTCATCGCCGCCGAGCAGCGGCAGGCGCCGCCCTTGCTTTGCGAGCCGCGCGCGGAGCAGCGAGCCGGCGTTGCCGTCGCCCTGGGACCGGCACTCCACGATGGCGTCGATCTTCTTTTCGATGTGGGCGCCGACATCGACCACGCGGTTGAAGGGCTGGCCGGGCCGGGCGTACAAGTAGTAGCGCTCGCGCACCGGGTGCGGCTTGATGCCCGCCTCCAGGTGCTCGGGGAAGTCGTTCGCCATGCCGGACATCCAGCAGGCCTCCTCCACCGCGCGCCCGGTCACCCAGTGGTCGGGGTTCTCCTCGCCGTGCCCCCACGGGTTGAAGGAGATGATCGTGTCCACCTTGAGCATGCGGAAGATGAGGATCAGCCGGCCGCGGATTTCGACCGGCGAGATGCCGCCCATGAGGTGGTTGCGGTAGTACAAATCGAATACATCCTTGAAGCCCAGCGCCGCGGCCATCTTGAAGTGCTCCTGCTGGTTGCTCAGGATGTTCTCGGCGATGGTGCCGCGGCCGCACTTCTCGTCGTTGCTGGTGCGGATGATGTAGCCGGTGTAGCCTTCGCGGATCAGCTTGGCCGAGAGGCCACCGGCGTAATAGGGGAGGTCGTCCAGGTGGGCGTGAATCGCCGCAAAGACCTTGCCCCGGTGCGGCTGCCCCGGTTGATCCTTCTCTATGATGATGTCGCTGGTCATGGTCCTCTTCCTCCCCTGTCACAGCCGCACCGCGTGCTCGTCAACGTACTTCCGCAGGCCCTCGGCGTAGTTTGGCTCCGGCCCGATATAGCGGAAGGCTTCGGCGTACCCGAGGCCGAACTGCTCGCCCAGGAGCCGGAAGTCGTCCATCAGGAAATGCTTCACGTAGGCGAAATTGGCGGTATCGTCGTCGTCGCCGAGCAGGGGCAGTCGCCTGCCCTCTTTCGCCAGTTGCTGCCGCAAGCGCGAGCCGGCCTCCCCGGCGGGTCCCTTTCCCTTGTTGGCGACGTTGGCGCGCACCTTGGGGTCGATGTAGGCGCTGATGTCCACCACGCGGTTCACCAGGTTGTGCCCCTGCGGCGAGCGGGCGTGGTAGTACTTCTCGCGCACGTGTATGGGCTGGAGCCCGGCCTTGAAGTGTTCGGGATAGTCCTTGGCGCCGGCGGCCATCCAGCAGGCCGCTTCCGCCGCCCGGCAGGCGACGAGGTGGTCGGGGTTCTCCTCGTAGTGGTTGTAGGGGTCCATGGTGAGGATGGTGTCCACCTGGAGCAGCCGGTAAAGGAAGATCAGCCGCGCCCGGATCTCGATCTCGGCGTCGTCGTCCATGCGGTGGTTGCGGTAGTAGAAGGAGAACGCCTTCTGGCAGCCCAGCGCCTTGGCCACCTCGTGGTTGTCGATCTCGTTCTGTACTACGCCGTGCCCCAGCGTGCGGCCCGAGCCCTCGTCGTTGGAGATGCGGATGAGGTAGCCGGTGTAGCCCTCGTCGATGAGCTTGGCGACCGTGCCGCCGCAGTACAGCGGGACGTCGTCGGAGTGGGGCTGGATGGCCGCCAGCACCTTGCCCTGGTGCGGCTTGCCGGTTCGGGGCCTCTCGATGACCAGGTCGCTGGCGAAGGTGTAGTAGTCCGGCGTGGTGAACGGGCTGTAGCCGGAGTGGGGGATGGCGAAGGCGGTCGGGGTGAACCGGGCGCCCCCCGGGCGGGGCAGCTCGGCAGGCGGCGCGTCGTCCGCTGCCGGCACGCCGCCGAGCGCCGAGGCCGCCGCCACCGACCGGCCAAGAAAGCTCCGTCGTTCCATAGGGTCCTCCTCAGATGCAATGTGCTGGCACTCAAGTATATACGAGGACACAACGGCATTCCCCGTGGCGGCATAACGTGCTACAATGCGAGAAGCGCTACCGGTGTGGTAGCGGATATGCTGCCTACGCCCGCTCTTTGTCCGGCCTAGAACAGTTGCCAGTGGATACCAGGCTGCCCCAGGGCAGCCCTGAGGAAGAGAAGATGACCAATATTTTCGTAGGAAACCTTTCCTACCAGACGACCCAAGAAGAGATTGAGGCAGCATTCGCCGCCTTCGGCACGGTTGTGCGTGTGAGCGTGATACGCGACCGCGATACCGGGCAGTCGCGCGGGTTTGCCTTTGTCGAGATGTCCAACAGCGCCGAGGCTTCCAAGGCGATCGGCGCGCTGAACAGCCAGGAGATGAACGGCCGTGCGATGAACGTCAATGAGGCCCGGCCGCGCGAGGAGCGCTCCGGCGGCGGCGGCCGATCTGGCGGCGGCGGCGGCGGCGGCCGATCTGGCGGCGGCTTCGGCCGTCGTCGCGAGCCGCGCTGGTGAGTACCCAGCGGGTATAAGCACAGCGAGTGGGTGACCTGGGTGGGGGAAACCGCCCAATTGACCCAGGCAGGCCC
>JBBTDS010000765.1:0-10111 GCA_038060875.1 Acidobacteriota bacterium | reverse complement strand
ATAACGGGGTAACCCTTACCATCGGGAAACTGGATGACAACGCAGAAGAGATGCCGCCCGGCGGACGTTTGGCCGAGCACGTAGTAAACAGGGTTTCTTCCGTGAGCCTTTGCACGCTGGACCAGCGTTTGACCAAAGCAGACTTCTTCGACCTCCTCGGGCTGAACGCCGTGACGGGCGATGTGATCGACTCGATCCGCCGGCCACACGAACTCGTGAACTTGCACTCATGTGATTCTACACCCAGACTAGCAGCATCGAGGGTGGGAGCGGCGCCGCTGGGCGAGGTGGTAGTCGAGGGCGGCCCGCTTTTGGCCGTCGCCTGCACAGCCCTGGTCAGGCCCCTTCGTCGAGTGCTTTGAGCACTCTTCCATCCTTGGTTTTCCACTCGATCAGCCCGTTCGCGCTACCACCCTCAACCACTGCTGCCGCCGCGCTCGGACTGGGGAACTCCACATCTTTTGTAAAAAGATAGAACCTGTCCCTTTCAACCAGGGTACCGTCAGCTATCAGTTTCTTGCGGAGGGCGAGGATATACGGCCATTCTTCGCGGACTGGCGCTCCTGCATTACCGCAGTAGAACCCTGAAGCACCACGAAGCCGTCGGGTGTGCGACGGCCGCGACCTTCAGCGCCCTTCATGCGACAGAAAAGAATGCCGCCGGATTGTTGCTTAGCGGCGGGCTGGGCGATTGGGATGAGAAGATCAGATCCGAGCACCGGCAAGAGCTGCCGAATGTGGGACAGGAAAACCTCCATATCCTCCCGATCGGACTCCGGGAGCTTCGATCCGCCAGCTTGGCTCTGCTCGAGCGTGAACCTCCCCACTTGGGTGGCCTCGGTCAAGAGCCTGCTCTCGAGGTATCTCACGTGAGCCTTGGTGAGGTTCTCGTCCTTGCTGACGAATACGATAGCCGAAATCCAAAACTCCTTGGTCTTGTGTTGCCTCAGGCGCTCGCGAATCACCTCTGCCTCGCCAATGTAAGCACGTGGGGAGCCAGAATGCGGATCGGCACCCATTAGGATGTAGACTCCCGCCTTGTCGAGTTCTTCGCGCTGAAGCAGGTCGTCCAGCTCTGTTCGCGGCGCTGCTATCGCCTTGCCAGTCCAGTTCGAGATTTCGGCGGTTCGCAGACTCTTCGCGTCCCCGCGGGGCAAGAAGAGTCTAATGGTGGCCGATGGCATAGCGCGTTGCTGTTAAGGGCCTAACTCGCGCATCACATGATCCTACAGCGCTCGCGTTGCCCAACGACTCGGGTAATCAGCGGCGGGCGCTCCTTGCCCGCCCGTTGCAGCGCGGAGTCAGGCGCTCTTCGCGCGAGGTGACCACGCCTCCCGAGCCGCCGTAGCCGGGATCTTAAGCCTTTCCGCCTTCCCACACTGTCGTGCCGGTCCTGGCCATGACCACACCGGTCCTCATTACAGCACCGGCAGGGGAGTCTGTCAACCAGTTTGTTGCCGCCCCGTGCAACAAAAAGCGAAGCCAATTCCCGCTTTCTCGGGGCGATCGCGGGGCCGCCGCCACAGGGTCAAGCACCGAAATGCAGCTTCAGCGGTTGGCACCGGGGGTGGGGGTGTAGACTTTACGTATGCGGGAGTCCAAAATGGATATTCCGCCTAAGGAGAAGACAATGTCCATGGTTCGTTGCGTTCTGGCTGTTTGGCTCTGCTCTCCCGTGCTGTTCGGCGCCGCCCCCCTCAGCGGAGACTGGGCAATGAAGGTGGTGGACCCCAATGGCGCGGAGCGCCAGGTCACGCTCAAGCTCACGCAGAAGGAGGGGGAGGTCACCGGCGCGGTGGCGCTTGGCGAGATTAAGCTCCCGCTGGCCGAGGCCAAAGTCGCCGAAGACCAGTTGTCGTTTGCCATCACCTTCCAGGAGACGACTTATCGATTCACCGCGAGCGTGAAGGGTGAAGCGATGGAAGGGAAATGGGAGGGCGGAGGCGTCGGGGGCGCCTGGAAGGCGTCCAAGAAGAGCGCCGCGGCCGCAGCCGGGGACCTTTCCGGCGCCTGGGAGTGCAAGGCGACTCGCGGCGACATGCCAGACGCCAAGTTCACCCTGGAGCTGAAACAGAACGGTTCGGAGATCACCGGCACCGCGTCCTCCGACCGGGGCTCGACCGGCATCGGCAAAGCCACCCTGACCGGCAACAAGGTGGAGATCTCGATCCCGATTCCTGAGGGGACCTACGTGCTCACCGCCACCCTGGATGGGAACAAGCTGAGCGGCGCCTGGCAGCTCTCGGAGACCCTCCAGGGGACGTGGGAAGGGCAGCGAAAGTGAGGGAGGAGGAATCCGATGCATGACGCGGTAATAATCGATTGCCTCCGCACCGCGGTGGGCAAAGCGCCCCGCGGCGCGCTGCGAAACACCCGGCCCGACGATCTGGCCGCCACCGTTCTCCGCCGCCTGCGGGAGAAGTACCCGCAGGTCCCGGCCGGGGAGGTGGACGACGTGATCCTCGGCTGCGCGTTTCCGGAGGCGGAAGCCGGCATGAACATCGCCCGCAACGTGGCCCTGATGTCCGGCCTGCCCGACGCCGTGCCGGGCATGACCATCAACCGCTTCTGCTCCTCCGGCCTCCAGGCGATCGCCCTGGCCGTGGATCGCATCCGCGGCGGCGCCGCCGAGATCATCTTCGCCGGCGGAACCGAGTCCATGAGCCAGATCCAGATGCCCGGCCTCGGGTTCGCGCCCAACCCCTGGATCGTCGATAACTACCCCGGGATCTACCTGAGCATGGGCCTCACCGCCGAGCGGTTGCAGCGCAAGTACTGCATAAGCCGTGAAGACCAGGACGCGTTCGCGCTGCGCAGCCATCAAAATGCGCTGCGCGCCCAGGCCGAAGGCCGCTTCGACGAGGAGATCGTGCCTGTCGAGATCGAGGAGGTGGTGCAGGAGAACGGCAGGCCCGGCCGCCGCAAGATCGTGCTCGCCAAAGACGAGGGACCCAGAGCCGACACGTCGCTGGAAGCGTTGGCCAAGCTGAAGCCGGCCTTTCACGCTCAGGGCACGGTGACTCCCGGCACCGCCTCGCAGATGAGCGACGGGGCAGCGGTGGCCCTGGTGATGTCGGCGGAGAGAGCGGCTGCGCTCGGCCTGAAGCCGCGGTTGCGCCTCGTCAGCTACGCGGTCGCCGGCGTGCCACCGGATATCATGGGCATCGGGCCGGTGGTCGCCATCCCGAAGGCGCTGGCCATGGCCGGGCTCAAGCTCGACGACATGGCCGTGATCGAGCTCAACGAGGCCTTCGCCGTGCAGGCGCTGGCGGTGATCCGGCAGGCCGGCCTCGAGATGGACCGGATCAACGTCAACGGCGGCGCCATCGCGCTCGGCCATCCGCTGGGGTGTACCGGCGCCAAGCTCACCGCCACCATCCTGCGCGAGATGGAGCGCCGCCAGGCCCGCTACGGCATGGTGACCATGTGCATCGGCGGCGGCCAGGGCGCCGCCGGGATATTCGAGAGGATGTAGGAGGACTTACGATGATCCGTGGCGGGGCGTTTCTGATCGAGCAGCAGAACCCGGAAGACGTCTTCACCCCCGAGGATTTCTCCGAAGAGCACCGCGCCGTCGCCCGCGCGGCCGAGGAGTTCTGGAATAAGGAGGTCGTGCCGCGCCTCGATGAGATCCAGCACCAGAAGCCCGGCGTCGCGCTCGAGGTGCTGCGCAAGTCGGCCGGGCTGGGACTCACCGCGGCCGCCGTTCCCGAGCGTTACGGCGGCATGGAGCTGGACCTCATCTCGGACCTGATCATCGCCGAGCAGATCGGCCGCGACGGCTCCTATGGCGCCTGGCACGGCGCCCACGCCGGCATCGGCACACTGCCCGTTCTGCTGTTCGGTACTGAGGAGCAGAAGCGGCGCTACCTGCCGCGGCTGGCCACCGCCGAGCTGGTCGGCGCTTACTGCCTGACTGAGGCGCACGCCGGCTCCGACGCGCTGGCTGCCCGCACTCGCGCCGAGCTGAGCCCCGACGGCCGGCACTATCTTCTCAACGGCCAGAAGATGTGGATCACCAACGGCGGGGCCGCCGGCCTGTTCACCGTCTTCGGCAAGGTGGACGGCGAGAAGTTCACCGCCTTCCTGGTGGAGTCCTGCCTGCCCGGCGTCAGCGTCGGCCCCGAAGAGAAGAAGATGGGCATCAAGGGCAACCCGACCTGCCCTGTCTATCTGGACAACGTGCCGGTGCCGGTCGAGAACGTGCTCGGCGAGATCGGCCGCGGCCACATCATCGCCTTCAACATCCTCAACCTCGGCCGCCTGAAGCTGGGTCCGTCCGCGGTCGGCGGCTCCAAGGAGGTTCTGGCGCTCTCGCTGCGCTATGCCAGGGAGCGCAAGGCCTTCGGCAAGAGCATCGCCGAATTCGGCCTCATTCAGCACAAGCTGGCCGAGATGGCCGTTCGCACTTTGGCGGCCGAGAGCATGACTTACCGCGCCGGCGGCCTGATCGAGAGCGCGCTGGCCGGCTTCTCCTGGGACCAGCCGGACGCCGCCCGGACGATGCTGAAGGCGGTTGAGGAGTACGCCGTCGAGTGCTCGCTGGTGAAGGTGTTCGCTTCCGAGGCGCTCGACTACGTGGTGGACGAAGGCGTGCAAATCCACGGCGGGTACGGCTACCACCAGGACTACGCCGTCGAGCGCGCCTACCGCGACTCGCGCATCAACCGCATCTGGGAGGGCACCAACGAGATCAACCGGCTGCTGGCCACCGGCATGCTGCTGAAACGGGCCACGCGCGGGCAACTGCCGCTGGTGGCCGCGGTCGAGAAGCTCCAGGCGGAGATCCTGAGCGGCCCGGCGCTACCGAGCCGCGACCGCGAGGGAGCGGTCGACGAGGAAACCCGGCTCGCCGCCAGCGCCAAGAAAATCGCGCTGTTCGCCATGGGCGTGGCCTACCAGCGCTACCTGACGGCGATGGAGGAGCAGCAGGAGGTGCTCGCCGGCCTCACTGACCTGGTGATGCAGGCCTTCGCACTCGAATCCGCGGTCCTGCGGGCGCGCAAGCTGCTGGCCGGCGGCCGCGGCGCAAACGCCGCCGACATGTGCGCGGTCTTCGCCCGCGATTCAATGACGCAGATTGAAGGCGCCGCCCGAACCGTCCTGGCCGCCTGCTCCGAGGGCGATGCGCTGCGCACCAACCTGGCCGTGCTGCGCCGCTTCGCCAAGTACGAGCCGGTGAACAGCATCGCCCTGCGCCGCCGCATCGCCGCCCGTCTGCTGGAGGCGGGGCGGTACGTGGTGTAGGCCAACGATATAATGGTTCCACTTCGGAGGTTGTATGAAGAGATCGCTGCAGCTTTTGCTTCCGGCAGTCGCGTTCTCCGCGGGGCTGCTGGCGGCGCCCCCAATACCCGGCAGAATCGCGCCGCTGAAATTCACCGACACGCGCCTGAAGAACGGGCTGCGCGTCATCATCGCCGAGGACCATTACGCGCCCGTCTACTCGCTCGCCGTCGCCTATAACGTGGGCTCGCGCGACGAGCGCAAGGGCCGTACCGGCTTCGCCCACCTGTTCGAGCACATGATGTTCAAGGGCTCGGAGAAGGTCGGCCCCGGCGAACACTTCTATGTGATTTTCACCAACGGCGGCTCGATGAACGGCACCACCAACAACGACCGCACCAATTACTTCGAATCCCTGCCCAAGAACCAGCTCGATCTGGGCCTCTTTCTGGAAGCCGACCGGATGCGCTCGCTGGTCATCACCAAGGAAAACCTCGACAACCAGCGGCACGCCGTACAGGAAGAGCGGCGGCTGGGCATCGACAACCGTCCTTACGGCAAGACCGAGGAGATGATCGGGGAACTCGCTTACGAGAACTTCGCTTACAAGCACTCCGTGATCGGCTCGATGGAGGACCTCAATGCGGCTACGGTGGACGACGTCAAGGAGTTCTTCAAGACCTACTACGCACCGAACAACGCCGTGCTGGTGCTGATCGGGGACGTCAACACCGCCGGCGCGCTGGCTCGCATCAGGAAGCACTTCGAGAGCATCCCCAGGGAGCCGCCGCCTGCGCCGGTCGATATGAAGGAGCCGCCGCAGGAGCGGGAGAAACGCGCCAGGCTCGACGACAAGCTCGCGCGGCTGCCGCGGGTGGACCTGGCGTTCAAGCTGGCGCCCGGCAACACGCCCGACAGCTACGCTATGGGCGTCCTCAACACCATTCTGGCCGCCGGTGAAAGTTCGCGGCTCTATCAGAAGCTCGTCAAGGAGAAGGAGGCGGCCGTCTCCGTCTACGGGTACGTAGACGAGCGGCGCGGCCCCAGCCTCTACCGGATCACCGCCACGCCCCGGCCGGGCAAGACGCCGGAGGAGGTCGAAAGCCTGATCAGCGAGGAGATCGTCCGGCTCCAGAGCGAGCCGGTGACCGAAAAGGAGATCCTCAAGGCCCGCAACATGGCCCGCCGCTCGGCGGTGCAGATGCGCGAGAGCTCGTTGTTCCTGGCCTTCCGGATGGCCGATTGGGCGGTCTACTACAACGACCCGGGGCTCATCAACACCCGGCTGGACAAGACGCTCGCCGTGAAGCCGGCCGATGTGCAACGGGTCGCCAGGAACTACCTGAAGACGAACCAGCGCACGATGATCCACACGCTGCCTGCCGCGGGCGCTTCGAAAGCCGCCGCGGCCGGCTTGGGGAAGTGAGGGGGAAGGCCATGAGAAACAAACTCGTAGTCGCACTGCTGCTGGTTGGCGCCGTGGCGGTGCTTCCCCAGGCGCCGGCCGGTGGCCAGCGCCAGGAATCGCTCAAGGGGGGTGCCCGGAAGAATCAGGCGCCGGTCTCGATGGAGATCCTGCGGGTGAAGCTGCCGCGCCCTGTCGAGCGGCGGCTGAAGAACGGCCTGCCCTTGCTGATCCTGGAGAACCACCGCGTTCCCACCGTGGCCTTCGACCTGGTGCTGTCAGCTTCCACCCTGAACGATCCGCCCGGCCTTTCCGGCGTCGCCGAAGCCGTGGCCGAGATGCTCAAGCAGGGCACTCGCAAGCGCAGCGCGCGGGAGATCGCCGACAGCATCGCCGAATTGGGCGCCAGCATCAACGCCGTGGCCGAGTACGGCGCCAGGTCCACGCACGTCTACGCTTCCGCGCTGAAGGAGAACCTCGACCCGCTGCTGGACCTTGTCTCGGACGTGCTGCTCAACCCCGCCTTCCCCCAGGACGAACTGGACAAGTGGAGCAAGCGCAAGCTGGGCCAGCTCGAGCAGATGCGCAGCTCGGAGTACTTCCTCGGCTCCGAGCGCATGTATCAGGTTCTCTACGGCGGAGACGGCCGCGCCATTACGGCGGCGACCCCCGAATCCGTCAAGAAAATGACGCGGGAGGACCTGGTCGCATATTACAAGAAGTATTACGTCCCGGGCAGCGCCATCCTCGGCGTCACCGGCGACGTCACCCCGGACGAGATCACACGGAAGCTCGAGACGTACCTGGCCGCCTGGAAGAGCGGCAGGGCCACCGATCCCGATCTGGCCGTGCGCCCGCCCATCCCGGAGAAGAAAATATACCTGGTCAACCGCCCCAACTCGGTGCAGACCTTCCTGACACTGGCCAACCACGCCATCAACCGGCTCAGCCCCGATTACGTACCCTGCATGGTGCTGAATGAGGTGCTCGGCAGCGGCCCGGCCTCCCGGCTGTTCCTCAACATCCGCGAGGAGAAGGGCTTCACCTACGGCGTCTACAGCAGCTTCGCCGCCCTGAGGTACCTGGAGCACTTCCAGGCAGACTCGTCGGTGCGCACGGAGGTGACCGCGCCCGCCATCGACGAGTTCCTCAAAGAGTTTCGCAGGATCCGCGAGGAGCCGGTGTCGAAAGAGGAGCTGGACGCCGCCAAGCGCGCCATCGTCGGCCGGTTCGCGCTGTCGCTCGAGAGCCAAGGCTATGTCCTGCGCCAGCACCTGCTGATCCGCGAGTACGGCCTGCTAGAGGACTACTGGGACACCTACCCCGAAAAGGTCATGGCCGTGACCGCAGCGGAGATCCAGCGGGCCGCGCGGAAGTACATTCCGCTGGACAATGTGCAAATCGTAGCGGTTGGCGACGCCGGCAAGATCCGCGACCTGCTCAAGAAGTACGGCCCGGTGGAGGAGTACGACACCGAGGGCCAGAAAGTGCCGTGAATCATGTCCAGCGCCGTTCCGATGCCGGGCCTGCCGCTGGCGCCAGACTACCGCCCGCGCATCGTGGTGCTGGTCGGACTGCCGGGCTCGGGTAAGACCACGTATCTGGAGCGGCGCCGGCTGCCGGCGCTCTCCTCCGACGCCATCCGCAGTCTGCTGGCCGACAGCGAGAGCGATCAGACCGTCCACGGCCGCGTATTCCTGACCCTGCGCTACCTGCTGCATCACCGCATCGCCATCGGCCGGCCGGTCACCTACATCGATGCGACCCACCTGACGCGGCAAGAGCGGAAGCCCTACTTGCAGCTCGGCCGCCTCTATGGCTGCCCGGTGGAAGCGCTCTTCTTCGACGTGCCGCTGGAGGTCTGCCAGGAGCGCAATCGCCGCCGCAACCGGGTCGTCCCCGATGAGGCGATGGCGCGCATGGCCGCCAAGCTGGTCCCGCCGACCGTTGAGGAAGGGTTCGCGACGGTGACGGTGGTGCGGGAGTGAGGCTCTCCGGTAAACGTCATGGCCGTTCGCCGTGCCCGGTGACGCGCCGCCGGTGCGCGCAGCGCCCAGCCGCGGCGGATAGCCGCTCACGCCCGCATCTCATACACCGCGTCGTACCGGCTCTCCACCGGAAGCCGGCGGAAGCGCGTGAAACCGGCGCGCCGCGCCAGCACCCGTACGTCGGACTCCTTGCTCACGGCGCCGTAACCCGGACCTCCTTCAGCCAGCGACGAGCTCATGCAGTAAAACAGGCTGAGCCCATGGAGCCAGTTGCCCCAGGGGTTGATGTTGTTCCGCAATTCCTCGGGCACGTTGCCTTCCAGCATCAGCAGGACTCCGCCGTCCGTCAGCGCCTCCCGCACCGAGCCCAGCAGCCGCACCGGGTCGGCAGCGTGATGAATCGCGTGGCAGGTCGTAATCAGGTCAAACTGGTTGCGCGGCAAAACCGTTCCGTCGTAAGTCTCGAACCGGATCCGGCCGGCCAGCCCCGCCGCGGCGGCATTGGCCCGCGCTCTCTCAACGGAAGCGGCATGCACATCGACCCCGAAGACGCGGGCCGCCGGGAAAGCCTTGGCAATGGTGATCGACGCCAGCCCGCCCCGGCAGCCGAGGTCCAGCGCCGTTCCTCCCTGATTCAGACGGTCCATCACTTCCGGCATGGCCGCCAGGTACGACTGGACAAGCGCGTGCCTGTAGACCGGCGCCATCTGGCGTTCGATGCCCTCCCACTGCTCGGGAGGATAATCGGCCGGGACAGGCCCCTTCCCGCCGCGGAAGCCCTCCAGAACCTTGGGCGTCACGAACACGCAGGCCAGCGACTCGATGAGACCCGCCCCGAACAGCGGCGAGTTCTCGTCGCAGAGCACGGTCGCGTGGTCGGGGGGCAGCCAGTACGTCTCTCCCTCGGGATCGTACTCGACATAGGCGGCGGTGACCATCAGACCCAGCCACTCCTGGAGGTAGCGCTGGTTCAACCCAGTCCTGCTCGCTAGTTGCGGCACAGTGCTCCGGCCGGCCGCGGCCATCGCTCTGTAGATACCCAGCCGGTCGCCGATGTAAGCGCCGAAGCTCAGCATGGCCGTGGCGGTGTCCCTCAGAATGCGGTCGCCGAACTGCTCCTCGCCCGCCGGCGCGCCGGGCTGGCGGCGGGCGCATCCCGTCCCGGCCAGCGCCAGCGGAACCGCCGACAACAGCCGCCAGAACGTCTTCCTGCCGATTGCGAGACTCACGCTGGTTCACTCTCCTTCGGATTGGTCATTGTTTGCCAAGCTCACAATATAATGCTTTCCCTCCGGAAGCGCCGGAGCGGCGCGCCGGGCCAGAACAAGGTATAATCATGCGAATCCCCGGCGGGGGTTGGGCCGCGGGAGGGAAACCCATGAACGGATCCGAGTCCGCTTCTCAGGCAAAAGGCGCGTCCACGCCGCTGCACCTGGATGACGGCTGCCGCGTGGCCGTGATCGGCGCCGGCCCGGCCGGTTCGTTTTTCAGT
>JBBTDS010000764.1:0-4712 GCA_038060875.1 Acidobacteriota bacterium | reverse complement strand
CGGGCGTGACGGAGGACGGCCGGTGGTTCGAGACGAAGGAAGGGACTCCGCAAGGATCGGTGATCTCGCCGATTTCAGCGAATCTCTATCCGCATTACGTGCTCGATGTCTGGACCGAGGCATGGGGGAAGAAGGTGGCGCAGGGAGACGTGATCATCGTGCGCTACGCCGACGACGCGGTGCTGGGGTTTCAGTGCCGGGAGGACGCGGATCGATTCCTGGAGCAGTTGCGGGAACGGCTGCGGAAGTTCGGGCTGCAATTACATCCAGACAAAACGCGCCTGATCGAGTTCGGGCGCTATGCCGCCGGGCGCCGGAAGAAGCGTAGGGAAGGGCAGCCGGAGACCTTCAATTTTCTGGGTTTCACTCGCATCGGTGGGCGCAGCCGCGAGAAAGGGTACTTCACGGTGTACCGCAAGACGATCGGCAAACGTATGGCAGCCAAGCTGAAGGACATTCGGCAGAAGCTGCGCCAGCACGGGTCTGTGCGGGGGGCGCCGGGTAACCGGCATCCCTACCGCGCCCCGGGGTACCCTCTGGGTCGGAGCTTCAGCTCGCCGTTTGGTTGCGGCTGCGCCGCGATGTGAGAGCCTGCACGGAGCGCCCTTGAACTCTCTGGTGCTGAGACCGGCCTCGTCTTCATTCCCGACAGCCGTCCGGACCTTGGATGCCATCCGTCTGGCCACGGCGGCCAGGGCTTGCGGCCTGCGCGGGGGCCGCGGTCGTGCCCCGGCCTCTGCTATCATGAACGCAGATGAGCCTGCTGTCGCCTCGTCTGCAACTCAAAGTCGCGCAAAAGCAGATCCTCACGCCTGGGCTGGTGCAGATGGTGACCCTGTTGCAGGTGAACCGTCTGGAACTCAAGGCGATGATCGCCCAGGAGATCGCGGAGAACCCGGTGCTGGAAGAGGCGGGCGATCAGGGCGGCGACGAGCTCAGTCCCGAAGAAGTCCAGGCGCTGCTGGAGGCCGAAGAGCGGGCTGAACCGGCCGACCAGGCGTTTCTGGAGGCCGCCGATAACCGCCCCACCGAGGAGGCGGCCTTCGAAGTGGAAACAGAAGCCGCCGCGGCCGCGACCCAGACCGGCGGCGAGGCGGTCGAGGCGTCCGACGGCGCCGCCCCGGCCGAGACCAAAGCGGCCTCCGATCCCTTCGACGAAATCGATTTCGGCCAGTACTTCGACGAGTATCTCGACCCCGGCTACCGCAGCCCGGCCGCCGAGCAGGTCGAGCGGCCCTCGCTGGAAAGCTACCTCTCCCAGCCGGTCACGCTGGCCGATTACTTGCGCTCGCAGTTGAGCATGCTGCCGGCGCCGGAAGCCATCCACGACGCGGCCGACTCGATCATCGGCAACCTGGACGAGAGCGGCTACCTGACCGCCTCGCTGGCGGAGATCGCCGCTGCCGGCGAGCACAGCGGCCACGACGTCGAAGAGGCGCTGAGGCTGGTGCAGTCGCTGGACCCGTCCGGCGTTGGCGCGCGCGACGTGCGCGAGTGCCTGCTGCTGCAACTGGAAAGCCGGAACGGGCGCGACGGGGTGGCTTGGCAAATCGTCTCCGATCACCTGAAGATGGTCGAGCTCCACCATTTCAAGGAGCTGGCCAAGGCGCTCAACCGCCCGCTGGAGCACATCCAGATCGCCGTCGCCGTCATCCGCGACCTCAATCCGCACCCCGGGCTGCGCTACTCGGGAGCCGGCGCGCGGCAGGTGGAGCCGGACGTCTACATCTTCAAGGAGGGCGACGAGTACATCATCGAGCTCAACGACGAGGACCTGCCCCAGTTGCGGCTCAACTCCCAGTACCGGCGCATGCTGGATCGCAGCCAGCAGCCGAGCAAGGAAGTCCGCAACTACGTCAAGGAACGCTACGCCTCGGCGCTCCAGTTGATGAAGAACATCGAGCAGCGGCAGCAGACCATCGCCAAGGTGTGCCACGCTATCGTGGGGCGGCAGCGGGAGTTCCTCGACTACGGCATCGACCACCTGCGGCCGATGATGATCAAGGAGATCGCCGAGGAAATCGGGGTCCACCCCTCGACGGTGAGCCGGGCCGTAGCCCAGAAGTACGCGCACACGCCGCAGGGCGTCTTCGAGCTGCGCTACTTCTTCTCGGAAGCGGTGCAGGGCCCCTCCGGCGCCGGCACGCCGCTGCTGATCGTCAAGCGGATGGTGAAGAAGATGATCGAGGAGGAAGACCACGCTCACCCGCTGACCGATGACCAGATCACCGCCAGGCTGCATGCGGCCGGCATCTACGTGACCCGGCGCACGGTGGCCAAGTACCGGGAGGACATGAAGATCCCCTCCACGCACCAGCGGCGCGTTCGCGCCTGAGCGGGCGGCCCGGCCCCGTGGCGGGCCGGACGCAAGGAGGACAGTTCAGTGACACGGAGGCACGCATGAAAATCACTTACACCGGCAGGGCCGACGCGTTGACTCCACCCCAACTGAAGAAGCTCGAGGGGAAGTTCGCCAAGCTGGCCAAGCTGCTGGACATGAAACTAGGCGAGCGCGAGGCCCACGTCATTCTGACCGCCGAGCGGCACCTCCAGCAGGCCGAGATCACTGTTCGCTTCCACTACCACAACCTGGTCGGCATCGGCGGCGGCGCCGATGTTTTCCTGGCCGTCAGCAACGCGGTCGGCCGGCTTGAAAAGCAGGTGCTGAAGCTGCGCGAGAAGCGGCGCGACACCCAGCGCGGCGCCAAAGGGCAATGGGCCGAAGAAGAAACCCCGGCCGAGGCGGCCGTGGAGCTGGCCGCGGAAGGCGAGGGCGCAGCGCTGCCCGAGCGGCGCATCTTCCGGGTCGTCAACAACCATGCCGGCCGCAAGCCGATGACGCTGGAGGAGGCGCTGCTGGCCATGGAGCAGGACCGCGACTACGTGGTCTACCGCGACGCCGAGACCGACCGGTTCTCGGTGCTCGTGCGCCGCCAAGACGGCAATTTCGATCTCATCGAGGCGTGAACCCCAACCACAAACCTAGCCCCGAACTGGTCATCATCACCGGACTGAGCGGGTCCGGCAAGGGGACCGTCCTCAAGTGCCTGGAAGACCTGGGCTACTACTCGGTGGACAACCTGCCCATCGATTTGTTCCCCAAGTTCGCCGAGCTGACCAAGGATTCCCCCAGCATCCGCTCGGCCGCCCTGGTGGTCGATATCCGCGGGCGCGAAGGCCTGGAGCGGTTCCCGCTCATCTACCGGCGCATCCGGCGCCGCATCCCCGCCTCGCTCATCTTCCTCGAGGCGGAGGACGAGACGCTGCTGCGGCGCTTCAGCGAGACGCGGCGGCCGCATCCGCTCGGCGCCAGCCGCTCGCTGGCCAGGAGCATCCAGCAGGAGCGCCGGCTGCTGGCGCCGATCCGCGCCCTGGCCGACCACGTGCTCAACACCTCCAAGTTCAATGTCCACGAGCTGCGCGAGCACATCGCCCAGCGCTTCCGGGCCACCCGCGAGGAGTCTAAGATCCTGGTCTACGTAACCAGCTTCGGCTACCGCTACGGCGTGCCCGAGGACAGCGACCTGGTTTTCGATGTCCGCTTCCTGCCCAATCCGAACTACGTGCCGCAGTACCGCAAGCTGAGCGGCCGCCATCCGCAGGTGGCCCGTTATATTCGCTCCTTCCCCCAGACGGTCGAGTTCATCGGACGCATCTCGGAACTGCTGGTCTACCTGCTGCCGCATTACATTCGCGAGGGCAAGAGCTACCTGACGATCGCCTTCGGCTGCACCGGGGGCCGGCACCGCTCGGTGACGATGGCCGACGAGATCCGCAAGCGCCTGGCCCGCGCCGGCTACCGGGTCAAGGCGACCCACCGCGACGTGGCCAAGGGAGGTTAATCGCATGACGCTAGCTGTCTTCGGCATGGCGCTGAGCTGTTCTGCGCTCGCCGCCGCTGACGTACTCATCGTGGCCGACGAGGTCCCCGCCATGGAGGTGCTGGCCGGCAAGCTGAAGGCGGCGGCCGGGGTTCAGAGCACCATCGTCCAGCAGACCGCGATGCCCGCGGATCTCTCGAAGTACTCCGCCCTCGTGGTCTACATTCACCGGACGATTGGCGAGCCCGCCGAGAAGGCGTTCATCAACTACGCCGAATCCGGCGGCCGGCTCGTGCTGCTGCACCACTCCATCAGTTCCGGCAAGCGAGCCAACAATTACTGGTTCCCGTTCCTGAAGATCTCGCTGCCGGCGGGGAGCCTGGAGCAGGGCGGCTACAAGTACTTCGATCCGGCAGTGATGGAAATCGTCAACCTCGCGCCGCGCGAATTCATCACCACCCACAAGGTGGCCTACGACCGCAAGGTCAGTTACCGGGACCAGGGCGAGCTGCCGGGATTCCGGCTGGAAGACACCGAGGTCTATCTGAACCACGTGCTCACGGCGCCGCGCACTGTCCTGCTGGGACTGAAGTTCACCGATCCGAAATCCGGCCAGACCTACATGCAGGACCGGGCCGGCTGGTACATGAAGACCGGCCAGGGTTGGGTGATGTATTTCATGGCCGGCCACGGCGCCCGCGAGTTCGAGCATCCCGCCTACGCGCAGATCCTGGTGAACGCAATCGCGTCCGGGCCGAAGCCCTGAGGCCCGCACCACGGGTGGCGCACACTTGAGGAGCTGTGAAAAAAAGGCGCGCTTGACCGCTCCCTTACTTCTACTATGTTACAAAACTTAGAGCGCCACAAAAAGGGCAGCGGGAGAGCTGCCGG
>JBBTDS010000763.1:0-8734 GCA_038060875.1 Acidobacteriota bacterium | reverse complement strand
TAGTAGATCGTGACTTCAGCAGGGCGTTGTTGATGGGCAGTATGTCGTTCAGTTGCTCAAGTGGATCAAGCAGCACCTGCGGATCAAGGCGTTTTACGGTACCAGCCAGAACGCCGTGAAGACCCAGATCTGGATCGCAGTCTCGGTCTACGTGCTGGTCGCCATCGTGCGGAAGCGCCTGGGGCTGGATGCGAGCCTCTACCAGATTCTACAGGTTCTGAGCGTCACGCTTTTCGAGAAAACCCCCATTTTACGGGCACTTCAAGGACCCGATTCCGAGAGCGATTTACTCGATGTCGGCAACCAGTTGATTCTGTTCGACTTCTAACCGGACAGCAGTGCTGATCCACAAAGGGCTGCTTGAGCTAGAAATATTCACCGAATTCATGCCCGGCGTTGTCGAACGGCTCTGGCCACACCTTGAACCCGTTATCACCAAGGTTCGGACGGAATACACCCCCGGCTACTGCAAACACCTCGAGCTCCTGGCAACCAAGTACATACCGGCGGGGAGAGTGAGATGAGTCAGGTGACCGTAGTTGACTCGCTTCCGGCTTGGCTGTCGGCGTCTGCGGAGGCCTGGACCACGTGCGCGCCTGGATGGGCCTGCTGGCGATTATGTACTGTTCAGCTTGGGTCAGACACGATTCAAAACTTGCTTCAGTATCAACCACGAGACCTTCGAAGGAGTAAGGGAAATCGCGAACATGCTCAGCCACCCGCTGCGGTGTCAGATCGATGGCGGGGTGGCCCGGTTTGCGCTGTTCGAAACGGCGGACCGCAGTTTCAGGTGAGACTCTGCACTCAATAAGGAAGATCTGGGCCCGCGTCCTTTCAGCAATCCCCTCCAATTCCCTGCGATGCTCGGCCGGTCCGTAAGTTGCGTCCAGAATGGCGGATTGGTCGAGGAGAAGAATTGTCTCGGCCATAAGGTGAACTGCCCTGTAGGCAATGTCCCTCTGGTCCTTGTCGTGACGTCCATCGGGGATCAATCGCATACGGACTGCGTCCATCTGGAAGTATCGAATCCCGGTGCGGAACGCTATTCGTTCTGCCAAGGCGGTTTTGCCGGAACAAGGGGGGCCGGAGAAGACGATCAACCGTCGATGAAAACCAGAGACCACACGCCTATCTTCCTTATGTTCATTACAGCACGAACCGCGCCAAAGGGGAAGCTGAGAAGCCGTCGGGCTGGGGGCAGAGACGCTGAATCTCGCCCAACTCCCTCAGCAGATCCTCGGCAACTGCTCGCCGCTGAGCAGGTCCAGCACGCGGTGGCCGCCGATGCGGCTGTGGAGGATGACCACCGCCGAGGGATCGTCCAGGACCGTGCCGATGCGGACGGCGCGGCGGCCGAGCGCGGCGAGCGCGGCTTCGGCCTGGGCCTCGGGGACGAAGGCGACGAAGCGGCCTTCGTTGGCGACGTAGAGCGGGTCAAGGCCGAGGATCTCGCAGGCGCCCTTGACCGCTTCCTCGACGGGCACGGCCGCTTCCTCGATGCGGATGGCGAGGCGGCGCACGTCGGCGATCTCGTTCAGCGCCGAGGCGAGGCCGCCGCGGGTCAGGTCGCGAAGGCAGTGGATCTCGATGCCGGCTTTGAGCATCGCCTCGACCGGCTCCCAGAGCGGCGCGGTGTCGCTGACAATGGGCGATTCGAACTCCAGGCCCTCGCGCACAGAGAGG
Source organism: Acidobacteriota bacterium (assembly GCA_038060875.1). Lineage (GTDB taxonomy): Bacteria > Acidobacteriota > Terriglobia > Bryobacterales > Bryobacteraceae > JBBTDS01. The sequence goes on along the minus strand of JBBTDS010000763.1, from coordinate 7,051 downwards.
ACGGCCACGCCGTGCGCGCCGAGGTCGCCGCTGAGCAGCACCGCGTCGCCGGGGCGCACGGCGGCGGGGCCGATCTCGCCGGCGCACTCGACCAATCCGATGCCGGCGGTGTTGATGAAGATGCCGTCGCCCTTGCCCTGGTCCACCACCTTGGTGTCGCCGGTGACCAGCGCCACGCCGGCGCGCTCCGCCGCCGCGCGCATCGAGGCGGTCACCAGGCGCAGCGTTTCCATGGCCAGGCCTTCTTCGAGAATGAAGCCGGCGCTCAGGTAGAGCGGGCGTGCGCCGCACATAGCCAGGTCATTGACGGTGCCGTTTACCGCGAGGTCGCCGATATTGCCGCCGGGGAAGACGAGCGGGCGGACGACGTAGGAATCGGTCGTGAAGGCCAGCCGCACACCATTGACCGTCACCACGGCGCCGTCGTGGCGGGCCTCCAGCGGCGCGTTGGCGAACGCCGGCAAGAAGACCATCTCCAGCAGTTGGTGCATCAGCCGGCCGCCGCCGCCGTGGGCCAGCAGGATGCGGTCCCCGGCGGGAAGCGGCACGGGACAGCTCAGACTCAGACTAAGCTCGTTCATAGTGCCGGTAAAGATAATACGCCGCGCAGGCGCCCTCGGAGGAAACCATCGGCGCGCCGAGCGGCCGCTCAGGGGTGCAGCGGGTGGCGAAGACCGGGCATTCGGGCGGCCTGCGCAGCCCCTGCAACACCAGGCCGGCGATGCAGTCGGTGGAATCGGCCGCTTCCAAGGCGCGGAGTGCGAACCGCGTCTCGGCGTCAAAACGCCGGTAAGGCTCGCGCAGGCGCAGGCCACTCGAGGGGATTTCGCCGATGCCCCGCCACCGGCGGGAGGAGACCTCGAAGACCTCGGCGATGCGCTGCCGCGCCGCGCGGTTGCCCTGGCGGCGCACCGAGCGGCTGTACTGGTTCTCGACCTCAGCCCGGCCGCTTTCGAGTTGCGCGATAGCCATGCGCAGGCCTTCCAGCAGGTCGAGCGGCTCGAAGCCGGTGACTACGATGGGCACGCGGTAGCGGGCTGCCAGCGACTCGTACTCCTCGTAGCCCATCACCGTGCATACGTGGCCCGGCGCCAGGAAAGCCTGCACGCGGCAGTCGGCTGAGTTGAGGATGACTGCCATGGCCGGCGGCACCAGCACGTGCGCGACCAGCACCGAAAAGTTTGCCAGGCCCTCGCGCGCGGCCTGCCAGACGGCCATGGCGTTGGCCGGGGCGGTGGTCTCGAAGCCGACCGCGAAGAAGACCACCTCGCGCCGCGGGTTCGCGCGCGCCAGTTTGAGCGCGTCGAGCGGCGAATAGACGATGCGCACATCGGCGCCGGCGGCCTTGGCGTCAAACAGGCTGTGCGTCGAGCCGGGCACGCGCAGCATGTCCCCGAACGAGCAGAAGACAACGCTGGGCTCGGAGGCGATGGCTACCGCCTTATCGATCAGCTCGACCGGGGTCACGCAGACAGGGCAGCCGGGGCCATGCACCAGCGTGATCTCGGGCGGCAGCAGCTCTTCGAGGCCGCTCTTGAGAATGGTGTGCGTCTGGCCGCCGCAGACCTCCATGATGGTCCAGGGGCGGCGGACCAGGCGCCGGATCGCCTGCGCGAGCCGAGCCGCCGCTTCCCGGTCGCGGTACTCGTCGATGAACTTCACGGCGGCGACTCCCCGGCGTCCTCGAGTTCCTGCATCTCGCGCAGGTACTCGAAGATCTTCTCCGCTTCGGCTTCATCGACCACGCTGAGGGCGAAGCCGACGTGCACCAGCACGTAGTCGCCGGCGGCGGCCTCGGGAGTAAAGGCCAGCGAAACCTCTTTCCTCACGCCGGCGAAATCGACCGTGGCGCGGCGCAAGGCAGGATCGGAGTCATCGAGGAGGTTGACGATCTTACCGGGGACGGCGAGGCACATTGTTTAGCTCCTGGCCGCGGCCAGCACGGCCTGGCCCAGCGCGATTCCCCCGTCGTTCGGGGGCACGCGCTCGTGGGTGTAGACGCGGCAGCCGCGTTCCTCCAGCAGAGCCGCAGCGCGCTCCGTCAGGTATCCGTTCTGGAAGACGCCGCCGCTCAGGCAGACATGGCGCGCTCGAATCTGTTCGGCCACCTCGACGATCCAGTTGGCCAGCGCGTTGTGGAAGCGCGCCGCGATGCGCGTGGGCGCGACCGCGCGGCTGACATCGCCGCAGACCGCTTCGATCAGCGGGCGCCAGTCGCCATGGGGCAGCGGATAGGCGTCATCGGTTACGAGGCCGCCGATGGTGCGTTCCAGCAGCATGGCGGCGTGCCCTTCGAAGCGGTTCTCGTGGGCCACGCCGGCCAGCGAAGCCACCGCGTCGAACAGCCGGCCGACGCTGGTGGTCCAGGGCGCGTTGACGCCGCGCTCGATCATGCGGCGGATCAGCTTCGGCGACCTCTGCGGACTGCCGGCACAGGGAATTTCGAGGTTGTGTAGCCTGTCACCGAAATAGGCGGCGGAGCGCCAGCCCTGGCGCACGGCGGCCTCGCCGCCGGGCAGGCGGAACGGGCGCAGGTGGGCGACGCGCTCGAAGCGGCCGTGCTCGACCAGGAAAAACTCGCCGCCCCAGACGGTGGCGTCGAGGCCGTAGCCGGTCCCATCCCAAGCCACGCCGAGATAAGGCTCGTCGAGTTCGTGCTCGGCGGCACAGGCGGCGACGTGGGCGTGGTGGTGCTGGACGGCGACAAGGGGCAGGCCGGACTGTTGCGCCCAGCGCGTCGAGGCGTAGTCGGGGTGGAGGTCGCAGGCGACCAGCTCCGGCCGGAAGCGGTAGAGCCGGCAGAGATCGTCGATGGCGTTCTCGAAGGCGCGGCGGGCCTCGATCGTGTCGAGGTCGCCGACGTGCTGGCTCACGCAGACCTGCCTGCCGATGGCGATGGCGACGGTGTTTTTCAGATGGCCGCCGACGGCCACGACCGGCGGCAACTCGCGCCCGATGCGGATGGGCAGCGGCGCGTAGCCGCGGGCGCGGCGGATGAGGCTGGCGCGGCCGCGCACCACCCGCGCCACCGAATCGTCGCAGGGCCGGGCGACGGGGCGGTCGTGCATGAGGAAGGAATCGGCCACTTCGCCCAGGCGGGTGCGGGCCTCGTCGTTGTCGATCGAGATCGGCTCGTCGCTGAGGTTGCCGCTGGTGGCGACGATGGGGAACGGAAACTCGCGCATCAGCAGGTGATGCAGCGGCGAGTAAGGCAGCATCACGCCGAGGTACGGCGAGTGGCGGGCGACCGCGGGTGCGATACCCGGCCGGCCGTTGGGCCGCAAGAGAACGACGGGCGCGGCCGGCGACTCAAGAAGGCCGGCTTCCTGGGGGCTGAGGACGCAGTACTCGCGGACCATTTCGAGCGACGGCATCATCAGCGCGAAGGGCTTTTCTTCGCGGCGCTTGCGCCCGCGCAGCCGCACGACCGCCTCCTCGTTGCGGGCGTCAACCAGAAGTTGGAAGCCGCCGATGCCCTTGAGTGCGACGATGCGGCCGGTGTGCAGCGCCTGGGCCGCCTCGCCGATGGTCTGCTGGATCTTCGGCCCGCAGCGGGGGCAGGCGTTGGGCTGGGCGTGGAAGCGGCGGTCGGCGGGGTCGGTGTATTCGCGGTGGCACTCGGGGCACAGGGTAAAGCCGCCCATGGTGGTGCGCGGGCGGTCGTAGGGGATGTCGAGCACGATGCTGTAACGCGGGCCGCAGCGCGTGCAGTTGGTGAACGGGTAGAGGAAGCGGCGGTCGGCGGGGTCGAGCAACTCGGCGAGACACTCGGGGCAAGTGGCCAGGTCGGGGAGGACGCCGGCGGTGCGTTCTTCTTCGACATCGCTGGAGCGGATCTCGAAGCCGGTGAAGCCGGCGGGGGGCAGCAGGGCGACCTCGCGCGACAGAACTGCCGCGACCGGCGGTTTTTCCCGATCGAGACGCGCGAGGAACCGCTCCAGCTCTTCGCGGCTTCCCTCGACCTCGACGATGAGACCGGCGCTGGAGTTGAGCACCCAGCCGTTCAGGCCCATCTCCCGCGCCAGGCGGTAGACAAAGGGGCGGAAGCCAACGCCCTGGACGGCGCCTTGAAGCGAGACCCGCAAGCGAGCGGCTTCAGCCGTCATTCGGTTTCGACCAGCATTTCCATTCCGGCTTCCTGGCCACCAGCAATTATACATCCAACCGCCTCCGCCACGCCCCGCCAGGCCGGGTCCCTTCTCCAGTGGGCGATGACCCGCTGAGCCGCCGTGAGCAGGCCCGGCAGGGCGCGCTCCACGGGATCTGACAGATGATCGCCGAAGTCAATGCGCGCCGGCTCGACGGCCAGGATCACGATTTCGTCGGGCCGCCGCCTTGCCAAGCGGAGCGCACCCAGCAGGCTCAGCTCGTGGGCGGAGTAACGCACACCCTCGTCGCGCACGCCTTCCACCCCGAGTGCGTAAAGCGTCCCTGGCGCGCCGCCGGCGCGCAGGGCGTCGAAGGCCAACACCCGGTCGGCACGTTCGATCAAATGCAGGGCGTCCAGCACGGCGGCGCCCACATCCACGGCCAGGACCCCGCGCAGGCCGCTCGCCCGGAGCCGACGAACAGCGTGGACGCCGGCTCCATCATCGCCCATCAGCAGGTTGCCCAGCCCCAGAACCAGGATGCGCGGCCCGCGCCCTGCTGCCCTAATGCGTGTGGACGTGGCAGGCTGCTTCGGCATCCGCGTGCACATGGCCCAGCACGAACACCCGTGCGTTCTCCGCCGGGCGCATCACGTGTACCGCGCACGACAGGCACGGGTCGAAGGAGTGAATTACCCGCGCCACTTCCACCGGCTCGTCCACTTCCCGCACCGGCGTTCCGATCAGCGCTTGCTCGATGGGACCGCGCTGGTTCTGCGCGTCCTTCGGCGAGGCATTCCAGCAGGTTGGAGTGACGACCTGGTACTTCGCCGTGCGCCCACCCTCGATCTTCAACCAGTGCCCCAGCGCGCCGCGCGGCGCTTCGGTCAAGCCCACGCCGGCGCCCGTTAGCGGGGTCCGGTACTGGATGTAGGTGGGCTGCCGTGAGGACAGTTGCCGCACCCAGCCGCCCAGTGCATCGGCGATCCGCAGAGCCTCCAAGGCCCGCGCGCGGTGGCGGTCCAGCACTGATTCACCGCCCTGGTAGTACCCGCTGACCCGCATCCGTGCCAGCGCCCCGACCTCGTAGGGGACTTGCTGGTAACGCGGCGCCTTCAGCCAGGAGTAGGCGCCATTCTTTGGGTAGACGGGAATCGTCTCCCCGGCAGCGGGGTTCAGGTCGTCGGTCTGCGGTGCGTACCAGGAGGCCGTAACCCGTTCAGTGATCGCCGCCGTGTCCACTGGCTCGACCGTGTTGCTGCCGCTCCGCAGCCGCCCGCGCTTGAACAGCTTCACCGTGCCGGCGTCATCCAGGTCGAAGACGCCGTAGGCCAGCAGGTTCCTGGGCCCGCCGCCGATCTGGTAGTAGTCCGGGTAGTAGGACGCCACAAGGTCCACGTCCGGCAGGTACACGTCGTGGATAAAAGCGCGGATCTCCGCCAGGTATTGCTGGAACAGCTTGAGGCGCGTCGCGCGCGGTGTGGTGGTGAAGCCCCCCGGCACGAAGGCCGGCGGATGCGGCAGCTTGCCCCCGAATATGGCGCCCATCTCGTGGCACTTGCGTCGGATGTCCAGCGCACGGACGTAGTTGTTCACCAGGCGGCTGGCGTTTGCGCCCGTGATCCGCTTGTCGCTGGTCCAGGACGGCTGCCAGGGGGGCATGGCGGGGCCCTCCACAAAATCCAGCACCGACAGCACATAAAAGTGCAGAATGTGCGACTGGAGGAAGTTCGAGCCCAGCACCAGGTTGCGCATGACGCGCGCGGCCGGCGGCGGCACCAGCCCCGCGGCCTTCTCCAGGGTCATGCTGGCGGCCAAGCCGTGCGACACCGGACACACCCCGCAGATGCGCTGCGTAATGTCGGGTGCATCCAGCGGGGGGCGGTTCTCCAGGATCTTCTCGAAGCCACGGAACAGCGTGCCGCTCAGCCTGGCTTCCACCACCTGCTGCCGGCCGTTCACGAAATCGACCACCGCGTCTACTTTCAGGTGGCCCTCGATCCGGGAGACCGGATCGATGCCCAAGGCTTGGGGCGTCAGAGTGATACTCGCCATGGCGTTAGTCGTCCTCCTCTTCATGCTGTTCGTGAATAGCTGCGCCTGGGAACGCCGGCCGGGCGCACCCGATGCACAGGGCGTTGGCATCCACACACCAGTTGACGCCGTTGTTGAATCGGGTGGTCGGGCAGGGAGCCTGCGTAGAAGGTCCCCAGCAGCCCAGTTCCTCCAGGCACAGGCCGTCCTGGCCGAACGTGTGGGCCTCTTCCCGCTCCCGCCGCTCGCACAAATCGTGGACGGTGCGGTTGAACAATCCGCTGGGCCTGCCGAACTGGTCCAGTGGTCCCAGCGTCCCGGCCAGGAGCTTGACCAACGTCCAAATCATCCAGTTGGGATGCGGCGGGCAGCCGGGCACGTTGATAGTGTTTCTCAGCGTGACCGTCTTCACGCCCTGCACCCCGGTGGGGTTCGGCGCCGCCGCCGGCACCCCGCCCCACGCGGCGCAGGTGCCGATCGAGACGATGGCCTGGGCGCGTGGCGCCAGCCACTGCACCGCCTCCAGGGCCGTCACGTCCCGGCCGCTGTCGGTCCAGATGACGCACGTGTGCCCGCCAAACGCGGTGGGTACCCCGCCCTCGACGATCAGCACGTAGGAGCCTTTCTGATAGGCTGCCTTCACTACGTCCACCGCCAGTTGACCCGCGCCCGCCATCACAGTCTTGTGATAAGCCAGATTCACCGTGGAAATCAGCACCTCCGCCGCCGTCTTCGGCGCCGTGGAGGATACGTAGTTCAGGAAGGACAGCGAGCAGCCGCTACAGGCGCTCCCCTCCAACCACAAACAAGTGGGCGCGTTCGGATTGGCGAGCACGGCCTTCACCCGGCCCAGCTCCACAGCACTCAGTCCCAGCACAGGAGCGTAGCGCTGGCAGGTTCTGAGGAAATCTCTACGAGATACCAACATT
>JBBTDS010000762.1:0-13884 GCA_038060875.1 Acidobacteriota bacterium | reverse complement strand
CTGAATGTATGATGCCATGCAGATGAAAGTCGAACCCAAGGGTCCGGAGGCCTCGCGCCTGCGCCAACGCAAGTTCGAACTGTTGGTGCTCTGGCGCAAGCAGCAAGCGCAGCGCAAACCGGAAGCTCGATGAAGGGGCCCAGCGCGCAGGGGATGCAAAACTACGCCTGCCATTGCCTGGGCCTGAAGTCCTACCTCGAACGCCCCGGCGACGGCGAGTACTCAGCCGGCAAGCGGTTATTGAGGCGAACGGTCAGCCACCTGGGGCCGCGGTTTGCCGACTATGTCGTAGCCGATGGGGAGTTCGCCACCGCTCCCTTCTTGCACGTGGCTGACAAGTTGGAGCTGCCGATCGTGGCGCGCCTGAAAGACAACCTCCCCGAACTGCGCGCGGCGGTCGAGGCGCGGGAGGTGTTCGAGGCCGACTGGCTGACCAACTTTCCCAAACGCAAGCTCAACAGCCTGGGCCTTTATCGAATCGGGAAGAGCCGTTGGGAGATCGAGAATCAGGGCTTCAACGGCGGCGCGGGCGACGCGGTCCTCTCGAATTCCTCAGCGACGAGCCCGCCGCCCCCTGCCCCGCCAGACTTCCGAAACTGCTGGGGCTCGTCAGGGGCTGTTGTTCAGCGCCGTTCGGTTGTGCTAACATTCGGTGAGAGGGTAGTTTCTCGCTCTTACTGATTGCACTAAGGGAGGAGTTTAACCATGCGAACGGTAATCGCCGTATGCGCAGTATTGTGCCTGCTGGCCCTACCGGGCCTGGCGCAGGTAACCACGGGTGAAATTCTGGGCGTGGTCCAGGATCCGACCGGCGCGGCCGTGGCGGATGCGAAGATCACAGCCCGCAACCTGGAAACCAACGCGACCCGGGAGATGACCAGCGGCATTGAAGGCCGCTTCCGGTTCCCGCAACTGCCGGTGGGCTCTTACCAGGTCACGGTTGAAAAGAGCGGGTTTGCCCGGTATGTACAGGGGCCGATCGGCCTGATGCTGAACCAGGACGCGGACTTGCAGATCAAGCTGCAAGTGGCCGGGCTGGTCGAGACGGTGACCGTCTCGACCGACGCGCCGCTCATCAACACGACCAACGCCGAGGTGGGGGTGAACTTCGACACCCGGCGCGTCTCGGATCTGCCGCTCTCGACTGACCGGAACATCCTGAACCTGGCGCTGTCAGTTCCCGGCGTGAGCCAGATTTCCTCCGGCCAGTCCAGCTTCGCCGCCGGCGGAGTGAATTTCTCGGTGAACGGGATGCGGCTGCGCTCGAACAACTTCATGCTGGACGGGCAGGACAGCAACGACCCGAGCGTCACCGGGCTGAGCCAGGTGATCAACAACCCGGACATGGTGGCCGAATTCCGCCTGATCACCAGCCAGTTCGCGCCGGAGTACGGCCGCACGGCGGGGTCGGTGGTGAACATCATCACCAAGCGCGGCACCAACGAGTTCCACGGCTCGGCCTTCTGGTTCCACAACGACAATCACCTGAACTCGCGGAGCAACCTGGATAAGGCCCCGGTGGGGACGCCGCCGCGGCCGAAGTTCGCCTCGGCCCCGTTCCGGATCGAGAACCAGTTCGGCGGCACGGCCGGCGGGCCGATCCTCAAGGACAAGACTTTCTTCTTCGGCTCGCTCCAGCGCTGGACGGACCGGCAGCTTGGCAGCGGTACGACCATCCGCGGCGTGCCTACTGAAGAAGGGCGGCAGACCCTGCAACGGCTGGCTGGTTCGCGACCCCCGGTGCAGGCGCTGCTGGAGCACCTGCCGGCGGCCCAGGCGCCAGTGGCCGGGCTGTCGGCGCCGCTGACCGTTGGCGGGCAGTCGGTCCAGGTGCCTCTGGGGACGCTGAGCGGGGCCACCAGCGTCAAGTTCGACAACTGGCAGTGGTCGAGCCGGCTCGACCACCGGTTCAACGACAAGCACTCGCTGGGCGGGCGGTACCTTTACAACGATCAGTTGGGTTCCGGCAGCGGCCAGGCGACGCCGCCGGGCCTGACAACCGTCGTGCCGACCCGGCGCCAGGCGGCCAGCGCGGCCCTGAACAGCTCCTTCTCCCCCACCATGTTCAACGAGCTGCGGCTTTCCTGGCAGCGGTTCGGCTCGACGACAACGGCGCAAGACCCGAAGTCAGAACGCATCCCCAACATCGAGGTCCCTGAGCTGGGCCTGACCGGCTTCAACGCGGCCGCCTCGCGCACGGCCATCGGGCTGGCGCTCAACCTGCCGCAGTTCCGATTCAACAACAACTACCAGATCCAGGAGACGCTGGGCTGGCTGCGCGGGTCGCATTCGATGAAGTTCGGCATCGACTTCCGCCGCCAGGACGTAAAGAGCCTGTTCATCCCGAATATCCGCGGGCGGCTGGCCTACAACACGCTGCAAGACCTGGTGGACGACGTAGCCCAGACGGCCTCGATCAACGCTCCGCTGCCCGGCGGCGAGCGGCTCAACTACTACAAGTACGACGACTACTTCTTCTTCCTTCAGGACGAGTGGCGGATCCGCCCGCGGTTCACCATCACTTACGGCGTCCGCTACGAATCGCCGGGCAATCCGATCGAGAACCTGCGCCAGTTGAACGAGCGCATCCTGTCCCGGGTCGGTGGGAACCCCGGTTACGCGCTGACGCCGATGCCCAAGCGTGACAACAACAACTGGGCGCCGCGGTTCGGCTTCAATTACCGGCTGCCGAAGGCGCCGGCGGCGCTGGGCTGGCTGACGGGCAACGAGCAACTGGTGCTGCGCGGCGGCTACTCCCGCACCTACGACTTCGCCTTCATCAACATCGCGCTGAACATCTTCAGCGCCTTCCCGTTTGTCAACGTGGTGAATTTGCCGGCGCGCACGCCGAATTCGATGGCGCAGGTGAGCGCGGCGGGCGTCAATCCTCCCGCCATTGCCAATCCCTACATGATCACCCGGACGGTGGTGGGCGGCGACTTCCGCGCTCCCTATGCTGAGCAGTTCGCGTTGCAGTTGCAGCGGGAGCTGCGGCAGAACTGGGCATTGACCATCGGTTGGATCGGCACCAAGGGCAGCGCGCTCTACCAGACCATCGACGGCAACCCGACGCTGGCCACCAACAACAACCGGGGCACGGCGCGGGTCGATCCCACCCGCGGGATCATCCGGCTGCGCGCCAACGCCGCCTCTTCGATCTATCACTCGTTGCAGACCAGCCTGGAAAAGCGGTACTCGCAAGGTCTCACCCTGGCTGCTCATTACACCTGGAGCGCCTATATCGACGACGCCTCGGAGATCTTCAATCCGTCGGTGTCCGGCGAGGTAGCGGTCTCGCAGGATTCCTACAACCGGCGGGCGGACCGGGGCCGCTCGACCTATGACCGGCCACACCGGTTCACGACCAACGCCGTCTACGAGCTGCCTTTCCTCCGCGAACAGAAGGGGGCGGCCGGCAAGATCCTGGGCGGCTGGCAGGTCAGCCCGTTCTTTACCTTGCAGGCTGGCGCGCCGTTCACCGCGCTGGATGGCGCCGACCCTGGCTTCCGGCTGAGCGGGATCGACGCGCTGGTGGGCAATGCCATCCGGGCCAACGTCAACACCAGCCTCGATCTGACCTCGATGTCGGTTCAGGAGATCTACCGTGAGGGCGGCGCGAAGCTGTTCTCGCGCGTGACTGCGGCCAGCCCGCTGGGCAACGTCGGCCGCAACGCCCTTCGGGCCGACGGCATCGCCAACCTCGGTATCGGGTTCATCAAGAACACCAGAGTCTCCGAGACCAACATCCTTCAGTTCCGGGCCGAGTTCTACAACGCGACCAACAGCCGGGATTTCGGCATCGCCGAGTCCCGCGTCAGCTCGGCGAACTTCCTGAACCAGTGGGGCCAGGACGGCGGCAACCGCCGCATCCTGCTGGGGCTGCGGTACACTTTTTGAGTAGGGGCCGGGCATGCCCGGCCCCTACGCGGGCACGCCCAGCCCCCAACGCGAGACAAGCCCGGAGGCTTATCCTACAATGAACCCGGAAGTTCACGCCGATGGGTACGGCCTATATCACCGGGCTGGTGACTGACCAGACCGGCGCCTACAATCCCGCCCTCCATGGGGCGATCGACCGGGCAGGCGTTCCCGGGCAACGCGATTCTGCATTCGCGCTTCGATCCGCTGGCGGACAAGCTGGTGAGCCTGTGGCCGGCGGCACGGTGGCGAACCCGCATCCCGACCGCTGGTTTGACCTTGCCGCCTTTGCGCGGCCTTGCGCCGCCGAACACGAACCTGGAGAGCCCCGACGTGGGCAAGGTGCGCGGGACGGATTCCAGCCCGCGCGTGATGCAGTTTGCGCTGCGATTGGAGTATTGAGCCATGGGTGGTGGAATTGGATTAATTTCGAGGTTGTGTAGCCTGTCACTGAATTTGATGTTGGTGGCGATGGCGCAGGATCCGCGCGGGAGGATACTGGGGCTGGTCAGCGATCCGAGCGGGGCGGCGGTTCCGAATGTCGAGATGAAAGCCACCAATGTGTCAACAAACGTCACGGTCTCCGCCAGCAGCAATGAGCAGGGGCGGTACGAGATCCCGTACCTGCCGCCCGGCCTGTACAACGTCACGGCGGAGACGGCCGGTTTCCGCAAGTACGTCCGCGAGGGGATCGAGCTTCGCGTGGCCGACCGCCTCACGCTGGACATGACGCTGGAAGTCGGCGCAGTGACGGAGACCGTCACCGTCACCGGCCAGACGCCGCTGCTGGAGGCGGCCACGGCCTCGATCGGTCAGGTGGTGGACCGGCGGCGGCTGACCGACCTACCGCTGAGCGGAGGGAATGCGTACACGCTCACGCGGCTCGCTCCGGGCGTGCTGAACTTCGCCGCGCCGAACCATCCCAGCCTGGCCCCGGCGGTGGAAGTGGTCACCAACATCGCCGTGGCCGGCGCGCGCGACCACAACACCGAATACACGATCGACGGCACGCCGGCCATGTGGGGCCAGAATGCGTCCTTCGCCCCGTCGGCGGAGATCGTGGAGGAGTTCAAGGTCCAGACGGTGAGCTACGACGCGGCCCAGGGTCACTCGGCGGGCGGGGTGGTGAACGTGGCGCTGCGCTCGGGAGCGAACGCGCTGCACGGCAGCCTGTTCCACTTCCACAACAACAACACGCTGCAAGGCATCGACTTCTTCCAGCGGCAGTACCTCTACGACCCGGCCACCGGACCGGTAACCGGCGCCAAGCGAAAGGAAGTGGCCCCGCAGCACGTGATCAACCGCTTCGGGGCCACCTTCAGCGGGCCGGTGGTGCTGCCGCGTCTATACGCAGGCCGTGACAAGAGCTTTTGGATGTACGGGTACGAAGGACTGATCCGGCCGGGAACGGAGCGGGGCAATTACTACCAGACGGCGCCCGATCTCAAGCAGCGCCAGGGGGACTTTTCGGCGCTGCAGGGGCTTGGGCCGGTGTACCAGGTCTACGATCCGGCGACGATTGCGGCGGCCGGGGCGCCCTCTGGGCCCGGTCGGTTCAGCCGCCAGCCCTTTCCGGGGAACCGCATCCCGGCCTCCCGCCTGGACCCGATGGCCCGCAAGCTGCTCGACTACTGGCCGGAGCCGAACGCCGCCGGCACCGCCGACGGGCGGCAGAATTACTTCCGGCCGCTGCGCTCGCAGAACGAATACTCCTCGCACACGCTGCGCGTCGATCACAACTTCAGCGACAAGCACCGCGTCTTCGGCCGCTTCAACTGGGCGCACCAGCTTTTTGCCTCCGGCCAGTATTTTCCGAACCCGGCCACCGGCAACGAGCGGCACCGCTACAACAAGGGCTTCGGCTTTGATGATGTGTACGTGATCAGCCCGCGGTTCCTGATGAATCTCCGCTACGGCGCGGCGCGGTTCATCCAGACCTTCGACCCTTACGGCAAGGGCTTCGACCTGGCCGGCGCCGGGTTTGCGCGCGACTTCGTGGCCCGGCTGGACCCGCTGGGAATCACCTTCCCGCAGATTGCGGTGGACCAGTACGCCGAGCTTGGCCCGACGTTTCCGTCCGGGGCCTACACGAACTATCACACGCTGGCGGCCGACTTCACCGCCACCCGCGCCGCTCACAGTCTGCGCTTCGGCGGCGAGTTCCGCCTTTACCGGGAGCACAACTACACCTTCAGCTTCCAGACGCCGCGGATCGAGTTCGGCGCCGCCTGGACGCGCGGGCCGCTGGATAACTCCCCGGCGGCGCCCATCGGCCAGGGAATGGCTTCTTACCTGCTCGGCATCCCTAGCGGCGGGCAGATCAATGTAAATGCCTCTTTCGCCGAGCAATCGACTTACACCGCGCTCTACTTACAGGACGACTGGAAACTTACTCCGAAGCTGACGCTCAACCTGGGGCTGCGTTACGAATACGAAGGGCCGGCTACGGAGCGGTTCAACCGCAGTGTGCGGGGATTCGACTTCACTACTCCCAACCCCATCGAGGCGGAGGCGAAGGCCAACTACGCGCGCAGCCCGATTCCCGAAGTGCCGGCGGCGCAGTTCCGCGCCACCGGCGGGTTGCTGTTCGCGGGCAGCCAAGGGCGCAAGCTGTGGGCCGCGGACCGCAACAACTTCTCGCCGCGCGCCGGGGTGGCGCTCAGCCTCAACCGGGCCACGATCCTGCGCGCGGGTTACGGCATTTTCTTTGTGCCGATGGGCGTGGACCGGATGACCGTCAACCAGAGCGGTTTCACGCAACGGACCGGCCTGGTGGCGAGCACCGACAATGGGCTGACGTTCATCGCCTCGCTGGCCAATCCTTTCCCGGCCGGGTTCGCTCAGGCGCTGGGGGCGGCCGGCGGGCTGCTCACCGACGTGGGCCGCGGTGTCAGCTTCTTCAACCCCAAACCGAGGTGCGCCTACCTCGAACGCTGGAGCTTCGGCGTGCAGCGTGAGCTGCCGCAGCGGGTTCTGCTGGAGCTGACTTACGTGGGCAGCCGGGGCAGCAAGCTCGGCGTGGGCCGGCAGTTGGATCCGGCGCCGGTGCAATACCTGAGCAGGCTTCCGGTGCGCGACCAGACGACGATCGACTTCCTCACCGCGCAGGTTTCCAACCCGTTTTATCCGTTGCTGCCCGGGACGGGCCTGGCCGGCCGCACCGTGGGGCGGGCCCAATTGCTGCGGCCGTATCCACACTTCGCCGGCATCTCGGTCACCCAGCCCGTGGGTTCGTCCTCCTATCACTCGCTCCAGGTACGGACCGAGCGGCGTTTCGACGCAGGCTTCACCGTTCAGGCCAACTACACCTGGTCGAAGTTCATCGAGGCGACCAGCTTCCTGAACGAGACCGACGCGGCGCCGGCGCGGACGATTTCGGACCAGGACCGGCCGCAGCGGTTCGTCACCAGCGGCATCTGGGAAATACCGGTGGGCCCGGGCAAGCGATTCGGGAGCGGGCTGAAAGGTGTTGGCGCTCAGCTTTTGGGCGGCTGGCAGTTGCAGGGGATCTACGAAGCGCAGAGCGGAGCTGCGATCGGGTTCGGCAACGTGATCTTCACCGGCAACCTGCACGACATCGTCTTGCCCCGGGGCCGGCGCACCGTTGACCGGTGGTTCAACACCGGCGCCGGCTTCGAGCGCGACCCGGCCAGGCAGCTTGGCTCGAACATCCGGACGTTTCCGGCACGGCTGACCGGGCTGCGCACGAAGGGGTTGAACATCTGGAACCTTTCGGCGCTGAAGAACTTCCGCCTGGGGGAGCGCTGGAAGTTGCAGTTTCGCTCCGAGTTCCTGAACGCGTGGAACCACTCGCACTTCGCCGGACCGGGCACCGGCGTCACCAGCACGCTGTTCGGACGGATCAGCGCCACCAGCGGATATCCGCGCCAGGCGTATTTTGCGCTGAAATTGATGTTTTGACATACTGGAAAGCCAGTCAGGAGCTCCCGATGAGATGCGCCAGAGTACTGCTGTTCTACTTCGTAGTGGCGTCAGCCTATGCCCAGGTTTCGACCTCGCGGCTTGAAGGCGTGATTACGGACCAATCCGGCGCCGTCGTACCCGGCGTGAAAATCGTCGCGGTCAACAACAAGACCCAGGTAAAACTGGAGACGGACAGCAGCGGGCAGGGCCTGTACGTGTTTCCCTCGCTGCCGCCAGGCGAATACACGGTGACGGTGGAAGCCCAGGGCTTCCGCAAGGCCGTCCGGACCGGCGTGGTCCTGAACGTCGGCGAGACGGTGGCCGAAAACATCAACCTGGAGGTCGGGTCGGTGGCCGAGTCGGTGGTGGTGGAGGCCAACGCGCTGCGCGTGCAGACGGCCGACGCCCAGATCGCGCGCGCCATCACGCTGCGGGACATCGACGTGCTGCCGCAGCTCGGGCGCGGGCCGATCATCCTGGCCATCTTCAACCCGGGCGTGCAGATCAACCCCGGCGATCCCTCATTCTCGCGCGTGAACGGGACCCGCCAGGGCTCGACCAACGCCAAGCTGGATGGCGTAGACATCAATGACCACGTGGTGCCCCGCCTCGGCCTGTCGCACACCGCCAACAACACCGACTCCATCGAGGAGTTTCGCATGGTCACCAACGGCGGCAAGGCCGAGTACGGCCGCAGCGCCGGCGGCCAGATCGAGCTGATCACCCGCTCCGGCACCAACATCTTCCACGGCAACGCCTTCGAGTACCTCCGCAACACGGCGCTGCACGCCAACAACTTCTTCAATAATTCCTCCGGCCTCTCACGGCCCAAATTCATCCAGAACACCTTCGGGGGCTCGTTCGGGGGGCCCATTCGCCGCGACCGCACTTTCATCTTCGGCAACTACCAGGGCGTGCGCACCTCGCAGCAGATCGTCCGCAACCGCACCGTGCTGACGCCGGAAGCCAAGGCCGGTTTGTTCCGCTGGAAGCCCCCCGGCAGCCCGGAGATCCAGAGCTTCGACATCGTCCGCAACGACCCGCGGCGCAAGGGCATCGACCCGAAGGTGGCCGACATCCTCAAGCTTCTTCCGAGCCCGAACAATTACGACGTCGGCGACGGTTTGAACACCGCCGGCTTCCGCTTCAACAACCCCTCCGGCGGCGTCAACGATCAGATGACCATCAAGACCGACCACAACCTCTGGACCACCAACCGCGTCTTCTTCCGCTGGAGCTGGTTCCGCTACTCGACCATCGACGCTCTTAATTCCGCCGATGCCCGCTTCCCCGGCCAGGCCCAAGGCAGCCAGGGCGGCCGCCGCTGGGCCTACTCGGCCGGCTCGGATTGGTCCATCACCAACCGCCTCGTCAACGAGCTGCGCGTCGGCTACAAGTTCAACAGCGTGGACTTCGTGCGCCCGGGGCGCCTGCCCGGCTCGATGCTGCTGGCCAACAGCACTTCCTGGACCGACCCGCTCAACCCCGCTTTCCCCTCGGGCCGCCAGGCCCCGGTGCGCCAGATCACCGACAACTTCACCATCGTCCACGGCAAGCACACTATCAAAGGCGGCCTGGACTGGCGCTTCACCAAACAGTGGAGCTACAGCGATGCCGGCATCTGGCCCAACATTACGTTCGCCCGCACCTTCGGCAACACCCCGCCGGCCAGCATCGGCCCCGCCGGCAACATCGCCTCAGCCGACCGCCAGCGGTTTGAGAGCCTGTACAACGACCTGCTCGGCCGCATGAACCAGGTCACCCAGACTTTCTTGAGCGACCTGGAGAAATTCCAGGAGCCCGGCACTACCCGCGAGCGCACGTTCAGGTTTCGCGAGTACGGCTACTTCTTCCAGGATGACTGGAAGATCATCCCACGGCTGACCCTCAACCTCGGCCTGCGTTACGAGTTTTCCGGCGTACCCCACGAAGCCAGGCGCTATCAAGGCACGGTGGACAAGGCCGCGCTGATCCACCACGCCGCCCGCCTGGCCGATCTCACCATCCAGCGCAGCACCCGCTGGTACAACAACGACTTCAACAACTTCGCCCCGCGGCTGGGTTTTGCCTGGGACCTCACCGGCGATGGCAAGACGGCCATTCGCGCCAACTGGGGCGCTTTCTACGACCGTCTCATTGGCGCCACCACCAGCACGGTGGACGGCTCCACGCCCGGCTTCTCGCAGGCCGTGCCGGTGTATCCGAACTCGGCCGCGGGCGCCGACGCGCGGGTCAGCGACGGCATCCCCCTGCCCGAGCGGCCGGCTGCCCCGGTGCTGCGCCTGCCGGCCACCCGCTCCACCACCGTCGCGCTGTTTGTCCCCAACCTGCGCACCGGCTACGTCCAGCATTACAGCCTCACCGTCCAGCGCGAGATCTTCCGCAACACCGTGCTTGAAGCCGGCTACGTCGGCACCCACGGCGCCAAGATGTTCATGGACCTCAACCTCAACCAGCCGCGCATTTACGAGGACTTCCTCGCCGCCTTCCGCGAGCTCCAGGCGTTTCGCCTGCGCGGCACACCCGTACCCGCCTCCAACACCCTGGTGCGGATCTTCGGCTCGGCCGCCTCGGCCATTTCCACCATTGGGGCCAGCGTCATCGACCAGGGCGTGGCCGGCAGCGCGGCCGATACGGTGGACCGAACCTATTACGCGCGCTACACCACCGCGGGTGTCTCCGATTTCTACCTGCGCAACTTTCCCCAGTTCAACCAGGTGATCATCGGCGTCAACGACGGCCGCTCCTATTACGATTCCCTCCAGTTAAGCCTGCGCCGCCAGGCCGGCGCGCTGAAGTTCAACGCCAACTACACCTTCTCGAAGTCTATGGACAACATTTCGGTCGATGGCAACGGCTTCAGCAGCCCCATCGACAACTACAACGTGCGGCTCAACCGCGCCCGCGGCGACGCCGACATCCCGCACACGTTCACCTCGAGCCTCATCTACACGCTGCCCATCGGCAAGGGCCGCCGTCTGGCGGGCGACGCCCCGCGCTGGGCCGACTTGGCTCTAGGCGGCTGGGACATCGGCCTGCTGAACATCTGGCAGAGCGGCGGGGTGATCACTTACAGTTCCGGCCGCGCCACCGGCCCGACCACTACAAACACCTCGGTCAACTACACCGGCGACCGCAACATCGGCCAGGTCATGCGGAAAGGCGACGGGGTCTACTTGCTCACCCCGGAAGAGATCGGCCGCTTCTCGTTTCCGAACGCCGGCGAGATAGGCGCCGGCGGCCGCAACGCCTTCCGCGGCCCGCGGTACTTCATCGTGGATATGTCACTGGTGAAGAAGTTCAAGATCACCGAGCAGCACGCCGTCTCGCTCCGCGCCGAGGCCTACAACCTGTTCAACAACGTCAACTTCGGCGACCCCGGCACGAACTTTGTGACCACGGCCAGCTTCGGCAAGATCAGCGGCACCGTCGGCAGCGCGCGCATTTTCCAGATGGCGCTGCGGTACGACTTCTAGTTTGATGCCGGCCTGGCTCGGTGACCCGACCGCCATTCCTCTACTGGCGGCGTTTCTAATAGAGGCGGCCCTGTACCTGGGGACCGGATTCCCCGCGCTGCGCGAGAAACTGGCGCGCCTGCGACGTCCCGTGCTGGCCCTCGGGATGACGGCCAGCGCCGCCGTCTCCTACGTCGCCTATGCCGTGCCCACCGGCGTCTTTGACTGGCGCTCGATGGCAGTGCTGCTGTGGCTGGCCTCGGCGCTCTCCTGCTGGTACCTCGTGTTGCCGAGGCGCGCGGCGGCGGACCTGCTGTTCGTAATGTTTGTGGCCGGAGTGATCTTGAGCAAGGTGTTCGGCCGAGTTTACGCCGGTCCGGCGGTGGTCCTCGGGCAGTTGATGTGGATCCGGCTGGGAGTGGTGGCGGCGCTGGTTTTCCGGAAGGCCGAGGGCACCGGGTTCGGGTTTCTGCCATCGCGCCGGGAGTGGGCCATCGGGATACGTCACTTCCTGTATTTCGCGCCGGTTGGCGTGGGGCTGAGCTTAGTGACCGGCTTCGCGCGCTTCGAGCCGAGGCTCAACGCGCCGTGGCTGGCGGTGGGGACGTTTTTCGGGATGCTGTGGGTGGTCGCGCTGTCGGAGGAGTTCTTCTTTCGCGGCCTGCTCCAGCGATGGCTCGGTGAATGGCTCAGGAGCGAGCGTGGGGGGCTGGTGCTGGCTTCGGTCTTGTTCGGCCTGGCGCACCTGCCGTTTCGTTCCTTTCCCAATTGGCGGTTTGCGCTGCTGGCCACGGTGGCGGGGCTGTTCTACGGCCGCGCCTATCTGAAGGCAGGCGGTATCCGCGCCGCGATGGTAGCTCACGCGCTGGTGAATACGGTGTGGCGCGTGCTGTTCGTGTGAGCGTATGCGGTCGCTGGCATGGTGGCTGTTGATCCCGGCGGCGCCGGCTGTCCACCTCGTTCGCGGGCTTTGAGTTCACCAACGGTATCGCGCTTGTCGAGGGCGTGGATGCGCCGCCCACCGATCTCGAAGTCGAGCCGGGCGGCCGGTTGTATGCGCTGCACACACCGCACGAGCAGACGCTGACGTTCATCCCTTCAGCCAGCGTGTGGGAGGCGGTCAAGGTCTGGCG
Organism: Acidobacteriota bacterium; assembly: GCA_038060875.1. GTDB lineage: Bacteria > Acidobacteriota > Terriglobia > Bryobacterales > Bryobacteraceae > JBBTDS01. The sequence continues at coordinate 1,454 of JBBTDS010000762.1, read as the reverse complement.
CGAAGTGAACAGGCTGGTCGCTTCGGCCGGGGTCGAGAAACTGGCCGGGCGGTTTGTCTTCGACTTCAAAGCGATTTTTTCGGCTCAGCCCGCCTTGCGCAATACTCTCCGTTCCTGTCGCTCCAGCCGCGCAATCAACCACAGATTGTGCATCAGCACGGCCCAAGCCACCTGCGTCTTTTGACGACTGTACTACTAAATCTTCGCTTCTTTCCGCGGCGCGACGATTCTTTCATGCCGCTTTCGGGAGCTGATTGAGTTGATTGACGCTGGTTCTCGCGGTGGCCAGGACGGCAAGAAGAATCGCGCGCCCGGCGTTGGTGACGTGGTAGCGGTTTGTGCGAGGCACCTTTTGAATCAGCCCATGTGCCCGCAGCAGTCGGAGCTTGCGGCTGATGGCGGCCGAACGCCGCCGACGTTCCGCTGGTGATTCAGACGGATCTTCCCCCGGCGGTTGAGCGAGATTTTGCCGGTATGTATTTGAGCGGATGGAAGTTACTCGCTCGGGGCGACGAATTGCTCCTGCCTACAGCATCACTTCTTGGGCAGGCTGACACCGAGCGCCGCAAGGATCTCTTCCTGGCGGGCGTCGGGATTCGGCAGGCGAGTCAGCTTGGTCTTGTCGTCAATCTGATATTCCAGCAAGCACAGCCGGCTCAGCGCCGCCAGCGCATCGCTGACCGTCAAGGCGTGCGGATCGGCGTCGGTCGTCCCGAAGGCCGCTTGCAGCCGCCGCTCTATTTCGCGGCCGAGTTTCAGGGCCAGCATGCAGCAGAACACGTGGCCTCGCGTCCGGCTCTCTTTGCGCACAAACACGGGCCGCACTTCCAGCAGCCCAGTCTTCAGCAGCCGGAAGTCGCGCTCCACTTTCTGCAAGCTCATGTAACTGTCGTGCACGGCCTGTTCGTTCATCTGCTCCTTCGGCACATCCGTCACCACCGCGTAGCAGCCCGCCAGTTGCATGGCCCGGTCAATGGCGGCCTGGTTGCATTCCAGCGTGATGGTCCGGTCTTCCACGCGCAACTCCACCTGCCCCGTCAGCTTGTGGCGCGCCACCCAGGCCTGTAACTGGCGCCGGCCCGCCTCCGGCTGGCAGCGCTTGGATTTCTTCACCCGTTGGTTGCGCTGCTCCACCTTCCCGCTGAGCTTCGCCAGTTTGTCCTCCCAGCGGTGCTGCACGCGCGCCTCCTCCGCCTCGTTTTTGCGCAGCACATAGCGCACTCCGTCGGCCTCCACCTCGCACACCTGTTCGGCAAACAAGCTCATCTGCAGCGTGCCGGTGCTGAGCAGTTTTCGGATCTGCGGGTCTGTCAGGGCGCTGATGTAGCGCAGTCCTTCCTCCTTCAACGCCTGCTTGCCCTTGCTCTTGACCATGCCCCGGTCGCCCACGAACACCAATTCCTGGACGCCAAACTGATCTTTGACGATGCGGATCTGCGCGGCCACCGTAGCCG
>JBBTDS010000761.1:5253-16978 GCA_038060875.1 Acidobacteriota bacterium | reverse complement strand
CATAGTTGCCGACACGCTCACCTGGGCTCGCGGCCGGCACACCTTCAAGGGCGGTATGAGTTTCAACGCCTACCAGAACAACACCAAGTACGACTTCTATATCAACGGCGACTTCTACTTCTCGGGTGAGGGCGGGGGGATCGGCTCCGGGAATGACATGGCTGACTTCCTGCTCGGACTGCCAGACGAGTTTCTCCAGTTCCCGTTGGCCCCTTCCGACATCCGCTCGAAGTACTTCTCAGGCTTCTTCCAGGATGAGTGGCGCCTGGCTCGCAACCTGGTGCTGACGCTGGGTGTGCGATATGAATACTCGTCGCCGAAGCTCGATACCCGCGGGCGCTCGTTCTCGCTCGGGCTGGGGCGGCAATCGCAGGTGTTCACCAAGGCGCCGCCGGGACTGCTGTTCCCCGGCGACCCGAATGCCCCGAAGGGCGCCAATCTCCCGGACAAGAACGACTGGGCTCCGCGCATAGGCTTCGCCTGGTCGCCGACGGCGAAGACCAGCATCCGCGGCGGGGCAGGCATGTTTTACGACATCCTGAAGGCCGAGGACAACCTCCAGTTCAACGGCCAGGCGCCGTTCTTCGGGTTCGTGGATTTGTACTTTGATCCCCCGAGCAGGAACCCGACCGCGCCGCTGAACATCATGAGCCAGCCCTTCGTGGCTGCCGACCAGCCCAACCCGTTCCCCTCGAAGCCTCCTGCCAAGGACATCGACTTCGGGAAGGAGGGCTTCCTGCCGGTTGGCGGCGGTGGCGTGTACTTCGTGGACCCGCATCTGCGCACACCGTACGCGCTCCAGTACAACCTCAGCGTGCAGCGCGAGTTGCTGCACGGCATGGTGCTGGACGTTGCTTACGTCGGCAGCGGCTCGCGCAAGCTGACTGGCCTGGTGGACGCCAACCCCTTCATCCTGGGCACGACGCGCCGGATCTTCAACGCCCAGCCCGGCATCGCTTCGGCGGCTTCCTTCAGCTACCTCGACGAGTTCCGCAACGTCGGCAACGGCAACTACAACTCGCTTCAGGTGGGCCTGACCCAGCGAGCACGGCAAGTGCCCGTGCTGGGTAAGGTGGAGTTCCTCCAGCTCAGCTACACGTGGCAGAAGAGCATTGACACCATGTCCGGGTTCCGCGAGCGGTCGTCGCGGGTGCCGTATTACAACCCAAAGCAGTTCCGGGCTGCTTCGGATTTCGACCTGACCCAGAACTTTGTGCTCAGTGCGGCATGGGAGTTGCCCTTCAACCGTTGGGGCGGCCCGAAAGGGCTGCTCGGCGGGTGGACGCTGTATCCTGTCCTCACCCTGCACACCGGTTTCACGCTGGACGTTTACTCGCAGATCTCGCGCTCCCGGACTCGCACCGGGCCCTCGGCGGCTGGCGATCCCAACATGGTCCGCGCCGACCTGATAAAGGCGAACGTGGAGGTTTACGACCCGCACCGCGAACAGACGATCGCCAACCGCAGCGGGAACTTCTACTTTGATCGCACGGCCTTCTCCACCGCCCGCTATTCGGCGGCGACCTACGATGCGGTTAACAACCCCGCACTGCGGACTTACGGGACCCTGGGCCGCAACGCATTCCGCGGTCCGGGCCGGGTGAACCTCGACCTGGCGCTGGCCAAGTTCTTCCCCATCTGGAAGGAGCGGATCAAGGGCGAGTTCCGCGCCGAGGCCTTCAACCTGGCCAACCACGCCCAGTGGGGATCTCCGAACACGAACATCAGCAGCGCGCAATTCGGCCAGATCACCTCTACCCTGGATCCGCGCATAGTGCAACTCGCGCTGCGGATCAGGTTCTAGCGGCCCTGTTGAAACCCACAGGCGCGCGGGCGTATGATCGATGCGCAATGCATACGTTCGCCCGCTTCTTCCTTCTTGTAACCTTGAGCGGCCTGCTCGCCGCCGCCGAGCGCCCGCTGCCGGTGATCCTTGACACCGACATCGGCGATGACATCGATGACGCGCTGGCGCTGGCGCTGGCGCTCCAATCGCCGGAACTCGACGTCCGCGCCGTCATCACCGTGCTCCAGCACCGGGAGCGGCGCGCCGACCTGGCCTGGAAGATCCTGGAGCTTTACGGCCGCACCGACATCCCGGTCGGGATGGGCGCCGAGCAGCCGCTGTTGACGCGGCCTCGAACCGGAGTGGTGCGGCAGACCGCCGCGCTCGGCCCCGAAGAACGCCAGCCGGCCGAGAAGCGCCGCAACGGCATCCAGTTGATCATCGACACCTGCCTCAACGCGCCCGAGAAGGTGACCATCCTCGCCTATGGGCCGCTGACCAATGTGGCGCTGGCGCTGAAGGCCGAGCCGCGCATCGAACAGAAGATCGCGCGGCTCGTTCTGATGAACGGTGTGTTCTTCCGCCTGCGCACCGAGTACAACACCGAGCGCGACCCGGAAGCGGCGGCCATCGTCTTCGGCTCGGGACTGCCCATCACCACCGTCGGGCTGGACGTCACCATGCAGTGCCGCCTGGAGCCAGGCGACATGGAGCGGATCGAGGCGTCCACGCTGCCAACCGTGAAGTTCCTCCGCGAGATGATTCACATCTGGCAGGGCGGCCGCTCCGAGCAGAGGCCGGTGCTGCACGACCCGCTGGCGGTAGCCGTTGCCTTCCGACCTGCGCTGATCAAGACATCGACCGGCCGCGTGGAGGTCGAGACCCGCGGCGAGCCTGGCCGCACCTACGGCATGACGGTGTTCCGCCCCGATCCCAAGGCCAGCGTGCTGGTGGCCAGCGAGGTCGAGGCGCGGCAATTCATGAACCTGTTCCTGGAGCGAGTGCTCGCCCCGCCGCGAGGCAGGTGACCAATGCCGAGCCGTCGCGAATTCCTGTCAGCGCTGGCAGCGGCTGCGCTGCCGCCGAAGAAGATCCTGGTGGCCGGCCATCCCTGGGTTTATGCGGCCACGCAGCCCAAGAATGACATCTACCCGATCCTCGACCAGATATTCGAGGACATGAGTTACGCCGGCGTGGACGCCATCGAGTTGATGCACACGGCGCTCCGGCCCGACGGCGCGGTCGAGCGCATTCTCGGGCTTTCGCGCCGCCACAGCCTGCCGGTGATCGGCACCTCCTACAGCGCGAACATGTGGAAGCGCGAGGAGCACGGCGCCATCCTCGAAGAAGCGCGGCTGCTCATCGGGCGGCTGGCGGAGGTGGGCGGCCGGACGCTCGGCACGTCAGTGGGCAACGCCGGCAAACCGAAGACGCCGGAGCAACTCGACGCACAGGCCGATCTGCTGCGCAAGCTGATGGCGCTGTGCGGCGACCACGGCGCGGTGCTGAACCTCCACAACCACACCTACGAGGTCACCAACAACGAGCACGATCTCAAGGGGACGCTGGAGCGGATCCCCGACGTCAAGCTCGGCCCCGATTTGAACTGGCTCCTCAGAGGCGGCGTCGATCCAGTGGATTTCATCCGGCGCCACGGCAAGCGGATCGTCTTCGCGCATCTCCGGGACCAGAAGGCGGATGGGAAGTGGTCCGAGGCGATGGGGGAAGGGGACATGGACTACGCCGCCATCGCCCGCGCGCTGGGTGAAGCGGGTTTTGCCGGCGACCTGGCGATCGAGCTGGCCCACGAGCGCGGCTTCCAGCCGACCCGCCCCTTACGCGAGAGCATCAAGCTCAGCCGCGCCTACGTGCGCCGGGTGATGGGGTACTGAATCACGAAGGCATTCGTGCTACCATCGGCAAAGAGGGGAATTCAATGGGTCAACCTGTCGTGCACTGGGAAATCGCAGCAAAAGACGCCAGCAAGCTGGAAGGTTTTTACGCGCAGTTGTTTGACTGGAAGATCTCGCGGCACAGCCCGGACTACGGGCTGGTGGAGACCGGGGGACACGGGGGAATCAACGGCGGCATCTTCCAATTGCAGGAAGGCGTGCCGAACTACAACCTGACCTTCTACGTCCACGTCGATGATTTGCAGGCCTACCTGGACAAGGCCGAGAAGCTGGGCGGCAAGACGATTGTGCCGCCGATGCCAATCCCGAACATCGGCCAATTCGCCATGTTCGCCGACCCTGAGGGGCACACCATAGGCTTGTTCAAGGGGCAGTAACCCAACTTCTGCTGGGCGCGGACTTCAACTGGCTCCTCAGGGGCAGCTTCGCCCACTTGCGCCACCAGGATGCGGACGCGAACTGGTCCGAGGCGCTTCCCGACCACCCGCCCGTTGCGCGAGAGCATCAAGCTCAGCCGCGCCTGCGTGCGGCGGGTGATGGGGTACGGAAAAGCGCCCCCTTGCGGCTGGTAGGACAAAATGTCATACTTTACCCGTGGTGGACAAAATCGCCGTGACGCTGGAAAAGCGCACCGTCAGAGACCTTGATCGCTGGGTGCGGGAGGGGAAGTATCCGAACCGCAGCCGTGCCCTGCAAGCGGCGGCTGATCTGCTGTCCGAGCGTGAAAAACGGTCCCGCCTGGCGAGTGAGCTGGCGAAGCTGGATCGTACCGAGGAGCAGGAGATGGCCGAAGAAGGTCTCGGGGATGCTTCATGGCCAGAATCTTGAGGGGGGAGATCTACTGGGCGGATCTCAACCCGGTCCGGGGGAGAGAGCAGGCGGGGCTCCGTCCCGTTCTGATCCTGAGCAACGACCTCTTCAACCAGCGCTCAGGCACAGTGATCGCCATGGCAATCACCAGCCAGCCTCAGAGGGCGGCTTTCCCGCTGACATTTCCGTTGGCGCCCGACAAGCTTGCGCGGCCTTCATGGGTGAAGATTTCCCAGGTCCGTACCATCTCCGTGGAGCGGCTGGGCAGACGCATGCGCGCACTGGATGCGGCGGACGTGGACCAGATTGTAGAAGGCTTGCTGGAGTTGATTCGTTGACCGGGCCGCTCCTGACCCGAGGCCGATCACTATAATGGGGGAACCACAAGGAGGACCCATGCGCCGTCGAGATCTGCTCAAAGGGCTGCTGGCCATGCCGGCGATGGCGGCCCAGCAATACGCGGACCGCACGCGCGGCCTCGCGCCGCTCACGATCCGCGAGGTGAAAGCCATCCCGACCAGCGCCGGAGGCCGTTACCAGTGGGTGTTTCTCAAAGTCGTCACCAGCGAGGCCGGCCTCTATGGCCTGGGCTCGGCGAGCAACGTGAACAGCGCGTTTGCGGTGACTGCCGCCATCGAGAAGCACTTCGGCCCGTGGTGGACCGGCAAGAGCGCCGACCGCATCGAGGACCTCTGGCAGCAGACCAACGTGCGCGGCTACTGGCGCAACAGCGCCATCCACAACAACGTTCTCAGCGCGCTGGACATGGCGCTGTGGGACATCAAGGGCAAGCGCGCCGGCATGCCGGTGTACGAGCTGCTGGGCGGCAAGGCTCGGGACGCGGTGCCGCTGTACGCGCACGCCGACGGGCGCGACTTCCAGCAACTCGAGGAGAACGTCCGCAAGTTCATGGAGGAGGGCTACCGGCACGTGCGGGCGCAGATGGGCGGCTACGGCGGCGGTGGGTTCATCCCGCCGGGGCAGGGCAGCCGACCGGCCTCAGGTTACGCCGGGCCGGCCTTCGACGAGGAAATTTACTGCAACACCATTCCCAAGCTGTTCGAGCACCTGCGGACGAAGCTGGGCAGTGAAGTGAAACTCCTGCACGACGTGCACGAGCACCTGACGCCCACCAAGGCGCTGGAGTTCGCCAAACGCATGGAGCCCTATCACCTCTTCTTTCTGGAAGACGTCCTGCCGCCGGAGCAGATCGCCTGGTTCCGGCTGATCCGCCAGACGTGCACCACCCCGCTGGCGATGGGCGAGCTGTTCACCAGCCCGCTGGAATGGCAGCCGCTGGTGGCCGAGCGGCTGATCGACTTCGTCCGCAACCGCGTCTCGCAGACGGGCGGGATCACCGCGGCCAAGAAGACGGCGGCGCTGTGCGAGGCCTTCGGCGTGCGCACCGCGTTTCAGGAGGGCGGCGACAACGACCCGGTGAACCAGCTCGCCAGTTATCACGTCGATATGTCGATCACGAGCTTCGGCATACAGGAGGAGAACCACTTCCCGCCGCTGGTGCACGAGATGATGCCGGGCACAGCGCAGCTCAAGGGCGGCTACCTCTACGGCAGCGACGGAGGGGGACTCGGCATCGACCTCAACGAGGCGATGGCGGCCAAGTACCCGCTCGAACCGCCGCCGCCGCGCGACAACTGGACCACCCAGCGCGCCATCGACGGCTCGCTGGTGAAGCCGTGACCGGCGGCCCTCCAGGCGGTCAGAATGTCAGCCTGAGCGCCAGTTGCCACCAGCGTGGATTGCCGTTTTGCGACGTCACTCTCGCGAAGGCGGTGCTCGTGGGCGAGGTGTTCGGGTTGTTGAAGTTAGCGTGGTTCAGCGCGTTGTAGGCCTCGGCACGGAATTCCAGCCGGACCCGCTCCCTGAGCTCGAACTTCTTCAGGGCTGAAACGTCCCACATGTGCTGGCCATCGCTACGAATGCCGCCGAAGCGGGAGGGGAACCTGCGGATGTTATTGGCCAACTGCCTCCTGGTGTCGCGCTCGAAGCCGGCCTCGGTGTTGAACCAGCGATCGACGGTCCGTTCGCTCCGCGGAAGCGGGATGGTGTTCAGATCGCCGTTGAAGATGGAGTTTCCGAAACCGAGGGGCTGTCCGCTCTGCCTCGTGATGATCGCGTTCAACTGCCAGCCTCCGATCAGGAGGTCCCAGAAGCGGCCGGCATGGGTTGCAAATTTGCAACCCCGCCCGAAGGGCAATTCGTATATGCCCGAGACCACCAGCCGGTGCGTGCGGTGGTGGGTGCTGATGACTCTTTCGGGCATGGGGTCGGTGGCGTTGAGGAAGGCGGCGGCCTCCATGAACTTGGACCACGTGTAGGCGAGGTTGAGCGTGTAACCGCTGGAGAAGCGCTTTTCCCCGCGCACCTGGAGCGAGTGGTACCAGGAATAGCCGGAAGGCTCCACCGAGGAGATGCCGGTGAATTGCGGATAGGGCCGCAGGAGCTGGGACTGCGAGACGTTGGCTCCGTTGAGGCCCGTGCCCGGCAGCAGCCCGGCGAAGGGATTGCGCACCTGGGCGGTGAGGAAATCGATGACCGGCTGGTCCCGATACGGCAGCGCGCTCAGATAGTGTGCCGGGACCGGATTGAACTCCCGCGTGGCCGCCAGCTTGGTGCCCCGGTTGCCGACGTAGGAAGCGTCTATCACGAACTCCCGCAGGAACTGGTGCTGGACGCCGAACGACCAGCGCTGGGCGTAGGAGTTGATCATCTTGCGGGGATAGAAGCTCACGCTCTGCCCGAGGTTGGTGGCCAACCCGCCCGCCGGTCCCTGGGCCGGCAGCAATCCGTTCGGGAACGGATCAGCCAGCGAGGCGATGTAGCTCAGACCGTTGTCCAGCGAGGCGACCACGGGAGTGGACTGGCTGAACCCGGAGGGAATGGCTTGGTACTTGGAGCCCAGCACGTCGAAGAAGATCCCGTAGCCGGTCCTGATCACCGTGGTCGGTCGCAAAGTAAAGGCGATGCCGAGCCGCGGCATGAAATTGTTCTTGTCCCCCTCCCAAAAGGTCCGCGGGCGGCCGCCGGCGCCGGCGAACAGCAGGCCGCCGCGAGCCCGGAACTGGTCCACCGGCACAGCCGGGATGGGGTTCGCCGCATATCGGGCGCGCGCCTGGGCGTCAATGGGGCTGACCTCGCTGAAGGCGAACTCAGTGACGGTGCGATCGAACCGTTCGGTCAGGGGCGTTTCGTACTCATGACGCAAGCCCATCATCAACGTGAGCCGGGATGTGACCTTATAGTCGTTTTGCAGGTACAGAGCGAGAAACCTGGTCTGCATGGCCTGGCCGCCGGAGAGGCGCGACATGCTGCCCCCGGTCGGCAACCCGAGCAGAAAGCTGGCCAGGCTCTGCCCCATCGGCGCCGAGGTGGAATTGTCCAGCGGGCCGCGCGTCCAATTGGTCCCGAAGCTCAGCGAGGGCGAGACGCCGTTGGCGAAGTCGTCGGCGAAGGGCCGGTCCACCCGGAAATCCACGCCGAAACGCAGCGTGTGGGAGCGGACCAGCTTGGTGAAATTGGCGGCTGTCGCGTGGGTGACGTGGGAAACGATCTGGTCAGGACCGGTACCGAATCCGCTGTAGCCGTCTATGCTCGTGTTGGGCAGAGCGACCCTGGCGGCGTCGGCCAGCCCGATCAGGTTCTTGGAGAAACCGTACGGACCGAGGTCGATACCGCGGCTGGCGCGGCGCTCCGGGAACTCGAAGTGCAAGAAGCCGTAACGCAGATTCAGCAGAAAGGAGGGGCTGAAAACGATGACGTCATCGAGAGCGGCGCCATGGTTGGAGCGGTTGTGGTGCGTGCGGTTGGCGATGTTCTGGAAATTGTCGTTCTTGGCTTCCTCGAACCAGTCATAGTGGAACCGCAAGAAGAGGCGGTGATTCTGGCCGAACGCGTGATCGATCCGGCCGATGTGCTGGTAGTGGCGGTTCTTCGAGTTTTGCGCCCCGGCGAAGAAGTTGTCGCGGCCGTCGGAGGTGCCCGGCTGGCTGGGAGCGGGCCACAGCTTCGACAGACTCTGCGCCACGGGAGACAGGCGGCTGGAAGGGATGATGTTGCCCGGGATCGGAAGCCGGGAGAACCGGCCGCCCGGCGCGGGCTGGATGGTGTACGGGTCATAGATCTGGTATTGCGGCCCCAGCGCCAGCAACCCCGAGAAATCGCCCTGAAGTTGCGCGGCCGTGGGCACCGTCCAGGTGTTGGGCGTGGGATAGGCGAAGCGGTGCTGCTCGTGGGCGTAGAACCAGAAGCTCCGGTTCCGCCCGTCGTACCGGCGCGGCAGGTAGACCGGGCCGCCCGCCGAAAAGCCGTACCGGTTGTTCTGGTAAACGGGCAGAGCCTGCCCGGATCGGTTCTGGAAGAAATCCTTGGCGTCAAGCACCCGGTTGCGGAAATACTCGTGCAGCTCGCCGTGCAGTTCATTGGTTCCGCTGGTGGTGGAGACGTTGATCACCGCTCCCGGGGTGTGGCCGAGTGACGCGTCATAGCTCACCGTCTGGATCTTGAATTCACTCACGGCGCTGGTCGGCGGTATGAAGGCGACCTGGAGCGAACTGCCTTCAAACGGGGCGGTCCGTACGTTAGGGATGCCGTCGATGGTGAACTCGTTCGAGTATTGCGCGTTGCCGTCAGTGGAGATCTGAGAGGTCGAATTCGGCGCCGAGAGGTTGCGGATCCGCAAGTTGGTGGTATTCAGCACGCCGGGCGAAAGCTGGATGAGCTGAAACGGATTGCCCGCTACGATGGGGAGCTCGGTGATGCGCCTTTGATCGATCACCTGGCCCACCGATGCGGAACTGGTCTCCAACAGCGGTGTGACCGCCGTCACCTCCACGGTTTCCGTCACATCGCCGGGGGACATGGAGATGTCGAGCGTGACCGCGTCGTTCACGCGAATCTGGACACCCTCGCGAACGAAGCGCTTGAAGCCCGCCAATTCGGCTTCGACGGTGTAGACCCCCGGCAGCAGGTAGGGAACAGCGTAGTCCCCGGTCTCATTTGTCCTCCCTCTCACCGTGATGCCGGTGGCCGGATTGATCGCTCTCACTTCGACGCCTGGAATGACGGCCCCCGTGGAATCGGCCACGCGGCCAAGCAGCGTGCCCCGCGTGTCCTGGGCGGACAAGACCGCCGCCGCGAGGGCAAGAATATAGCAAGACCTGAAGTGCACAGCTAGATTCTACCTCCGAAACTGGGGACAGCCTGCATGTTTCCGGGTGTGCGCTATTGCTATCCGGGAAACATGCAGGCTGTCCCCGGTTTCCGGTTTCCGGTTTTAACCGCGTTACAATAGAAAGCTCTCATGGCACTGCCTCAGTCCGCCGTTGACTTCCTTGCCGGGCACCGCCAGCGGCTCCGCGCCGCGCGCGTGAAGAGGAAGATCGTCTTCCCGGAGGGCGATGACGCCCGCGTGCTGGCGGCCGCTGGAGAGCTTGCCGCGGAGAACCTCATCCAGCCGATCCTGATCGGCCGGCCTCCGGCGGGCGCCCCGGCCGGCCTCACGTTCATCGACCCGGCCGCTTCGCCGCTGACTCAGAAGTACGCGGCGCTGCTTTACGAGCGGCGGCGGGCGCGCGGCCTGACACAGATGGAAGCGGCCGAGGTGGCCGGCGGGCGGCTGTACTTCGCGGCGCTGATGGTCACCGCCGGGGACGCCGACGGCACGGTGGGCAGCGCGGTGCACACTACGGCCGATACAGTGCGGGCGGCCATCCACTCGATCGATATGCGCCCCGGCTTCCGTCGGCTCTCCAGCGTGCACGTGATGGCGGTGCGGAACAAGGCCTATGGGCACCAGGGCTTGTTCATCTTCACTGACGCCGCCATTATCATCCAGCCCACCGCGGTCGAGCTGGCCGAAATCGCGCTGGCCGCGGCCGAAACGGCCCGGGCGCTGTTCGACGCCGAGCCGGTGGTGGCGCTGCTGTCGTTCTCGACCAAGGGCAGCGCCAGGCACAAGGAGGTGGACAGGGTGCTGGATGCGCTCCGCTACATCCGCGAGCGCGCGCCCGATCTGCACGTCGATGGCGAGCTGCAAGCGGATGCGGCCCTGGTGCCGGCGGTCGGGCAATCCAAGGCGCCTGGATCGACGGTGGCCGGCTACGCCAACACGCTGATCTTCCCCGACCTGAATTCGGCCAACATCGGCTACAAACTGGTGGAGCGCCTGGGCGACGGCGCGCTGCTGGCGGTGCTGCTCCAGGGCATCGCCAGACCGGCCAACATTGTCTCGCGGGGCTGCGCGATCGAGGACATCGTGCACACGGCCATCCTGACCGCCGTTCAGGCCGAGCGCGCCAGCCAGCCGCCTGAACGCTGATGCTGCCCTTCAAGCTGGTCTACCATCCCGGTTACGACCTGAACCTCGGCAACCACGTCTTCCCCTCGCAGAAGTACCGGCTGATCCGCGAGCGGCTGCTGGAGGAAGGGGTGGTGGAACCGGAAGACTTCGTCGAGCCCGAGCCGGCGCGGGATGAAGACGTGCTGCTGGTGCACGAGCCCGGGTGGGTACGCCGGCTGAAAACCGGCACGTTGAGCTTCCAGGAGATCGTACGGCTGGAGATTCCTTACTCGCGGCGCATGGTGGAGGCCTTCTGGCTGGCCGCCGGAGGCAGCCTGCTGGCGGCGCGGCTGGCGCTCGCCGACGGGATCGGCTTCAACCTCAGTGGCGGGTTCCATCACGCGTTCCCCGATCATGGCGAGGGCTTTTGCGCCATCCACGACGTCGCGGTGGCCATCCGCCGCCTGCAACGCGAAGGCCTGGTTGATCGCGCGATGGTGGTGGATTGCGACGTTCACCACGCCAACGGCACGGCCGCGATCTTCCAAGGCGACCCCACCGTCTACACCATCTCCATTCACCAGTTGAACAACTACCCCCCCTTCAAGCCTCCCTCCACCATCGACATTCACCTGGCGGATGAAACCGGCGATGAGGAGTATCTGGAGCGGCTGCGGACGCCGTACCTGGCCGCGCTGGCGGACTTCCGGCCGCAACTGGTGGCTTACGTGGCCGGCGCCGACGCGTATTGCCAGGACCAGTTGGGCGGCCTGGCGCTGACCCTGGAAGGTCTGCGCGCGCGGGACGGTCTGGTGATCGCTTCGGCGCTGTCGGCGAAGGTCCCGGTGTTTATCACCCTGGCCGGTGGTTACGCCGTCGAAGTCAGCGACACCATCACGATTCATGCCAACACGGTGA
>JBBTDS010000761.1:2952-5153 GCA_038060875.1 Acidobacteriota bacterium | reverse complement strand
CGCGAGAGGAGTTGGAGCGGGTAGGATGGCAAGCGGGGGCTTGAAGGACTGGGCTTCGGAGCGGCTGGTCCGCTCGGTGGCGTGGGCCATCACGCGGGTCCTCCTCAGGGTGCGCATCGTGGGTGAGGAGAACATCCCGCGCCGCGGCCCGGCGCTGCTGGTGGCCAACCACGTCTCGCATCTCGACCCGTTGCTCATTGGTCTCGCGGTCCCACCGTTCTCCCGCTTCCTGGTCTACCGGCCCTACTATGAGCGGGCAAAGTGGCTCTTCCGGCTGCTGCGTGTCATACCGATCTCCGAGGGCACGCGCCGCGACGTGGTCGAGTCGCTGAAGCAGGCGCGAGTGGTGGTAGAGCAGGGGGGCGTTGTCGGCATCTTTGCCGAGGGCGCCATCAGCCGGACGGGGAACCTGCTGCCGTTCAGGCGGGGGTTCGAGAGGATCGTCCGCGGGCTGGAGGCGCGGATTGTCCCCGTTTACCTGGATGGCTTCCACCGCGCACCGTTCAGCTTCGACGGCGGACGCCTCGTCCGGTTCCCGCGGCGGTTGCGGCACCCGGTTACGGTGTACTTTGGCCCACCGCTACCCGCCACCGCCACGGTGCAGGATGTCCGGCAAGCGGTGATGGAACTGGGTGTGGAGGCGGCGCGCTGCCGTCGAACTCGGCGCGACCTGCTGCACCTGCGGTTCATCGCCACCGCCAAGCGGCGCTGGTTCAGCCTCTCGATGGCCGATTCGAGCGGCCGGGAACTCACTTACGGCCGCGCGCTGGCCGGCAGCCTGCTGCTCGCCCGCTGGCTGCGGAGACAGCGGCCGGGCGAGCGGATGATCGGCGTGCTGCTGCCCGCCTCGGTCGGCGGCGCGCTGGCCAACATCGCTACGCTGCTCGCCGGCAGGATTCCGGTGAACCTCAACTTCACCGCAGGCCGGGAGGCGATGGCGTCGGCGGTGGAGCAGTGTGACGTTCGAACCATCCTGACCTCGCGCGTCTTCCTCACCAAGGCGAACCTCAGCGAGATGGAAGGGATGGTGTATCTGGAGGACGTCATGAGCGGGGTAACCCGGGCGCAGAAGGCGTGGGCGGGAATCACCGCGCTCCTGACGCCCGCGCGCCTGCTCCAGCGGCGATACGGCCGCAAGGAGGACACCCCTGACAGCCTCGCCACGGTGATCTTCTCCAGCGGAAGCACCGGCGTGCCCAAGGGCGTGATGCTGTCGCACCACAATGTTCTCGCCAACGTCGAGGCGCTGGCGCGGATTTTCTATATGACCCCGGAAGAGCGGATCATGGGTGTGCTGCCGTTCTTTCATGTCTTCGGGTTCACCTGCACGTTGTGGTTCCCGCTGATGGGCGGATGCGGCGTGGCCTACCATCCGAACCCGACCGACGCCAAGACGATTGGCGAGATGGTGCAACGCTACCGCGCCTGCCTGCTGATGGCCACGCCGACCTTCTATGCGACCTACATCCGCAGGTGCACGCGCGAGGAGTTCGCCTCGCTGCGGTATGCGATCGTGGGCGGCGAGAAGCTGCAACCAGGTATTGCGGGCGCCTTCAGGGAGAAGTACGGCCTCGACCTGCTGGAAGGGTACGGCGTGACGGAGACGTCGCCGGTGGTCGCGGTGAACGTGCCGGATTTCGTCGATGCCGGGATGCGGCAGACCGGCTTCAAAGCCGGCGCCGTGGGGCATCCGATTCCCGGCGTGGCCGTGAAGATCGTGCACCCCGCCACCGGGGAGCCGCTGGGAGCGGATGAGGAGGGCCTGCTTCTGGTGAAAGGGCCCGGCTGCATGATGGGCTACCTCGGCCAGCCGGAGCGGACGGCCGAGGTGATGCGCGAGGGCTGGTACGTGACCGGTGACATCGGCGCGGTGGATGAGGACGGCTTCCTGCGGATCACCGACCGTCTCAGCCGCTTCAGCAAGATCGGCGGCGAGATGGTGCCCCACGTCAAGGTGGAAGAGGTCATGATCCGGGTGCTGGAGGGCGCCCCGTGCGCGGTGACCGCGGTCGCCGATGAGCAGCGGGGCGAGCGCCTGGTGGCGCTCTACACGCGGAACGAGGTGACGCCGACTGAGCTGTGGAGCCGGCTCAACCAGAGCGAACTGCCCAAGCTCTGGATCCCCAAGCGAGAGAATCTCTACCCGGTGGACGAGCTGCCGCCGGCGCTGGGATCGGGAAAGATGGACCTGCGCCGGCTCA
>JBBTDS010000761.1:0-2852 GCA_038060875.1 Acidobacteriota bacterium | reverse complement strand
CCCACCGTCTGGAACTACGTCCACATAGGCAACCTGAGGACGTTCACCTTCATCGACATCCTGCGCCGCTGGCTGAGGGCGCGCGGTTACCGGCTCGACCACGTCATGAACATCACCGACGTGGACGACCGCATCATCAAGGAAGCCGGCGCGGCGGGGAAGAAGCTGAACGAGTACACCGGGATCTACACGCAGGCCTTTCTGGATGACAGCTCGGCGCTGCGGCTGGAGCGGCCGGAGCGGCTGGTGCGCGCCACCGATCACGTCGGCATTATGGCTCGCGACATCCGCAAGCTCGGCGAGCGGGGCTTCACGTACGAGAGCGGCGGCTCGGTCTACTTCCGCATCGCCGGCTTTCCCCGATACGGCAAGCTCTCGCACATTGATTTCGACGGAATCCGCGCCGAGGCGCGGGTGGACAGCGACCGTTACGACAAGGCCGACGCGCGCGACTTCGCGCTCTGGAAAGCCCCCAAGGAGGACGAGCCGTTCTGGGAGACGGAGCTCGGGCCGGGCCGGCCCGGCTGGCACATCGAGTGCTCCACCATGGCCATGGAGTACCTGGGCGAGACGCTCGACATCCACGCCGGCGGCGTCGATCTGATCTTTCCGCACCACGAAAACGAGATCGCCCAGTCGGAGGCGCTCACCGGCAAGCCCTTCGTGCGGTTCTGGCTGCACTCCGAGCACCTCATCATCGGCGGGCACACGATGTCCAAGTCGCTGGGGAACTTCTTCACCCTGCGCGAGGTGCTGGCCGAGGGCTACCATCCCGAGGCGGTCCGCTACCTGCTGGCTTCGGTGCCTTACCGCAAGCAACTGAACTTCACTTTCGACGGCCTGAAGGCCGCTGAGACGGCCATCGAGCGGCTGCGGAATTTCAAGCTGCGCCTGGAGGCGGAGAAGTTCCCCGCCGGCCGGAACGACGGCCTGTTGGAGCGCCTGCGGCAGGGAACGCAGAAGTTCGAGGAGGGCCTGGATGACGACCTGAACACGGCCGAGGCGCTGGGAGCGATGTTCGAGTTCGTGCGCGAGGCCAACACGGCCATGGATGCCGGCGAGTTCCGCGCGGAGAACGCGGCGCCCGCGCTGGAGTTCCTGGCGCGCTTCGACTCGGTTTTCGACGTGCTGCGGCCCTCCGCCGGCGAGGCGGGCATTTCCGATGCCGAGGTCGAGGCGCTCATCGGCGAGCGCAACCAGGCGCGGAAGTCGCGCAACTTCGCCCGCGGCGACGAGATCCGCGCCGGGCTTCTCGGTCGCGGCGTGGTGCTGGAAGACACCAAGGAAGGCACGCGGTGGAAAAGGAAGTGAAGATCCACACCAAGGCGGTGCATGCGGGGGACCGGAAGAAGCCGGGGCCGTTTGTCCCGGTCACCACGCCCATCTACACCGCGGCCAGTTATTTCTACGAGCACCTCGAGCAGTTGGACCGCGTCTTTGCCCACGAAGAGCCGGGGTTCTGTTATTCGCGTTGGGACAATCCCACCAGCGCGGCCCTGGAAGAGCTGATCACGTCGCTGGAGAACGGGCACGGCGCGCTGGCCTGTGCCTCCGGCATGGCGGCGATCCAGTTCGCGCTGATGGCCGCGCTGACGGACCGCCGCAAGGTTGTGGTCGCCGCCGACGCGCTCTATGGCGCCACCATCACCCAGCTCAACACGGTGATGGAGCCGTTGGGTGTGAAGACGCAATACGTGGACTTCTGCGATCTGGAGGCCGTCGCGCGGGCGATCGCGCAGCACCGTCCCGGTTGCCTGCTGGTGGAGACCATCTCGAACCCGCTGCTGCGTGTGGCGGCGCTGGACCGGCTCGGGGCGATGGCGCGGGAGGCGAAAGCGGCGCTAATCGTGGACAACACCTTCGCCACACCCCTGTTGATGCGGCCGCTGGAGTTGGGCGCCAGCCTGGTGGTGCACAGCGCCACCAAGTACCTGGCCGGGCACGGCGACGTGCTGGGCGGGTTGGTGATTTGCGACCACGGGCACTACGAGACGCTGAAGCAGCTAGCGCGCGCCTGCGGCCCGGTGCTGGGGCCCTTCGAGAGCTACCTGACCATGCGCGGCATCAAGACGTTCGCGCTGCGCATGGAGCGCCAGTGCGGCAACGCCGCCCGCATTGCCGCCTGGCTTCAGCAGCACTCGCGGGTGGAGCGGGTGCATTTCCCCGGCGACCCGGCCCACCCGGACGCCGCGGTGGTGCGGCGGCTGCTTCCCGAGGGGCTCCACGGCGGCATGGTGAGCTTCGAGATCCACGACGCCGGGCGCGAGGAGATCTTCCGCTTCATCGACCGGCTGAAGCTGGTAGTGCGGGCCACCTCGCTGGGCGATGTCCACAGCATGATCCTCTACCCGGTGATGAGCTCGCACCGCGACGTCCCGCCCAAGCAGCGCGAGCGCATGGGCATCCGCGACAACCTGGTGCGCCTCTCGGCCGGCATTGAAGCGGCCGAGGACATCATCGCCGACCTGGAACAGGCGCTGGGGTGCTGAGCGGCGGACGCTCTTCGACTACACTTAAGCTGTGAAAACACCCACGCCCAAGCCTGCCGGACGCTTAGGCCCGAAGATTGTGCCGCACCCCAGGCGCAAGCTGGTGGCCCTGACCGAGGACGAGGCTGACCTCATTATCTGCCTCCGGCGGATGCGCGAGAAGACGGTGAGCCTGGATGAGGCCATTCAATTAACCCGGCATGGGCTGGACCGTTGAGCTGGGCGAGTCGGCCGCGCGCGAGTTCGCGGTTCTATCGGTCAGCATTCGAGAACGGATCCAAAGCTAGCTCGGCCTCTTGAGCGACCAACCCTTCCCACGCGCCGCCAGGAAGCTCAGGGGTTTCCGGGATTTCTACCGCCTGC
>JBBTDS010000760.1:16981-24657 GCA_038060875.1 Acidobacteriota bacterium | reverse complement strand
TGGTTCGCTACTCCTTTCCTGTATGACTCTTTCATTCACAACTTCACGCCGGTTTATCCCGACGCTATCCACGCTGAAGCGTGCGCCACCCGTAGCGCGGGCTTCAAGCCCGCCGGGATCTTCGCGCCGCGCGAAGATTCTCGGAGCTAGTACTATAGAGGGCACGGTCGGGCAGCGATGCCTCGGTCTCGGGGACCGGAGGAGCCTGGAATTTCGTTGCCTGTCACCGAAATTCGGGCTTAGTCCGGCGCCGCCCGCGTCTCCACCCCGAACCTGAAGGTCTCGCCCAGGTATACGCGCTTGACCTCGGGGTCGCACCCCAGCGCCTCGGGGGTGCCGGCGCGGAAGATCTTGCCGTTGTTGATAATGTAGGCGCGGTCGGTGACCGCGAGCGTTTCGCGCACGTTGTGGTCGGTCACCAGGATACCGATGCCGCTGCGCTTCAGCTCGAAGATGATGCGCTGCAATTCCAGCACCTGTATGGGGTCGATGCCGGAGAACGGCTCGTCCAGCAGCAGGAAGGTGGGCTGGATGACCAGCGAGCGCGCGATCTCGACGCGGCGGCGCTCCCCGCCCGACAGCATGTAGCCCTTGTTCCGGCGCACCGTCTCCAGCCCCATCTGCTCGATGAGCTGGTTCAGCCGCGCCCGGCGCTCGCCGGAGGCCAGCGGCAGCACTTCCAGGATCGCGCCGAGGTTCTCTTCCACCGAGAGCTTGCGGAAAACCGAAGGCTCCTGGGGCAGGTAGCTGATGCCGCGGCGGGCCCGCTCATACATCGGCAGGGCGGTGATGTCGTCTCCGTCCAACAGCACCCGGCCGGAGTCGGGGGTGATCAGCCCGACGATCATGTAGAAGGAGGTCGTCTTGCCGGCCCCGTTGGGTCCGAGCAGGCCCACCACCTCGCCGTCCTCCACGTGGAGGGAGAGGTCATCCACCACGCGGCGGCGCCGATAGGCTTTGCAGATCTCCTGGGTCTGGAGTTTTCGCATGGGTCACTTGCGCCGGATGCGGCTCAGGGCCGGCTGGGTTTCGAATCCGTCCACGAGCAGCCTATCATCGTTGACAAACCAGGTCAATTGGCGGCCACGCGTGTGGCCGCGGGCGCTGTCGGCCAGCGAGGGTTCGCCGCCGCGCAGTACGATCCGCTCCTCCGCCACGTAGTAGTCGGCCTGCTCGGCGGTGGCCCGGCGGCTGCGCCCCGCTTCGGTGTGCAGGATCTCGACCCGCCCGGCGGCGTGGGCGCGGTCCAGCGAAGCGTCCGCCTCGGCCTCCCGGAGGAAGGCGCGGATCTCCTCGGCCCGCACGTCCACGCCCGCCCGCGACAGGCGTACTCCGCCGGAGTAGTGGGCCAGGCGGTCCTCCTCGGTGTAGACGAGTTGTCCCGCTTGCACCACCACGAACGACGGGGCGCGCCGCGCCCCCGTCTTGGGCTTGTCCGCAAGCTGGCTCTCCACCTGGCCTTGGGCCAGCAGCCGCCCGGCGGCGCGGTCGATCTCGATGCGATGGGCGCGCAGGCGGTTGGCGCCCTGCCGCAGGACGGCGTGACCTTCGTAGACGATTCGACGGCGCCGCTCCGAGGTCGTCATGCGGTCAGCCTGGGCTTCGGTGCTCTCCTCGTGCGAGAGCATCGCCGAGGATTTTCCCTTGCGCTCGGGCAGGTGGGTGGAAACCACCTTTCCCTCGGCCGTCACGTCGCCGCTGGTCTGGTCCATCAGGATGCGATTGGCGGAAACCGAGCCGCCGGCGTCCCACACCCGCGCCGCGGACTCCAGCGTGATCAGATGGCGGGCCTCCTCCAGCACCGCCCGCAGCGACCGGGCGTGACGCGGCCCTTCCTGGTAGCGGAAATCGTTCCACTGCTCCAGCCGAGTGAGCTGGCCCGTCTTGGGGTCAAATTCGGCAGTCAGGTCCCGGCTCGTGGTCTCGACCGGCGGGCCGGGCGGCGCCGCATCGGTGCGGGTGGCGACATCGACGGCGCGAAAACTGTGAATGCGGTTCTCCGGGCCGTAGCTGATCCACAGCCGCTCGCCCTTTAGCACGCGATGGCGCTGGCCGGGACGGTTCGGCAGAAACTCCAGCTCGCCGGGCGCCTCCGTCTGGATCTGTTCAATCTCCTTGCCGCCGGGCCGCATCGCCAGGGTGATGACCTCGCTGCGGAGAATCCGGGTTTCAGACGGCGCGACTCCGGCGCGCGGCAGCGGCTGGGATTCCAGCGTGCTCTTGCCGGTCGCCAGCGCCTTCCGCAGGACGCTCTCTTCAGCACCCGCTTCAAACTCCAGGTCCACGCGGTCAGTGGACACCGTGGTGCGCGCCCCCGCGGCGGTGGAGACGAGCCGGGCATTCCCTTCGCCGGTGAGCTTCTCGATCTCGCCCTGGGGCGTGAAGGTCATCCAGAGCTGATCGGCCGCGTAGTCCAGTTGCCGCGCCGGGTAGCGGTCGCTGCCGCGCGCCTGCTTGGCCTCGACATCGCGGATGGCGCCGTCGCGAAGAGTGACCACCGCGCCGGCCGCGTCCAGCACCGCGTTTTCGCGGGTGAGGCGGGACCAGGGGGACAGCATCACCACCGCGTCGGCTTCCTTGTAGATCACCTCGCCGGCCTCCAGCTTCATCGGCCGGCTCTTCGGGCCGCGCCCGCGCCAGTGGAGCTCGACTTCACTCCGCATGTGCAGCTCGCGCGTGCTGGGGTCGTAGGAGGCGCCGACGGCCTTGCCCTGGCCTTGATCGAAGGTGAACCGGGCCAGCCGGTCGGTGGAAGCCTTGCCGGTCTGGGAATCGAACGTTACGCCGGAGCTGCGTATGAAAACCAGCCGCCCGGGAGGGCCCTGGGCCGGCATCCCCATGGTGATTTCGACGTCGCCGCCGGAGTAAAGCGTGCCCCGGGCGGGATCGAAGATGGCGTGGGCGCTGCGGACGCGGTCGTACTCGCGGCCGTCCTGGTGATACAGGCGGAGCTCGACTTTCTCCAACTCGGTGCGCTCCGGGTCCTGGAGCTGGCGGAAATTTCTGGCCCGCACCTCTACCACCGGGCGGCTGCCGGTGTTCCGCGACCACTGCCAGTCGCGGGCGGCGGCTTCCACGCCGGCCGGCAGCGCCTTGGGCGGCGGCGGCGCCTGCCGCGTCTGCGTCCTCTTCTGCCGGTAGTAAGTGGTCCCGACCCCGGCCAGGATCAGCGCAATAGCCAGGAGCAGGAGCCCGCGCGTGCCCCGCATGCAGATTCCAATATATCAGTGAGACCGCTCCCTTCGGTCGTGGCTCGGTACTGAGCCGCGAGCGCAGCGAGCGGTTGGCGCTAAGCTGGTAGCGTGACCGCGTTTCCGTTGCTGGTGGTGGCGCTGGCCGCCGTCCAAAACCCGGAGCCGTCAGACGCGGCCGCCTGGAAACTACTGGGCATGGCCTACGCGGCCCGCGGCGAGACTGAAGCCTCACTCGCCCCGTTTCGCAGGGCCTGCGAGCTGAATCCGAAGGACGAGGACGCCTGCTACTACCTCGGCCGCAACTTGTGGTCTGTGGGCCGATTCGAGCAAGCTCTGAAAGCGCTCGAGCAGGCGCGGCCCGCGACGCCGGAGGCGAAGCTCTGGCGCCTTTACCGCGCCGTAGGCCAGGCGCTGGAGGCGCTGGGCCGGGCCGGGGAGGCGGAACAGCAGTTCCGGCTGGCGATCAAGCTTAACAGGGGTCAGGCACGCCCCGACGAGGATCCGCGCATCGACTTCGGCGTGTTCCTCTTCCGCCAGGGCCGGCTCGAGGAGGCGCTGCGGCCGCTGGAAGCAACCGTTAAGGAACAGCCTGGCGCGGCCCGCGCGCACGGCGAACTCGGCCGCGTGCTGCTCCAACTGGGCCGGCTGGAGGCGGCCACAGCCCGCTTAGCGAGAGCGGTCGAGCTGGATCCGAAATACCGGGCGGCCCGCCTCCTGCTCGGGCGCGCCTACCTGCGCCTGGGCCGTACCGCGGAGGGCGAGCGCGAACTGGAACTGGCGGCAGCCGGTTACGGTTCGGAGATCGTCAGGTAGCGGTCGGCGGCGACATTCTCCAGCGCCTGGCGCGTGCCGCTCGGCCATGTGATCTCGATCAGCTTCGCCGCGGCGTCGGCGCCCAGCCCGAAGAAGACGGTGCGGTCGCTGGCGCACGCATAGCCGGTTGAAGTGGTGACGTGATTCCACTGCTCGCGGCCCGACGCGCCCACAAGCTGA
The DNA here is from genome assembly GCA_038060875.1 of Acidobacteriota bacterium. Taxonomy (GTDB): domain Bacteria; phylum Acidobacteriota; class Terriglobia; order Bryobacterales; family Bryobacteraceae; genus JBBTDS01. The sequence goes on along the minus strand of JBBTDS010000760.1, from coordinate 20,470 downwards.
ATCCGCGCGCCGATGGCGTCGCGGTTCGAGCGGCGGCCGGTGAGCCGCAGCGCCAGCCAGTGGTTCTTGGCGGGCGACGTGTTGCGGAACAACGCGGCCCGTTCGCCGATCCGGCTCACGACCACATCGACGCGCCCGTCGAGGTCGAAATCGCCGAAGGCGGCGCCGCGGTGCAGGGCAGTCTGCTGGAAGTCCGGGCCTGCCTGGGCGCTCGCGTCGAGGAACTTCGTCCCGTCCTGATTGAGCAACACCAGGTTGCGCTGGCGCGATTTGCGGCTGGAGAACAATTCGGTGTTGTCGTTGACGTCGCCGCAGGCGACGAACAGGTCCTTCCAGCCGTCGTTGTTCAGGTCGAAGATGCCGTTGCCGAAGCCGCTGTGGGGCAGCGTCATGCGCCCGAGGCCGCTGGGGTAGGTGATGTCCATGAACGAGCCTTTGCCGAGGTTGCGCCACAGGGGAAAGGTCTCGTTGGCGAGCGCGGCGACGAACAGGTCCTCGCGGCCGTCGTTGTCGAGGTCGCGGAAGTCCGAACCCATCGAGCTGAGCGCGCGGCCGTCCTCGTTGAAGGCCACGCCCGCCCGCAGCGCGACCTCGCGGAACCGCCCGCCGCCCTCGTTGCGGAACAGGAAGTTGGGGAACGTGTCGTTGGTCGAGAAGACGTCGAGGCGGCCGTCCTGGTCGTAGTCCACGAAGTTGACGCTCATGCCCTTGCCGGCGTGGGCCGCGATCCCCGCTGATTCCGAGACGTCGGTGAACGTGCCGTCGCCGTTGTTGTGGAAGAGCATGTTGGGCAGCGGCGTGTAGTACTTGGGGTGGCAGTAGGTGCGGTAGGTCTTCTGGGGATCGCCGCAGTACGGTTCCTTGTCCGGGATCCAGACGACGTAGTTGACGACGAACAGGTCGAGCCGGCCGTCGTTGTCGTAATCGAAGAAGCCGGCGGCGATGGACCAGGGCTTCAGCCGCTTGGGGTCGTTCCAGCCGAGCCCCGCCTTTTGGGTGACGTCCGCGAACGTGCCGTCGCCGCGGTTGCGGTAAAGGATATTGCGATTGACCCCGGCGATGAACATATCGGTGAAGCCGTCGTTGTCGTAGTCGCCGGTGGCCACCCCGGTGGCGAAACCGGCGCCCTGGACGCCGGCCTGTACCGTCACGTCGGTGAAGCTCCAGCCGCCGTCGTTGCGGTAGAGCCGGTTGTGCCAGGACGGATCTACCTTCTCGAGCTTCGGCTGGACGGCGCCGTTGACGAAGTAGATGTCCGGGCGGCCGTCGTTGTTGTAGTCGAAGACGGCCACGCCGGCAACCATCGTTTCGATCTGGTGCTTCTGCGGGGTGGCTGAGTTGCGCAGTACGAAGTCGATCCCGGCGCGGCGGGCGACATCCTCAAAGACTACCGGCTCCACCGGCGGGGCCGCCAGCGACAGGAGGGCGAGCAGGACGGTTGACAATACGTTCACGCTTGTAGCTACATTCTAGTGGAGGAGGAACGCATGCGTGCTAGGGCTGAGGTAGTGCTTGCCCTCTTGTTATCGGCGTTCACCGCGCCGCTGATCGGCCAGAGCGAGCTGCCCCGCGCCCGCTGGATACAGAACGGGCTGATCGACGCGGGTGGCTCGCACGAGCCGTACCTGTTCGTGGTGCGCCGCGGCGGCCAGTCGCTTGACAGCCTGCAACGAACCCAGCGGGCGCGCAGCGAGGAGACCATTCGCAGCCTCAAGGACCAGGGCGTGGAGGTGTTCCACACCAACCTCTACAAGGGCTTCGGCATGGCGGCCGAAAAGCCGGAGATGGAAGAGACGCGGCGCTCGGCCGAAATCGCGCACCGCTACGGGCTGAAGGTGGACACTTACATCCAATGGAACTCGATGATGTACGAAACCTTCTTCGCCGAGGAGCCGCGGGCCCAGAACTGGATCCAACGCGACGTGGCCGGGCTGCCCATCCTGCTCACTTACGGCTTCCAGCAGTCCTTCCGCTACCGGCCCTGCTTCGCCAACTGGGAATACCTGGACTACCTGAAGAGGATCGTCCGCTACGCGGTCCAGGAGGTGAAGACCGACTTCATCCATTTCGACAACTTCGACCTGAACCCCGAGCCGGACTCCTGCCACTGCGGGGTGTGCGTGCGCGGATTCCGGGATTACCTGCGGTCGAAGTACGCGCCGGAGAAGCGCAAGGAGCGGTTCGGTTTCGAGAACGTGGATTACGTCAATCCGCCGCAGTGGAACCCGCGCAACCAGCCGGCGCGGATGCAGATCATTTTCGACCCGGCCATCCAGGAATGGATCGACTACCGCTGCCAGGTGATGGCCGACGCGCTGCGCGAGATGGCGCTCTTCGCCAAGTCGCTCAACCCGGAGGTGGTCATCGAGGTGAACCCGCACGGCATCACCGGGGGCAACCGCGCCTGGCAGGCGGGCATCGACCACGCCCGCATTCTGAAGTGGACCGAGGTGTTCTGGACCGAGGAAGAGAATCTGCCGGCTTACCTCCCCGACGGGCGCCTGATCTCGAAGATCCGCAGCTACAAGCTGGCGCGGGCCTTCAAGAACATCCTGTTGACCTACATCTCCGGCGACCCGGTGGCCATGGCTGAGTGCCTGGCCTTCAACCAGACCATCGGTTACGCGGGCAACGATCCGCTCACGAGCGACATGCGGCGTTACATCGCCTTTTACCGGAAGCACCGCGACCTGTTCACCGGCACGGAAGACGCGGCCGCGGTGGCCGTGCTGCGCTCGTATCCGTCGATCACTTACAACCACGCGCGGGCCCAGTTGAGCGCCATCCTGGTCGAACAGGCGCTCATCCAGGCGCGGATTCCTTTTGTGCTGATCTTTGATGAGCACCTGGCCGATCTCTCCAGGCACAAGGTGCTGGTGCTGCCGGATTCGGAATGCCTCTCGGACCAGCAACTGGCCGCCATCCGGCGCTTTGTCGAGAGCGGCGGGGGGCTGGTGGCGACCGGCCAGGCGGGGATTTACGACGAGTGGCGCAGGCTGCGGGTCGAGAGCGGGCTGCGCGGGCTGGTGGATGCGCAGCCGCGGGCGAGGGCTTACGAAGAACGGGTGGGGCGGCAGGAAATCTCCGGGACGCCTGCGCGCAAGCAGGCCGGCCAGGGCCGCGTGGTGTATTTCCCGGCCGTGCAATTCGACGGGCCGCTGCCCGAGATGGAGAACTACTTCACCATCGGCAACCGCTTCTGGAAGCTGCCTAAGAACGGCCCGGAAATCGCGGAAGCCGTACGCTGGGCGGCGCGGGAGGAGGTCCCGCTGCGGGTCACCGGCCCGGCTTACCTGGTGGTCAACCTGGTTTCGCAACCCGAGAAGCGCCGCTCGCTCCTGCACCTGGTCAACTACAACGCCAAGGCTGTGCCCTCCATCGGCCCGGTGGCGGTCACCTGCCGCCTGCCAGGCGCCCGCGAGGTGAAACTCTATTCACCCGACAGCGACCAGCCGGTCACAGTGAATGTGAGCCGCACACCGGCCGGAG
>JBBTDS010000760.1:12707-16881 GCA_038060875.1 Acidobacteriota bacterium | reverse complement strand
TTGACAACCGGCTCACGGCTGTTGTTACATTCTAGACGGCCCCTCGCGCCTAAGCTGCGAGAGGGCCAGGGGGATACATGAAGAAGAGGTTTGCTTTATTGCTGGCCGCGGGCTTGCTACTGCCCGCGCTCATGCTGGCCCAGGAGTTCCGGGCCACCTTGTCCGGCCGCGTCCTGGATTCCAGCGCCGCCGCCGTGCCGAACGCCAGGATCCAGGCCGTCAACACGGCCAACAACGAGACCGCTACCGCGACGACCGACGTGTCGGGCGCGTATACGGTACCGTTCCTTCGCCCGGGCGTGTACAAGATTACCGTCACCGCCCAGGGCTTCAAGACGTTTACCCGTGAGAACATCACCTTGCAGGTCGGCCAGATCGCCGGCATCGACGTGACCCTCGAGGTGGGTCAAGTGACCGAGACCATCGAGGTGACGGCCGAGGCCGCGCTGCTGGAAACCCAGACGGCCAGCCGCAGCGGCATCGTCAACACCACGCAAGTTGCGGAGCTGCCGTTGAACACGCGCAACCCGTTTATGCTCGGGGCCATGATGTCGGGCGTCACCTTCCGCGGCGCGGCCATCTGGCAGCGCCCGTTCGACAACGGCGCCATCGCGGAATGGTCGGTCAATGGGGGCCGAAATAGCAACAACGAGTTCCTGATGGACGGGGCGCCCAATAACGGCCAGGCCGGCGGCAACAACATCGCCTACGTCCCGATCGTGGACGCGGTGCAGGAATTCAGCATCCATACCAACTCCTACGACTCGCAGTACGGCCACACCGGCGGCGGCGTCTTCAACGTCGTGCTCAAGAGCGGCACCAACCAGCACCACATTACTGGCTGGGAGTTCATGCGCCGTAAGTCGTGGGACGCCAACACGTTCCAAAACAACTCGATCGGCGCCGCACGCCCGGGCCATAAGCTCGATCAGTTCGGCTTCCAGTTGGACGGTCCGGCGCAGTTCCCCGGGCTTCTGAAGAAAGACGGCAGCGTAAAGATGTTCTACCTGGGCAGCGTCGAGAGCTACCACGAGCTGTGGCCGCAGTTCCTGCGGAACTCGTATCCCGAGCCGGAGATGCGCAACGGGGACTTCAGCAAGCTGGTCGCCGCCGACGGCACGCCCATCCTCATCTACAACCCATTCGACTACACGCTGGACGCCAGAGGCGACCCGATCCGCAGGCCCTTCCCGGGGAACATCATTCCTGGCAGCATGATCAACCCGGTAGCCCGGAACGTGACCAAGTACATGCCGACGCCCAATGCGAAGACGCCCGCCGCGCGCTACGCCACGCAGAACCTGCTGCATCCGGAATACCCCGCCAACGACGACTTCTACAACCTGATCCTGAAGTTCGACTTTAACTTCGGCGACAGCCACCGCGGTTTCTTCCGGCACGCCTCCAACGATCGCACCGAGGACCGTTGCACCAACGGCGTCTGCTCGGGGCCCGGCATGGCCGGCCAGCAGCCCTTCCAGCGCATCAACGACGCCTACGTGGCCGACTGGGTGGGAACCATCACGCCGACCCTGGTGCTCAACGCGCGCCTGTCCCACAACCGCTTCATCGAGAAGGGCTTCGGCCGGGGCAACGTGGGCTTCGACCTCGCCTCGCTCGGTCTGCCGGGTTCCCTGATCTCCCAGTTGCCGGGTCCCACCTACTTCGGACTCTGGGACTTCTCCGGCTACACCTCGCTGGGGCGTTACCAAAGCATCAACATCACGAACAATTACGGCTTGATGGGCAACGTCACCAAGATCTGGGGCGCCCACACCCTTAAGGCAGGGATCGACATCCGCCGTATCCACTACATCACCCAGAACAGCGGCAACATCCTCCAATTCTCCGCCATGACCACCTGCACGCAACGCCTGTGGAACCAGGCCGAAACGTACGCCGGGGACAGCTACGCCTCCTTCCTTCTGGGCAGCGCCGGCGGCTCGTCCAACTATCCGTTGTATCCTTTCTTCCGCCAGTGGTACATGGCCCCTTACATCCAGAACGACTGGAAGGCCACCCGCCGCCTGACGCTGAATCTCGGTCTGCGATGGGACTACAACGGGCCGCCGGATGAGAAGTACAGCCGGCTGAACCGCGGCTTCAACCCGACCGTTGCCAGCCCGGTGGTTGCGCAGATTCCGTCGGCCATGCTGACCCAGTACCCGAACTTGCGCAACCTCAAGGGCGGGTTGAGCTTCGCGGGCGTGGACGGCCAGCCCAGAATAGCCTCCAAGCGGGACCTGATGAACTGGCAGCCGCGCGTGGGAGCGGCCTTCCAGCTCAGCTCCAAGCTGGTCATGCGCGGCGGCTACGGGGTGAACTTCCTGAACCCTAACAACAACTACCTCCAGACCGCCGGTTTCTCCACCAGCACTCCGATCGTGTACACCAACGACGGCGGGCGCACCCGCATTCCCAACGTCATCAGCAACCCCTATCCGAGCGGCATCAACCTGCCGACCGGGGCGTCCCTGGGAGCGGCCACTTTTGTGGGCCGCAATACGAACTGGTTCAACGAGAACTTCCGGACGCCATTCGTGCGCCAGTTCTCGTTCGGGTTCCAGTATCAGCTCACCAACAACGGGACGCTGGAGGCCTCCTATGTGGGGACCCGTACGGTGGGCGCCAACAGCGAGAAGGCCTACAACATCCCCTCGCTGGACTTTCGCAAGCAGTGCAACCTTCTGGAGGGCGGCAGCCCCACGTACTGCGATGCGGCTCTGCCGAACCCCTTCCGGGACGTGGCGGCGTTCGCCGGAACCGGCGCCTACACCTCCACCACGCTTTCGCGCTACCAGTTGGCCCGGCCCTTCCCGCAGTTCAGCGGCGACATGCTGGAACAGGGCCGCAACGACTCCAACTTCTGGTACAACTCGCTCCAGATCAACTACAACCACCGCATGAGCCGCGGCCTCACTCTGCTGGCCAACTACACTTTGTCAAAGCAGGTGGAGCGCTGGGGCTTCAACGACCCATTCAATAACGTGCAGCAGCAGGGCCTCTACAGCCTGGACCGCACCCACATCTTCAAACTGACGGCGGTTTATGATCTGCCCTTCGGCAAGGGCCAGCGCTGGGGCGCCGGCACGACCGGCGCGGTCCAGAAGCTGATCAGCGGCTGGGAGATGACCACGTTTTACAACGACAGCTCGGGCGAGCCGTTGGACCTGCCGGGCAACGTCGTCATGCTCAAGGACCCGCGGGTGAAGCCCGACTGGAAAGCCCACCAGGTCCGCTTCTGGAACCCTTGCGTGCTGCGCCAGTACAACGACGGCTCGATCCGCCCGCAGCAGTACAGCCTCGACAGGGGCTGCGGCACCGACCCGGCCAACTATTACTGGCTGATGACCGCCAGTTACACCCCGCGTTCTACTCCGTACCGCAGCGGGCAGATGCGGGCGCACTCCGCGTTCACGATGGACGCCTCCCTTAACAAGACCACGTACATCGGTGAGCGGGCCCGGGTGCAATTCGGCATCGAGGCATTCAACTTCTTCAACCACAACTACTTCGGGCGCGAGCGCGGCATTACCGACCCGGGCAACCCCAACTTCGGCACGGTGTTCCCCAACCAGGCCTGGACCGGCAACGGCTACCCGCGCCAGGTTCAGATCCGCATGAAGTTCTACTGGTAGTGCATGTGGGATAAGTCTCCTGACTTGTCCGCCTGGCCTGGACAAGCCGGGAGGCTTATCCTACTTCTGCTCGCTGCGCTGGGCGCAGCGGCCCAGAACGTTGTCATCAGCCAGATCTACGGCGGCGGCGGAAACACCGGCGCCACGCTGCGCAACGATTTCATCGAGCTGTTCAACCGCGGCCCGGCCAGCGTCGATGTGACCGGCTGGTCGGTGCAATACGCTTCGTCCACCGGCGACACCTGGCAAGTGACGCCGCTCACGGGCTCAATCGCTCCGGGCCAGTATTACCTCATTCAGCAAGCGCAGGGCGCCGGCGGCAGCGTCAACCTGCCCGCGCCCGACACAACCGGCAGCATCCCGATGAGCGCGACCGCCGGCAAGGTCGCGCTGGTCAGCGACTCCACGCCGCTCAGCGGCGCCGCGCCCACGGGCGCGCGGATCGTCGATCTGGTGGTCTACTCCGGCCTCAGCAACGCGACCGCTCTCCTTAGGCGCTCCGCGGGCTGCGGCGACGGCTTCAGCACTGGCGCGCC
>JBBTDS010000760.1:0-12607 GCA_038060875.1 Acidobacteriota bacterium | reverse complement strand
CTGCCCGACCCGCTGCCCGAGGGCGCCCCGCCTTACATCCCGCGCTTCGACGCGAACCCCGAGCGTTTGCGCGTCGATAGCGGCGCGGCGGCCGTCTGGGTGGCCACCGGCGCCACGGTCACCGACTTGGCCGGCCCGCTCGACTACGGCTTCCGCAGCTACACGATCCTGCCGGATCCTGTGGGACCGGCCTTTGTTCCCGCCACGCTGGACAGGCGGGGACGCCTATCCCACGAGGACGAGATCACCGTCGCCTCGCTGAACCTCCAGCGGCTTCAGCACCCGGCCAAGGCCGCGCTCGCCATCCGCACCGCGCTCAACCTGCCCGACATTCTGGCCGTGCAGGAGGTGGAGAATCTGGCCGCGCTCGAAGCGCTCGCCGGCAGGCTCGGCTCCAACTACCAGGCCTACCTGGTGGAAGGCAACGACCCCAGCGGGATCGACGTGGGCTTCCTCATCAAAACCACTCGCGTGAAAGTGCTCGACGTGCGCCAGGAGGGCAAGGGCGCCGTACTCGGTCGCGAGCCGCTCTTCGACCGGCCTCCTCTCGTGCTGCGCGCCACCGCTTCCTCGCTGCCGCTCACCGTCATCGCCAACCACCTCCGTTCGCTGATCGGCCTGGAAGCCCCGGGCAACCAGGCGGTGATAGCGAAGCGGAAGGCGCAGGCCGAGTATCTGGCCGGTTTGATCCAGGCGCGCCAGGCCGAGAACCTCGTCGTGCTCGGGGACTTCAACGCGTTCGAGTTCAACGATGGCTACGTGGATGTGCTGGGCACGCTCCGCGGCCGGCCGGCGCGTCCCGAGCAGGTGCTGGCGGCGACCGCCGACCTGGTGAATCCGGACCTCATCACCCTGATCGACCTGCTGCCGCGCCGCGAGCGCTATTCCTACGTCGAGGACGGCGATGCCGCGGCGCTGGATCACATCCTGGTGAACCGGGCGCTGGCCCCGCGAGTGACGTATTTCGCCTATGCCCGCGGCAACGCCGACTCTCCGGAATTCTGGCGCAACGACCCCTTCCGCCCGGAGCGCGTCTCCGACCACGACGCGCCGGTGGCGTACCTGAGCCTCGCTGCGACCCCGCCGGCCATCTTCCCCGCCGGCGTGACGAGCGCGGCCAGTCTTGAACCGGGGCCCCTTACGCCCGGCGCGATTGTGCGCATCCTGGGCACGGGCCTCGGTCCCTCGGCCCCGGCGACGCTCGCGCTAAGCCCGGACGGGCAGTTCGTCACCAACTCTCTGGCCGGAACGCGAGTGCTCTTCGATGGCATCGCGGCGCCGCTCGTCTACGTCTCGGCGGGCCAGGTGAACGCGGTGGCGCCGTACGCGCTGGCCGGGAAATCGACTACCGAACTGGCGGTGGAATCGAGCGGCCGGCTGACCAACAAGATCACGCTGGCGGTGGAGCGGGGCGCGCCAGCGCTGTTCACCGCCGGCGCATCAGGCTGCGGCCAGGGGGCGATTCTCAACGAGAACAACACCGTCAACGGAGCTGCGAATCCCGCACCGAGAGGCTCCGTTGTCATCCTGTACGGCGCCGGTGGGGGACAGACGGAACCGTCCCTGCCGGATGGCCGCGTCATCGGGCGCGAGTTGCCGCGGCTCACGCTGCCGGTCGCGGTCCGCATCGGCGGCCACGAGGCGGAGGTGCTTTACGCGGGCTCGGCCCCAGGCCTGGTCAACGGCGTGCTACAGGTCAACGCGCGCGTGCCGGCCGCGGTCGTTCCCGGCAGCGCGGTGCCGGTGGATCTCATCGTGGGTGAATCCGCCAGCCAACCGTGCGTGGTGGTAGCTCTCCGCTAGACTGGAAGATCATATGCGAGCACTTCTCATTGCAGCCACGCTGGCCGCCCTGGCCACGTCAGCCGCGACCCAGGCCCAGGACATCTCCGGCGAGCGCATTCGCGCCCATGTCAAATTCCTCTCGAGCGACCTGATGGAAGGCCGCGGCATCGGCACGCGCGGCGAGCAACTCGCCACCGAGTACCTGGCCGCGCAGTTCGCGCTCGTGGGCGCGAAGCCGGCCGGCGAAAACGGCGCCTATTTCCAGAAAGTCCCGCTGGTCGGCGTCGCGACGCAGCCAGCCGCGCAGTTGACTGCAAGCGCCAAGGGACGCCGCGTTCCGCTCAAGTGGCTGGCCGACTTTGTCGGATCGAGCCTCCGCCAGAAGCCGATCGAGGAGTTCGAAGCCGAGGCGGTGTTCGTGGGCCACGGCATCGTGGCGCCGGAGTTCGGCTGGGACGATTTCAAGGGCGCCGATGTGCGCGGCAAGATCCTGGTGCTGTTCACCAACGAGCCTCCCTCCAGCGACCCGAAGTTCTTCGGCGGCCGCGCCCTCACCTACTACGGGCGCTGGACTTACAAGTACGAGCAGGCGCAGCGCGCCGGCGCGCTGGGCGCGGTGATCATCCACACCACGCCGACGGCCGGTTACGGGTGGCCGGTGGTGCGCGGCTCCTGGGGACGCGAGCAGCCGTTCGTCAAGCTCGCGCCGCGCGAGCCGGCGCTGGCCTTCGCCGGCTGGATCACGCAGGAGGCGGGCGAGAAGATCCTGGCCCTGGCCGGGCGCAGCGTGGCCGAACTGCTGAAAGCCGCCGACTCGCGCGAGTTCCGGCCCATCCCGCTCGGCATCCGGATGCGGGGCCGCCTGCCGGCGAAAATCCGCGCGCTCGACACGCGCAACGTCAACGCCATGGTTCCCGGCAGCGACCCGACGCTGAAATCCGAGGCGGTGATCTTCAGCGCGCATTGGGACCACCTCGGCGTCGGCGAAGCGGTCCAGGGCGACAAGATCTACAACGGCGCGGTGGACAACGCGACCGGCTGCGGCATCCTGCTGGAGATCGCGCGGGCCTGGGCGTCGCTGGAGCAGAAGCCGCGGCGCACGGCGCTGTTCCTGGCGGTCACCGCGGAAGAGGGCGGCCTGCGCGGCTCCGAGTACTACGCGCAGCACCCGGCGATCCCGGCCGGCAAGACGGCGGCGGCGCTGAACTTCGACGCTTTCCATCCGCTGGGCCGGGTGCGCGACGTGGCGCTGGGCGGCGCCGAGCGCACCACGCTCTGGCCGCTGGTGCAGGAAGCGGCCGAGCGCATGGGGCTGGAGATCAAGCCCGACCCCCGCCCCGAGCAGGGCAGCTACTACCGCTCCGATCACTTCCCGCTGGCCAAAGCCGGCATCCCGGCCTTCTCCATCCACATGGGCAACGACTTCGCGGGCAAGCCGCCGGGCTTCGGCGAGCAGGTCTTCCGCGAGTTCAACGCGAAGCACTATCACCAGCCCTCGGACGAATACCGCGAGGACTGGGACTTCGCCGGGCTGGAGCAGATGGCGCGCTTCGGCCTGCTTGTCGGCCTCAACGCCGCGAACCTGGACCGGCTGCCGACGTGGAACGCGGGCGACGAGTTTCTGCCCGCCAGGGAAAAAAGCGGAGTGAAGTAGCGGGAACCTACCGCTTGCGCATGCGGCGGCGCAGGAAACCGAGGGCCACCAGTCCGCTGCCCAGCAGCACGTAGCCGGCCGGCTCGGGGCTCTGGGCCCAGCGGTTGGCGAGGTAGCCGTCGATCGCGGCCTTGTTGCCCGGCCCGGCAGCCGTATGGATAGTGACGATCTCCCGCACTCCGACGAGCGTGTAGCCGGTGGGGAACCAGCCTCCAACGTCATTCCAATAGGCCGAGTCAGAGGTGAATATTTTTGAGATCGTCACCAGGCCGGCACAGCCTGGGCTGAACGCAGCGCCGGGGCACAACAGCTTCTGGATCTGGAGGTAAGTCCCGGCGCCCTTCACTTGAACGTCCTGGGCCGCCAGAATCGCCCCATAGATCTTGTCCGGACCGGACAGGATCGCCACCTCATAGTTGATGATCGACTCCTGATCCTTGCCCCCCGCGAAGACGTGCCAGCCATTGCTCGCCTGCTTTGCCGCGAACTGAAGGCCTAAGAAAGGGGCGGTGCCCAGCACAGTGACCGCTATGTGCTGATCCTGGGGAGCCGAGTGCCCGTCGGACGTGAAAGAGAAATTCCGGAACCACTTGTCGCCGACAGTGCAACCGTCAACCAGCGCGATGTAATCCTCGAGCGATCCAGGAAGACAGACCGGGGCAGCCGAGGCAACAACGGCTAGTGCCAAGAATACGGATACTGTCGCCAGCACTCTCACTCTCACACCTCCTCGTCACCCGGCAGAAGCCCGTACTTCGCCCGGCGCGCTTCGGGGTCCAGATAAACAGTACACCAGAGCACGACCTCTAAGTCAAGATGTTTGTAGCCGATACACGGGTGACTGGTACCAGGGCAAGCCTCGTGGAATGTACTAGAGGTCCGTGCTGGGGTACTATTGGGCCGCATAGTACCCCCCGGGCCTACTCACCCGCTCGGACCGGGCTTGACCGCAAGCGTCACGACCGCCTGAGCTTCCGCCGCGCGGCCCTCGCCCACCGGGCCTAACTTCTCAGCCGTCTTGAACTTAACGGAAACCCGGTCGATTTCCAGGCCCAGCGTAGCCGCTAGTTTCTCCCGGATGGCCAGCCGGTAGTCCTTGAGCTTGGGGCGCTCCAGGATCACAGTGGCGTCCACGTTGACAACTGTAAAGCCTTTGTCAGCGGCCAGCGCGAGCGCCTGGCGCAACAGGTCGAGGCTGTCAGCCCCGGCCCAGCGCGGGTCGGTGTCGGGGAAATGCAGGCCGATGTCCCCGAGGGCGGCCGCGCCCAGCAGCGCGTCGGTGATGGCATGGGCGAGCACGTCGGCATCGGAATGCCCCGCCAGCCCGTATTCCGAGGGAATGTGGACGCCGCCGAGGATCAACGGACGGCCCGGCGCCAGCGGATGCACGTCCCAACCGATTCCGGCGCGACACTCGGGGCGGGGTTCGGCCACTAGGAGACCTTCCCGGCCAGAAACAGCCGCGCCAGTTCCATGTCGGAGGGCTTGGTGATCTTCAGATTCCGGTCGCTGCCCAGCACCACGCTGACCTCGACCTGCTCCAGCCGCTCCACCAGGCTGGATTCGTCGGTGCCGGTGAAACCGTCCTGGCGGGCGCGCTCGAAGGCCTGGCGGAGCAAGGAATAGCGGAACACCTGCGGGGTCTGCGCCAGGATCAGCCGCTCGCGCGGCAGGGTGGCATGGACCTTGTTGCGGCGAACCTGCTTGATGGTGTCCACCGGCACAATGCCGACGATGGCCGCCCCGGTCTGGGCCGCTTCCTGGATCACCTTGTCGATCACGGCCGGCTCGATGAAGGGCCGCACCGCGTCGTGGACCACCACCAGGTCGGTATCGGGCGCCAGGCGGTTCAGCGCGTTCTCCACCGACACCTGCCGCGAGTCTCCGCCCTCGACCAGGCGCACCGGCTTGGCGGGGGTTTCGCGGCGGAGCAGATCGCCGAACCAGCCCAGGTCCTCCGGCCGCAGCGCGACCACGATCTCGGTGATGGCCGGGCAGGCCAAAAACTTGCGGATGGTGTGCAGCAGGATCGGCGAGCCGTCCAGCAGCATGAACTGCTTGCGGCTGGTGCCGGTCCTCTCGGCCGCCCCGCGTCCCATGCGGATACCCAGACCGGCGGCCGGCAATATGGCGGCAACCTTCATGCAGTTAAGATTGTAGCGCGGTCAGGCCCGCCCTACCCCGGCCCTGAGGCGGACTCGCGGTGCGATCCCCGCTCGTGCTTCTCCGGATGAGACCCTTTCTCGTGCACGGCGTGGACGCGCTCGTCGAAGCGGCCGAAAATCATCTTGCCGGCGGTGGTTTGCAGCACGCTGGTCACCGTGATGTCGATGGTCCTGGAGATCATCTTCTTGGCGTTATCCACCACCACCATCGTTCCGTCGTCCAGGTAGGCCACGCCCTGGTTGTACTCCTTGCCTTCCTTGAGAATAAAGACGCGCATCAACTCGCCGGGGAGCACGATCGGCTTCAGCGCGTTGGCCAGCTCGTTGATGTTGAGCACCTCCACTCCGTGAAGCTGGGCTACCTTGTTGAGGTTGAAGTCGTTGGTGACGATCTTGCAGCCGTACTCCCTGGCCAGCTCGATCAGCTTCATGTCCACGTCCCGGACCTGGGGGAAATCGTCTTCCAGGATCTGGACGTTGAGGTGGGCCATCTTCTGAATGCGCTGCAAGATGTCCAGCCCGCGCCGCCCGCGATTGCGCTTCATCGAATCGGCCGAATCGGCCACCATTTGCAGCTCGCGCAGGACGAACTGCGGGATCACCAGCGTGCCGTCCAGAAAGCCGGTCTCGGCGATGTCGGCGATGCGGCCGTCGATGATCACGCTGGTGTCCAGGATCTTGAAGGATTGCCTGGCTGCCTTCTCGCCGCCGAAAATGCCGCCCAGCGCGGCCAGGTTCAGGGTGTCCCCCTTGCTGGCGCCGACCAGCAGCCCGCAGTAGGTCATCCAAAGCAGCAGGCCCACCTGAAGAAACGGCAGACTCGCATGACCCTGCATGGCGCTGCCAAGCACCAGCGACATGAGAAACGCGCCGAGGATGCCAAGTACCGAGCCGGCCGCCGCCCCGATCAACCGCTTGAGGCTAATCTCCTTGACCTGGATCTCGAAGAAGACAATCGAGACGCCCAAAACCAGCCCGACGGCCGCGGCCAGCGGGCCGGAGAGTCCGAAGGGATGAAGGAAGTAAGCGGCCAGAATGAGCAGCAAGACAAATAGAATGCGGATGACGATCACATGAACCATAGGAACCACTCGAAACGATGAAAGCGGGGAAAAAGAACAACAACTCCCACCTCCGCCGGGATGAGTATATCATCATTTCCAGGCCTGTTACCACGGGAAATTCGGGGGCCGACCGCGCCCAAGCGGCTGCTCCGCGAGCGGGGGGGAAGGGAGGCTACAGGACTTTGGCGAGCTCGGCCGCGAAGGCGCTCTTGGGCTCCTGGGTCTTGGACCGCTTCGCCGCCCTGGGGTCGCGGTGGTCCCGCGCCTCCGGCCTTGGCGGTCCCTTGGACTTGGGGGGCTGAGCCGGGTTGGCGCGCAGCAGCCGGCCCTCCAGCGGGGCGCGGTCGAAGCGCCGGATGATGGCCTGCATCTCCTCCTGGTTGGGAGCCTCGATGAAGGCGAAGCCCTTGGATTCCTGGGTCTCCGGGTTGCGAATGACCTTGATCGCGTCGGCGATCAGGTTCTCCGCCACCAGCCACGATTGGATGTCGTCGGCCGTTACCCAGGCTGGAAGGTTGCCAAGAAAAATGGTAAAGTTCATTCTAGACTGTGATTCGCTCCAGTGGTAGGCATTGACGGGGGCAAAGTGCGGATTTCCGTCCTTTTTGAGTGTAGCAGACGAGCGGGCGCATTGCAAACCCCCAGGTCACCGCGCTTGAGGCCGCCTCGCCACTTCACGCTGTGCGCGCTCGCGGCCTGTTTCGCGGCGGCGGCTTCAGCCCAGTTCCATCTCGGCTACGATCCCGAGCACCGCATCTGGACGGTCCGCAACGGCGTCATCGAAGCGGTCTTCCAGCTCACGCCGTCGGACACCTTTGAATGGCAGCGGCTGGTGGATCTCCGCAACGGCCAGGCCTGGACGCCGCCGGAAGGGACGGCGGTGGCCCCCTTCCGGTTCCAGGTGGACGAAGCCCTGATTGACGCCAGGACGCACTTCCGGTTGGTGAGCCACCGAGCGCAGGCCATCGCCCGCCGCGGTTACCGCCGCACCATTGTGCTGCGCGACCTGGGCGGCCTGGGCCAGCTCACGCTGGAACTGGAGATGTACGAGAACCAGCCGGTGCTGCGCTACCGGACGCGCTTCCGCAACCTGCGGCCCGCCACCGTTCGGGTGCGCGCGGCGGACATGCTTCCCTGGTCGTTCGCCGAGCAGGAGAGGACCTTCCGCACACTCCGCATCAACCAGTGGGTCCAGTACGGCAAGCTGGGGAATTTCGAGCCGCTGGCCAACACGCTGAACCCGCAGAGCGGGGCGGCGAGCGTGCTTTCGGGCGCTTACGGCCAGCACTGCGGCTGGCTGGCGGTGCGCGACCAGGCCGATAACGGGCTGATCGCCGGCTGGGAATTCGACGGCCGCGCCAGCGCCTCCGTCCGCCAGCGTCGCAACGAGGGCGCCCTTCATCTGGCCGCTTCAATTCTCGAGCTGAACCGCCCGCTGGAGATGAACCAGGACTTCCTGGTGCCGGGCGCGTTCCTGGGCCTGTTCCGCGGCGACTGGGACGAGGCCGGCTACCGCACCCAGCGCTTCGCAGAGGCGGCGCTGGCCAAACCGCTGCCCGACGGGAACTTCCCCTGGGTGGTCTGGGACTCCTGGAAATACCAGACCAACCTGGACGAGATTACGCTCCGGCGCAACGCCGAGCTGGCCGCCGAGATCGGCGTCGAGCTGTTCATCATCGACCTGGGCTGGGCGCGGCAGATCGGCGACTGGCGCGCTCACCCGAGAAAATTCCCCAGCGGCCTGCGCGCTCTCTCCGATTACGTGCACTCGCTGGGGATGAAGTTCGGCCTCCACTTCGCCGTGGCCGAGGCCGCCGCCACCTCGCCGGTGCTGCGCGCCAACCCGGACTGGACTTCCTCGGAGAGCTACGGCTACTTCGAGGCGCTCTCGCTGTGCCTCTCTCACCAGCCCGTCAAACAGTGGCTGATCGAGGAGGCGGTCCGCATGATCGACGAGTACAACGTCGATTGGATCCTCCAGGACGGCGAGAACATGGTGAAGCGCTGCACCAAGACGACCCACACCCACGACCCGCTCGACAGCAACTACTCCAACGCGGTGGACGGCCTCAACGCGGTGGTCGCCGAGCTCCAGCGGCGCCGGCCGCAGGTGCTTTGGGAGAACTGCGAGAGCGGCGGCAACATGATGACCTTCAACATGGTGAAGTATTACGTCACCTCGATCGCCGCCGACGACTCCGGTCCGCTGACCACCCGCCAGGCGGTTTACGGCGCCCTCTACCCCTTCCCGCCGCGCTATGCCGACCGTTACATGCCCGACGAGGAGCTGGGCAGTTACATTACCCGCAGCTTCATGTTTGGCGGCCCCTGGATTCTCATGAACCGGCTGGTCCAGATGCGGCCGGAGGACCTGGAGCTGGCCACTTCCGAGATCGCCGCTTATAAAGCAATGCGGAGCTCGGTTCGCGACGGCAAGGTGTTTCGCCTGACGGGGCGGCCGACCGCGACCAACGTAGACGCCTTGCAGAGTTACAACGAGGCGACCGACACCGCGGTGGCCGTGGTCACGCGGGGCGAGGTGAACGGCAACTCGCGCGTGCTGCGCCTGCGCGGCCTCAAGCCGGAGCAGAACTACCTGGTGCGCTTCCAGGACAGCCGGCGCATGCTCACCCTCACCGGCGAGCAGCTCATCGTGCAGGGCGTGCGCGTCGATCTGCCCACCATGTGGAGCAGCGAGATCGTCTACGTGGAGCCGTTGGCTCAGTAACCGAGAGGCGGCAGATTCAACAGCCGCGACGCGTTGCCCCCGAGGATGGCGGCCTTATCGTGCTCGGAGACGCCGAGGCTGCGAATCGACGCGAGCATCCGCGGGATGCTGCCGATTTGATGAGGGTAGTCGCTGCCGGCCAGGACGTGGTCCACGCCGGCGAAGCCGATGGCCAGTTCCAGAGCGCGCGGATCGAAATTCACCGCGTCGTAGTAGAACCGCTTCAGGTACTCGCTCGGGGGGCGGGGGATGTGAGCGCGGCACTCGCGGAAGGCTTCAAAGCCGCGGTCCAGCCGTTCGGCAAGATACGGGATCGCCCCGCCGAGGTGGCACAGGACCCACTGGATACGCGGGAAACGCTCCGCCACCCCGCTGAAGACCAGCTTGGCGGCGGCCAGGGTGGTGTCAAACAGGAAGCCGACCAGCGGCATGAGCCGGTAATCGGCCATCGCCTCCACGCCAACCGGGCTGGTGGGATGAATGTACAGCACCGCGCCCAGCTCGTCGGCGGCTTCGTATAACGGCCAGAAGCGCTGGTCGCTCAGCGCCAGGCCGTTCACGTTGCTGAACAGCATCGCCCCGCGGAAGCCGAGTGAGCGGCAGGCGCGCTGAAGCTCTCTCGCCGACGCGCCCGGATCATTGAGGGGCAGGGTGGCCAAGGCGGTGAAGCGGCCGCGCTTGCTTTCGGCCGCGGATGCGAACGCATCGTTGACCAGGCTGGCCAGCCGGGCGGCAGTGGGCGGGCTCTCGACGTGGGTGCCCGGCGTGGTCAGCGTCAGCACCTGGGTATCGACGCCGTGCTCGACGAGCACGCGCTCCCGGTAGTCGATATCGCGATGGCCCGGCACCGCGATGTTGTAGTCGCCGGGGTAGTGCAGGCGCGGATTTCCGTCCCGGTCGATCTGCACCCGGACCGCGCTCGGACCCAAGCGCAGCGCCTCCAGGTACGCCGGCGGGTAGTAGTGGTTGTGGAAGTCAATGATTGGCATGAGCGCCTCTACGAACCCAGAGAAGGTACGCAGGCAATCCTAGCACGACCAGCAACAGCCCGGAAGCGGCGTGCCAGGGGTCGGCGGCGATCTGGCACGCCGCCACGGTGACGGAGGCGACAACGAACAGGAGGTAGACCGGTGTGTACAGGCTGCGCCGGCGCAGCCGGAGCAGGCCGGCTGTCATCAGCGCGAAGAAGAGCCACTCGGTGTAAATCACTCGCGTGAACAGCTCGCGGTAGGTGCCGGTGGCAACCAGCAAGGACGCCCATGCCGCCTGGGCCATCAACGCGAGGTGAGGCGTGCGGAACCGGGGGTGAAGCGCGCCCATCCAGCGAAAGGCCAGGCCTTCCTGGGCCATGGCGAAATACATGCGCGGTCCGGCGAGAATGACGCCGTTGAGAACGCCGAGCGAAGAGAGGATCACCAGCGCCGAGACGGCAGCCGCGCCGCGCGGCCCGGCGAGCGCCTCGGCGGCATCGGCGGCCACGCGGGTCGAGGAAATCACCCGCTCCAGCGGGAGCAGGTACAGATAGGCGGCGTTCAGCGCAATGTAACAGGCGGTCACCGCGAGCGTGCCGATCAGCAGCGCTCTCGGGATGGTCTTTTCCGGGTTGCGGGTCTCGCCGGCCGCGTAGGTGACCATGTGCCAGCCGCCGAAGGTGAACAGCGCGGCGCTGACCGCCAGCACGAATTCACGCAGGCCGGCCGCCGGAGGGGCTGAAGCGGCCGCCGCGGGCGCGGCCGAAGAGCCGGAGACGAACACCACCCCGAGGATCAGGAGCAGCGCCAGCAGCTTGGCCGCGGTGACGACGGTCTGCAATATGCTGCCCGGCCGCACGCCCACGTAATTAACCGACGACAGCAGCAGGATGCCGGCGATCGCGGTGAGGCGGATTCCGCGCTCGTCGAGGGCGAAGAAATAGGCCGCGTAGCGCCCGAAGATGACCGCCATGGCCGCGATGATGCCGGAGTGCACGCTCCAGAACATCGCCCATCCCCACAAAAAGCCGCAGCCGGGCGACAGCGTTTCCTTCAGGAAGACGTACACGCCGCCAGTGCGGGGAAAGGCCGAAGAGAGATCGGCGCAGACCAGCGCGCCGGCAAGACTCAGGAGTCCGGCGACAAGCCAGACCAGGAGTACCCCGGACACGCTGGGTACGTGGCGGTTGACTTCGGAGGGCTGAACGAAGATGGAAGCGCCGATGATGATGCCGACCACCATCGCGGTGGCGTGGAGCAGGCCGATGGGGCGATCGGGCGGCGGGGTGCGTGGCGCGCTGGTCAAGGTTCGTCAGTCTATCACGGGCGCCCCCCTGGCCAAGCGGTACAATTGACCGTTGGATGTCATATGGACCTGAAGATCTTACAAAACACGCCTCCTTGGGAGTGGCCGGAAAGCGCCGGTCAGACGTTGCGTGAGATTCTCCGCGACGTCCGGGCCCGTGCATCTGACCGCCTTGTCGCTGCGGAACTGGCGGGCGAGATGACCGTTATCGACGACGAGGGAGTGGACGTCTTGCTGTCAATCGTGCGCAGTCGTGATGAGCCGGAGCAACTGCGCGCCAAGGCGGCAATCTCTCTGGGTCCGGTCCTCGAGCAGGCGGACATGGACGGCTTCGAGGAGCTATATGACGTACCGATCACCGAGACGACGTTCCGCAAGATCCAGAAGTCGCTCCGCAAGCTCTACATGGATGCCGATGTTCCCAAAGAAGTGCGGCGGCGAATCCTGGAGGCATCGGTGCGCGCCCCGCAGGACTGGCACCGGGAGGCGATTCGCGCCGCCTATTCCAGCGACGACGAAGATTGGAAGCTGACCGCGGTCTTCTCCATGCGATACGTTCGCGGTTTCAACAAGCAGATACTCGAAGCGTTGAAGAGCGGGAACCCTGACATTCACTACGAGGCGGTTTGCGCGGCTGGTAACTGGGCGCTGGATGCGGCCTGGCCGCACGTCACCGCACTCGTCGCTTCAGGGGATACCGACAAGCCCCTGCTGCTGGCCGCCATCGACGCCGTGGCCAGCATGCGCCCGCTGGAGGCAGGGGTGATCCTCGTTGACCTGGCCGACTCTGACGACGAGGAAATCGCCGAGGCCGCCTCTGAAGCCCTGGCCATGGCGGAGGGAGCACCGTACGACGAAGACGATGACGACGAGGACGACGATTTTCCGCGCTGAGGGCGGGCGGGGATCGAGGCGCGTCGAATGGCCAAGAAAA
>JBBTDS010000759.1:0-13681 GCA_038060875.1 Acidobacteriota bacterium | reverse complement strand
GACTGCTTGTACCTCGCGCTCGCCGTCCGGCGCGATGTTCCGCTGGTCACGGCCGACGAGGAACTGCCGAGGGTGGTGCGCAAATCGCCTGGGGTGGCGGCCTATGTGACGCTGCTCGCCGATTTGGCGGACTAACGCGCGGCCAGAGTTGACGCGGCTCGTCCGGCGGAGGAATGCTGGAAGGTCCCATGACTGGCACCTTGCTCTCCTCGCGGCGTGAGTTTCTGGCCGGCTCGCTGGCGGCGGCTTCCCGGCTCGCGCCGCTTTTTGTGCCTCATGCCCACGCCCATTTCGGTTACATTCTTTCGTGACCCAACCGAGTCCCTTTCGGTTAGATTTTAGGCGACCCAAATCGGCCTCTTGTGGGTGCTGGTGGCGGTCGGGTATACTTCGCGCATGGCGTGGAGCATCGGTGGATAGCTGCCAAGAACTGATCGGGCGCCTCAGACACGTGCTTCAAACGCTAAAGCCCACGGAAGGAGGCTGCTGTGAAGCTCTCGAACCTGATACTTCAGGCGTCGATAATGTCGGCCTGTCTGCTTCCTCTTGCCACGACGGGTCAGCCCGTTCCAGAACTGCGACAGCGTATCTTCATGGATGCGAAGCCGTTGGCCGAGGACGGCACGACCCTGCGGTACTCAACCGCTCCAAAGGTCAGCCAGACACTTCGCGAACGCGCAACACGGGAACAGACGCTCTCCGTGTTCGTTGTCCTCAGTGATCAGCCACAGCGGGAGATCTATAGGAGGATTGAAGGGGCAAACCGCTTGCGCCTGGAGATTGCAGAAGGCCGGTACGACGAGACCGTGCGAAAGCCATTCCCAGATGCGCGTCACCTGGCACAGGTGCGCGAGGACTTCGATGCAGTAATTGTCGAGACGAGACAGCAAGCGGCAAAGGAAACCCAGGCCCGCATTCGGCCCCAGCAGGATGCGATGGAGGAACATCTGAAAAGCCTGGGGGCCACTCGGATTGGCCGCTATGTCTTCACGAACATGCTCCGCGCGGACATCCCCTCCTCGGCGCTTGCGGTTCTTGAGGGAGATCCTCGAATCCAAGAAGTGGCAGCAATCGAAAAGCATGAGTTGGAGCTTGACATCAGTGTGCCAGCACTGGGGGCACCGGCCTTCTGGAACGCCGGATTTGCCGGAGTGGGGGAGTCTGTCGCCGTGCTTGACTCAGGTGTCTACGCAGGCCACCCGGCATTTGCCGGGAAGGTGCTCGGTAAGACATTCGTCGCTAACAACCCCGCCTGCTCCCCGCAGGAGCGGGATTCCACGCTCGACTTCAACGGTCACGGGACACATGTGGCCGGAATCATCGCTAGCCAAGGGACACAACAGTTCCCACAGTTCCTGGGAGTCGCGAAAGGTCTGACGACGATCTACAATGCCAAAGTAAGCTGCGGTGCAGGGGAGAGCTTTACAGACGACATGCTCCTTGCCACAGAAGCAGTGCTCGCAGAGACCTTCGCGGGAATTGTGAACAATAGCAATGGCGGACCGGCAATCGAGGACGACGACTTCTTCTCAAGGAAGATCGACGAGTACGTCGATACTTACAGCGACCTGCTTTGGGTGAACTCGGCTGGCAACAGGGGTCCCACGGAACGTAAGGTAACGACGCCAGGCACTGCCTACAACATCATCTCCGTCGCCAATTGGGATACCCGCGGGACTGTGAGCCGATCGGACGACATCATCTCACAGTCCAGCAGCCGAGGCTCGACAATGGGGGGCCGATTCAAACCGGATATTGCAGCACCAGGCACGAACATCTATTCCACTGACTACCTCTCAAACGGGTTCGTAAGGATGAGCGGCACAAGCATGGCCGCCCCCCACATCGCCGGAGCCGCCGCGCTGCTGCGCCACCTTGGGCTACGTGAGCGCATGAGCATAAAAGCTCTCCTGATCAACACAACCGACAACTTTGGTTGGCAGCCGGATAGCGGCTGGGGCTACGCGAATCTGAACAGAGCCCTGGCACAGGCCCGGAACGTCATCTCCGGCGGCGCGCTGGGCACGGTCGCAGGGTCCTTTCGGCTCTATCGGGGCACTGCTTCTAGCTCGGAAAATTTGTCGGCCACCCTCGTATGGAACCGCTTTGTCAGCGGCGCCACCACGTTCCTGCGGAACCTCGATCTACACCTCTACAAGCGCGAGACCAACACGCTGATCGCTGAGTCTACCTTGAGGCCTCAGAACGTCGAGCAGGTCGGTGCGAAAGCGGGGGCGGGCAACGTCGTCTTCAAGGTTAGAGCGGGTGATGCCGGAAGAGGTTTTACCGAGCCCTTCGCGCTCGCCGTGTCCAGTCCTGGGTTCTCTTTGGCAACGGGTCCGGTGCTCGACGTTGCCTGCTCAGGTCCGTCGCCCGTTCCCCCAAACACGAGTTTTTCCGTCACTTGCACGGCCTCGAACACAGGAGACCTTGAAGCGTTTGATTTGACTGGATCTCTAGCCGTTGTGGGCGGTACTGCCGGAACGTCGCAAGCATTTGGAACGGTCGGGCCTCAAGGAAGCGTGTCACGGACTTTTAGCGTCACATCTCCGGGTGGGAGCGGCAGTTTCGGCCTGCGAGCAGACCTCGGCAGCCTCTCCTACGGCGAGCGGTTTGCTGTCAGCAAGGTGTTCACTGTTCAACTATCCGGTCCCCAGGCGTGTACGTTCTCACTGAACCCAACAAGTCGCACCTTGTCTTCCTCACCAGGAACGGGCACGGTCACTGTCACAACTGCCTCCGGCTGCGCCTGGTCGGCGGTCAGCAATGCATCATGGATCACGGTCACCTCAGGTGCGAGTGGCACAGGCAGTGGGACGGTCGGCTATTCCGTCGCGGCAAACCCGGCGACTACTTCCCGAACAGGCACACTGACAATCGCCGGGCAGACCTTCACGGTGACCCAGTCCGGAGCAACTGACAACCGGCCTTCAATTGCTCAAAACGGTGTGGTCAACGGTGCCAGCTTCCAGCCAGGCATTTCCCAGGGAAGCTGGGGCACCATAAGGGGCAGGAATTTCGGGTCCACCACCCGGATCTGGCGGCCCGAGGAAATCGTGAATGGGAGGCTTCCCACCCAACTCGACGGCGTGAGTGTGAACGTGAATGGCAAACCGGCCTACGTCTACTTCATCAGCCCAGAACAGATCAATGTCCAGGCCCCTTCGGACGAGAGCCTGGGCGATGTTCCTGTGGAAGTAGTGGTGAACGGCGTCAGAAGCGATCCTGTGATGGCCCGGTTGCAGAAGTTCTCGCCCGGTTTCTTCCTGTGGATTGGCAAGTATGTGGTGGCCACCGATCCCAGTTTCAACTGGCGCGTGAAGCCAGGGACCTTCGCGGGCGTGAACACAACCGCCGCCAAGCCGGGGGATGTGATCATCCTGTGGGGAACGGGTTTTGGCCTGACAAGTCCCCAGATTCCTGCTGGCCAGACGGTAGACAAGCCCACGACACTCGTAGAGCCGGTGAGGGTAACGATCGGGGGCCTGACCGCCGAATACCTCGGTGGTGCCCTCAGTCCCGGTTCGGCTGGGCTGTACCAGATTGCTGTCAGAGTTCCGGAGGCGGCTCCGAACGGTGACTTGCCTGTGGTGGCCGAGGTTGGCGGATTCCGGAGTCAGGATAACGCTTTCCTCACCGTTCAGAAGTGAGCAACGACCGACCCCAGTCAGCCCGCCGGCAGTCGGATTCGGGCGGTGGTAAGCCGGTTTTCCGGGCACCCCCAAGGGCCGGTGTTGGGTGAGACTGTGTGACCGGAGAGACGGCCCAGCCGAAGGAGCGACATCAACCGGGGCCTATGCCACACCTTGATGTCATGGAATAACCGCTGTGTATGCGCAGGGTGGATTTGCCCTGCCCCGTGCAGCCGAGCATCTGCCGGCCGGAGTTGACGCGGCTCGTCCGGCGGAGGAATGCTGGAAGGTCCCATATCAGAACGCTGGCCATCAGCGATCTTGGAGGCAGATCTGTCTGGGGACCGAACTGTCGTGATAGCCCTTCAGGCGAGGGCTTCGTCAGGGAGCTGACTACGGACTTCTTTGCGGACCGCCTCCGCTACCTCAAGGCATCGAATGGCATCGTCGCGCTGAGGCTCCCGCCAATCGTCCGCATAGCGGATGTCGACCGCGTAGGGATTCATCGCGACCAGCGTGGTCACCGATAAGGATAGCTGCCTCTCGGTAGGAACCAGCGCCGCCAGCTTGTCCAGGTCGTGAGTGCGGGGAGCCTGGATGCCGAGGAGCGTGAGAAACGCCTTCAGGTACTTCTCAACCGCCTGTTGGCAGTGAAAGCAGGCCGTGTCGTATGGGCAGCCCTCGTCAACAGCCATGATTCGTCTGGCCGCCTCCAGATCATGCTCCGCCTTTCGCACCCACTGACCGAGGATCTCAAGGACCTCAGGCGGCACGCGCATACAGGACCTTGCCCTCGCGAGCGGCCGGCCAATACACGGTGTTAACGACGTTTCGGTACCGCTCGAACCGGGCGGTCGTCGAGACCACAATGTCCTTCGGCAGTGGGGAACAGCCGATCAGAGCCGCATACAACTCAGCCGCCCGTTCGCGGGGGTTATCCACCTCCGAAAACAGCACAAGTAGGTCGACGTCGCTATCCTCGTGGGCATCGCCACGGGCGTGCGATCCAAAAAGAATGATGCGGTCGGGCGAGAAGCGCTCGGCAATACGCCGAACCATCTCCTCAATGGCGGATTGTGAGACCGTCGTCAGGCTCATCTATGGCAATGATAGCTCGTTTCTTGGAGAGGAAAGCCCACCGGCCGGCCAGAGTTGACGCGGCTCGTCCGGCGGAGGAATGCTGGAAGGTCCCATGACTGGCACCTTGCTCTCCTCGCGGCGTGAGTTTCTGGCCGGCTCGCTGGCGGTGGCTTCCCGGCTCGCGGCGGCGCCCGCCATTGCGGAAGGTCCCGAGGTGCTGGGCACGCGGGGCGTGATCGCCACCGAGGCGCCGGAGGCGGCGCGCGCCGGGGCGCGGCTTTTCCAGCAGGGCGGCAACGCCTTCGACGCCGCGGCGGCCGCCGCGATCGCCGCCTGCATGCTCGAGCCGCAGATGGTGGACCTGGGCGGGTACGTCGCCTGCGCCGTAGCGCTGGAAGGCTCGACGGGCCGGGTGCGGGCCATCGACGCCAACTCGGTGGCGCCCGCCGCCGCTCGCGCCGGCATGTTCCAGGTGCTGCCGCTGGCCGCTGGCCCGCGCGGCATCAACGAGAACGAATATGGCTGCTCGGTGCGCGACAACGCCAACGTCTACGGCCCGCTGGCCGTGAGCGTGCCCGGCACGCTGGCCGGCATCGGCGTGCTCTGGGAGCGCTGGGGACGCGCGAAATGGCCCGCCATCCTGGCCCCGGCGCGGGAACTGCTGGAGCGCGGCTTCGAGTACGGCGGCGTCGCCGATGCCATCCAGGCCCGTGAGGCCAACATCCGCAAGTACGAGCCGACGGTGCGTCACTTGATGCCCGACGGTCGCGTTCCGCGCCGCCAGGACAAGTGGCGGCGGCCGGACATGGAGAAGACGCTGGCGCGCCTGGCTGCCGCGGGCTGGCGCGATCTGTACGAAGGCGAACTGGCGCGGCGGGTGGCCGACTTCGTAGCCGCCGCCGGCGGCCTGCTGTCGCGCGCCGACCTGGCCGCCTTCCAGCCCCGCGTCACCGCCCCTTACGAGACAACGTACCGCGGCGCCAGGATCGCGGCCGCGCCGCTGGCCAGCGGCGGTCTCACCGTGCTCGAGATCCTCCACATGCTGGAGCGCTTCGAGCCGCTCGGGGAAGACGACCCCCGCCACTGGCACCGTCTGGTCGAGATCTTCAAGCTGGCCTGGCGCGACCGGCTGCTCTACCTGGCCGACCCCGACCAGGCGCCGGTGCCGGTCGAGCGCTTCCTCAGCAAAGACTACGCCGCCGGCCGCGTGGAGACGCTGCGCGCGTTTCCGGATTCCGTGGACCGGCTGCCCGCCCCCGCTGCCGCACCCTCGCCAGGCACCGTGCACCTGTCGGCGGCCGACTCCGAGGGTAACCTCGTGGCCATCACGATCTCCAACGGCGGCTGGTTCGGGAGCTGCCTCACCGTCCCCGGCACCGGCATCATCCTCGGGCACGGGATGTGCCGCTTCGACCCGCGGCCCGGCCGGCCGAATTCGGTGGCCCCGCGCAAGCGCCCGCTCAACAACGTCTGCCCCACCATCCTGCGGATGCCGGGCCGGGACGTGGCCTGCGGGATGCGAGGCGGGCGGCGCATTCTGAGCGTGGTGGCGCAGATCTCTCAGCGCCTGGCCGATTACGGCTGGACCGGCCGCCAGGCCGTGACCGCGCCGCGGCTGCACGTGGAGATGCAGGAGCCGCTGGAGGTGACCGATTCCCTCAGCGCCGCCATCGTCGAGAAGCTGCGGGCGATGGGACATGCGGTCAACCCCATGCCGAAGTCCACCCTCTACGCCAACGCGGCCGAGCGGTTGAGCGATGGCCGGCTCCGCGCCAGCGGCGACGTCTGGGCGGCGGGCGTGTAGGCCTCAGGCGCTCTCGTAAAGCCGGGTGAGCACAAACTCCCGGTGACCCAGGACCTCGGCGCTGGTCAGGCGGCCGTTGCACGTCTTGAACATCATCTCGAGCAGCAGGTCGCCGGCCTGGTCGAGAGTGATCTCGCGGCGCAGCAGCCCCGAAACGTCCACGTCGATGTGCTCCCGCATCGTGCGCACCGTGCGCGGGTTTGCGGAGAGCTTGATCACCGGCAAAATCGGGTTGCCGATCACGTTCCCCTGGCCGGTGGGGAAGAAGTGCACCACGAATCCCGCCGCCGCGCAGAGCGTCACCATCTCGGCGGCCGCCGAAGAGGAGTCCATAAACCACAAGCCGGGCCCCGTGGGCGCTTCGCCCTTGTCGAGCACGCCGTCCACCAGGCACTTCCTGCCGATCTTCTGAATGTTGCCCAGCGCCTTCTCCTCGATGGTGGTGAGGCCGCCGGCGATGTTGCCCTTGGTGGGCTGCGAATCGGACAGATCGTCCACCTTGTGGCGATTGATCACCTCTTGATAGCGATCGAACATCGCCATGAATTGAGCGGCGACCTCGGGCGTGCGGCAGCGCTTCGCCACAAGCTGCTCGCCGCCGGTGATCTCGGTGGTCTCGCCAAAGACCAGGGTCACGCCGTGATCGTACAGCTTGTCGAAAGCGTTGCCCGCGGTCGGGTTCGAGGCGATGCCCGACGTCGTGTCCGATTCCCCGCACTTGGTGGACACCCAGAGGTCCCGCAGCGGGCATTCCTTCCGAGCGAGCGCGGACGCCCACTGCACGTACTCTTTCGCCTGCCGCGAGGCTCGCATGATGGTGTCGTGATCGCCGTGCAGCTCGATGCCGAAGCCGGCCACCGGCTTGCCGGTGCTGGCGATGCCGTCCACCACCCGCTGGGTCCACACCTCCTCGATGCCGATGACCACCACCGCGGCCACATTCGGATTGGCCCCCGTGCCGATCAGGGTCCGGAAATGCAGGTCCAGGTCAGCCCCGAACTGTAGGCGCCCATAGGGATGGGGCAGCGCCATGGCGCCCTTGATGTTGTGCGCGACCGCTTCGGCGGCCGCGTTGGAGAGGTCGTCCAGGGGCAGAATGATGACGTGATTGCGGACTCCGGCGCGGCCGTTCTCCCGCCGGTAGCCCCGGAAACTCGCCTTGCTCAGATCCATGGCCAAAGTATTGTTCCTTCGTCCTACCACCGCTTCGTCTTCACGTTGTGCACATGCAGGTGTGCGCCCGCCGGAATCGGGCTGATCGCGCGCCCGATGTCCACGCCATACTTGATGACGGTATCGCTCGCCGCCAACGGTTTGATTGCCAGTTTGTGGCCGATCGGGATGTCCGCGAGGGCCTGCATGGTGATGATCTTGTCCTGGTCCATAATCCAGCCAGTGAGCGTGTTACCCGCCTTGACGCCTTCGACGACCACCACACCGACCGAGTCGCCTTCATCGTGAACCACGAAATGAATGGTCATCTTCGTAATGCTATCATCCCTGAACAGACCATGATTCTCGCGCAATTGGCGTGGCCCGAAATCGAAGCGGCGCGTTCCCGAGTGTGCGTGGCGCCGCTCGGGTCGCTCGAACAGCACGGCCCGCACTTGCCGTTGTGGACGGACACGGCGATCATCTCGGAGATCGCCCGGCGGGTGGAGCAGCGCTTGCCCGAGGAGGTCGTACTGCTGCCGGCGCAGCCTATCGGCCACTCGCCGCATCACGCGCGCTTCGGCTGCGTAAGTCTCGACATGGCGGCGTACATGGAACTCATCGGCGGCGTGTGCCGGTCGCTCGCGGCCATGGGATTCCGCCGCATCCTGCTGCTCAACGGGCACGGCGGCAACGACGTGCCGTGCCGCGCCGCGATGGGCGCGCTCAAGACGGAAATGCCCGGGTTGCGTGTCGCGCTCGCCTCCTACTGGACGCTGGCCGCGGAGGCCTTCAGCCGCATCCGCACTTCCGCCCCAGGGGGAATGGGCCACGCGTGCGAGATGGAAACCTCGATCATGCTGGCGCTCGACCCGGACCAGGTGAACCTGGCGCGGGCGACCGACGACGGCACGCTCGGAGAAACCGGCTACCGGCTGCTCGACATGCAGCGCCCGCAGCCGTACTACATGGTCCGCAACTTCGACGAGCTTTCCGCCACCGGAACGCTTGGCCAGCCGAGCCACGCCTCGGCGGAGAAAGGGGCGCGGTTCCTGGAGGCCGCCGTGGAGGCGGTCTGCGGTCTGGTCACGGCGTTCGCCGCCGGAGAACTGGAGTTCGGTGCGGCTACCAGCCGCGGCTAGGCGCTGCGCGCAACGGCGGTGCGTCACTGGACACGGCAAACGGTCATGACGATTACTGGAGAGGTTAAGAAATTCGAGCACTGGGGCGCCTTACCCGTCCACAGCCGGCGCGCGATGGCGGCCACTGCCGACGCGCACGCGACCGGCGCCGCCGTGGCCGTGCTCGGCGAAGGCGGCAACGTGATCGATGCCGCGGTCGCCGCCGCCTTCGCGCTCTCGGTCACGCAGCCGGGCATGTGCGGATTGGGAGGAGGCGGTCATCTGCTCGCCCGCTTCGCCGGCGGGCGCATGCTCTGCCTGGATTTTCGCGAGCAGGCGCCCGAAGCCGCCTCGCGCGACATGTTCGCCGGATTGGCGCCGGACGCGAGCATCGCGGGCTGGCTCGCCGCCGCCACGCCGGGAACGGTCAAGGGCCTGGCCGAGGCCCACCGCCGGGCCGGATCGCTGCCCTGGCCACGCCTGCTCGCGCCCGCCATCGCGCTGGCCGAAGAAGGGCACGCGGTGAGTTACCTGCGATCGCAAATGCTGGCCGGCGCGAGCGCGCTCGATCGCGACGCGGAGTCTCGCCGCATCCTTCTGCGCGAGGGGCGGCGCTTTGAGGCGGGCGAGATTCTGCGGCAGCCGGAACTCGCCGCCACGCTCGGACGCATCGCGCGCAACGGCGACGACGAGTTCTACCGGGGAGAGACGGCGGAGCGGTTGGCTCGCGCTGTGGCCGAGCATGGGGGCGCGATCCGTAAGTCGGACCTGAAATCCTACACCTGCGCCGAGCGCGCGCCGCTCGTGCGTTCTTATCGGGGCCGCGAGGTGTGGACCATGCCGCCCTCCAGCGCCGGCGGCCTCGGGTTGCTCGAAATGCTCGCCATTCTCGAAGACACGCCGTTCGCGGAGGACGGCCCGGGGTCGGCCTCTTTCCTGCATTTCCTGGCTGAGGCGATGCGGCGCAGCTTTGCCGACCGGGCGGCGGCAGCGGGCGAAGACCTGCTCGACCCGGTGCACGTCGCGCGCTTGCGGCAGTCGATCAACCCGGACCGGGCCACCCCCAGCGCCGCGCTCGCGGCCGGCGTCCTCCGAGCGGAGACCTCCTGCACGACGCATCTTTCGATCCTGGATTGTCACGGGAACGCCGTGGCGCTGACGTTCACGCTGAACGGTATGTATGGGAGCGGAGTGACCGTGCCCGGGCTGGGATTCCTGCTGAACAACAACATGGACAATTTCGCCGTTCGGCCCGGCACGCCGAATCAGTATGGCCTGGTCCAGGGCGAGGCCAATGCCATCGCCCCGGGAAAGCGGCCGGCCTCGTCGATGACGCCGACCATCGTGTGCCGCGACGGGCGGGCGGAAGCGGTGTTGGGAACTCCCGGCGGGCCCACCATCGTCACCGCGGTGGCGCAGGCTTTGTTGTACCTGGTGGAGTTCGGATGGAACCCGCAGGACGCGGTGAATGCGCCGCGCATTCATCATCAGTGGCTGCCGGATGTGCTCTACCTGGAGCGCGGATTCCCGGCCGAGGTGACCCGCGCCCTCGCGGCGCGCGGCCACCGCCTGGAATACAAGGCTTCTTTGAACGACATGAATGCGCTTGTGTGGCGGGACGGCTGGCTGCAAGGAGCCGTGGACTGCCGGAAGGAGGGCCGTGCGGCCGGCATCTGACATTTCCAGCACGCGGCGGAGAAAGATCCGCCTCAGTTTTCCGGCGACCGGCGAATCGGCGGTCGCCGAAATGCTCGACGACGAGGCGCCGGAAGTGTGCGACTACATCTGGGGGCTGCTGCCCGTCGAGAGCAAGGCGATTCACGGCATGTACTCCGGGGCCGAGGTGTTCCAGTTGGTCGATAACCCCAGACCGGTGGAGCCGCAGAACCGCACCACGCTGCCGCTCCCCGGCGAGCTGCTCTACTTCTACGATGCGGGCGGCAACGCCACCAGTCCGCCGCGGGCAGTGGGCGAGATCTGCCTGGTGTACGGCCGGGGCGTGAGCCTGAAGGGGCCCGAA
The DNA here is from genome assembly GCA_038060875.1 of Acidobacteriota bacterium. Classification (GTDB taxonomy): domain Bacteria; phylum Acidobacteriota; class Terriglobia; order Bryobacterales; family Bryobacteraceae; genus JBBTDS01. Next base: position 2,872 of record JBBTDS010000759.1, on the reverse strand, counting down.
GGAGCGCCCGCATACGCCAGCCTGTTTGCGCGCATTCCGGGCGACTGGAAGTACGACTGGACCGGGTTCGCCCAGGCCTGCCGCCGCTGCCGCTGGGAAGGCCCGCGGGTGCTGCGGATCGAAGCGCAGGAATGACCGGACTGAGCGGGAGCGCATGCAGACCCCACGCGTCGCGATGACCTCGGGCGAGGTCGCCATCTTCGCCGCCTACCTCGTGCTGACGGTAGCGGTGGGATTCCTGGTGGCGCGCAAAGGGCGCAAGAACCCTCGCGACTACTTCATGGGCGACCGGCGGCTGCCCTGGTACGTGGTGGGCACGTCGATGGTGGCCACCGCCATCAGCAGCGAGAACTTCGTCGCCCAGGTGGGCGCCGGCTACACCCACGGCATCGTGATCGCGGCCTTCAACTGGAACGCCTGGATCGTCTACACGCTGCTCATCTGGATTTTCCTGCCGTACTACATGCGCACCGGGCTCTTCACGATGCCCGAGTTCCTGGAGCGCCGCTACAACTCCGCCGCCCGTTATCTGTTCGCGGTGTTCTGCATCATCGGCTACCTGTTTTCGCTGATCGCCGGGCCGCTGTACGCGGGCGGGCTGGTGCTGGAGAGCATGTTCGGGTTCGACCTCGTATGGGCCGTCGTCTGCCTGGGCGTGCTCACCGGCGCCTATACCATCTACGGCGGGCTGAAGGCGGCGGCCTGGACCGATTTCATGCAGATGGTGGTCCTGCTGGTCGGCGGCATCCTGGTGCCGGTGATCGGCTTGTGGAAGGTGGGCGGGCTGTCCCAGCTTGCGCAGGAGTTTCCCCAGAAGTTCCAGGTATTCCTCGCGCCAAAGAACCAGATCTTCCCCTATACCGGCGTGTTCACCAGTTTTCTCAGCGTCGGCATCTGGTACAACTGCACCAGCCAGCACATCGTGCAGCGCTGCCTGGGCGCCAAGGACGAGTGGAACGCCCGCATGGGCGTGGTCACGGCCGGCTTCCTGCACATCTTGATGCCGTTCCTGTTCGTGGTGCCCGGCATCATCGCCTTCAAGCTGTTCCCCAACCTGGAGCGGCCCGACCACGCCTACGTCCTGCTGGTGGAATCGCTGGTGCCGCACGGACTGCGCGGGCTCATCCTGGCGGCCATCGCGGCCGCGCTGATGTCGCACTTGTCGGCCATGATCAATTCCACCTCGACCATCCTCACCATGGACCTCTACAAGCGCCTGCTGCGGCCGGCGGCCAGCGAGCGGTCGCTGGTGGTCTTCGGGCAGTGGAGCGGAGCGGCGGTGATGGCGCTCAGCATGCTGATCGCGCTCTACTTCAGCACCTCGCGCAGTTTGCTGTTCATCCTCATCCAGGAGGGATTCGCCTACATCGCGCCTCCCTTCGCCGTCATCTTCACCGCTGGCCTGCTGTGGCGGCGGGCCAATGGAACCGCGGCGCTGGCCACCATCGCCGCCGGTTTTTCCTTCACCCTCTTGTTGCAGTTTTACCTGTTCCGGCTGCCGTGGCTGGCGCCGTACGCCAACTACCTGCACCGCGCGGTGATATCGTGGGCCTTCTGCGTGCTCGTGATGATTGTGACTTCTCTGCTGACGCGGGCGCCGGCGCCGGAGAAAACCCAGGGCATCATCTGGAGTCCCCGCTATGCGCCGCTGCCGGCCGCCTTACAGGCGCGCTACAGCGGCTGGAAGGATCTGCGCCTCTGGTGGCTGATCTTCATCGGCGCGGTCCTTTCCATTTACGGCTTCTTCCTGTGGTTCCGATTCCAGCATCCGGAGGCGCCGTGAGCGCATGAAGATCACCAACGTCGAGTGCATTCCGGTCCGCGTCCCCATCCGGCCGGAACTGGCGATTCGGGCCAAGGGAGGCTTCCATTCCGAATCGCCGTTCCTGCTGGTCAAAGTGCATACGGATGAGGGAATATGCGGGCTGGGCGAAGTGTCCTGCACGCCGCGGTGGAGCGGGGAAGACCAGGTCACCGCCGCCCACTTCATCGGCGCCATTCTCGAACCGGTGCTCGCCGGCCAGGACCCTCGCGACATCGAAATGCTGACGGCGCGCCTGCGGGGCGCGCTCGCCGGCCACACGTTTACCAAGGCCGCGCTGGAGATGGCGCTGTGGGACATTCTCGGCAAGACCACCGGTCTGCCGGTGTACCGGCTGCTGGGCGGACCGGTGCGGGAGTTCATCCCCACCAAGTGGTCGGTGTCGGGCGTGGAACCGGCGCGGGCGGCCGAGATAGCGTCATGGGCGGTGGAGCGGGGCTTCTCCGCCTTGAAGGTCAAGGTGGGGATCGATCCCGCCGAGGACCTGGCCCGCGTCCGCGCCGTCCGCCAAGCCGTTGGTCCGGAAATCCGCCTCGGCGTGGACGCCAACGGGGCCTGGGATCCCGCGACGGCGGTGACCATGATCCGGCGCCTCTGTGAGTTCGGCATCTGCTTCGCCGAGCAGCCGGTCCCGCCGGGCGACGTGAATTGGCTGGCGGAGGTGCGCCGCCGCGTGGACGTTGCGGTGGTGGCCGACGAGAGCGTGTACAGCCCGCAGGATGCGCTGGCCATCGTGCGAGCGGGCGCGGCCGACGCGCTCTCCGTCTATGTCGGCAAGGCGGCGGGCATCGGCCCGGCGCGGAAGGTGGCGGTGATCGCGGAAGCCGCCATGCTCGGCTGCACCGTCGGCAGCAACCTCGAGCTGGGAGTGGGGACCGCGGCCATGATCCACCTGGCCATGGCCACGCCCGGCATCACCGCCGCCGAGTTCCCCTGCGACATCATCGGCCCGCTCTACTATGCCGATGAGATCCTCACCGAACCGCTGGCGCTCTCCGGCGGCCAGGCGCGACCGAACGACCGCCCCGGCCTGGGCGTCGAGCTCGACGA
>JBBTDS010000758.1:0-11581 GCA_038060875.1 Acidobacteriota bacterium | reverse complement strand
GGAACTACACCATAGCTCCTTCCAATGCGAAGTAATTCTTGCGCCAACCCTAAGGTTGGTCATCGCCGTGGTGGGCAGTTCGGCGCGCACGTCGGACTTGTCGGTTTGCAGCACGGCCGCGCTGGCAGCGATTTTCAAGTCGTAGCTGCCAGGCACAACGTTCAACATCGAGTAGCGTCCGGCCTCGTCTGTGGTTGTTTCGCGTGTCAGGCCGGTGGCCTTGGAGGTGATGGTGACGGCGGCTTTCGGAACCAGCGCGGCGCTCTGGTCTTCGACCGTCCCCATGATCGAGCCGTAAAGCACCTGAGCTTCGGCTGGTTGGGCCAGCAAGCCGCACGCCAGCAAGGCCACGGCGAAAACCGCCGGCCACGGCGGGTTCACAGAGGCGTGCGAGGTCTCCAGCAGAAGACGGCCGGGCTGTCGCCGCATCCAGCCGCCTCGTGGCGCACTGGTTTGTTCAGCCGGAGTTCGACGGCATACACGGCCACGTCAAGCGCGTACGGGAAGCAGTGGACATAGACCGTCCCGTCCACCTTGCTGGCGAACTCGATGAGCGCCTCGGTGGGCGCGGCTCTCTCCAGGTACTGCGGCCGCTTCTTGAACCAAAGGTAGCCGCAGTTGTGGGCCACGATCAGGGTGGCCACCACGGCGACCGCCCACGGCCGCGAGCGGCGGAAGCGCCGGTAAAACGCCAGGAAGCCGGCGCCGACCACCAAGGCCAGCCCGGCGCTGGCCCAGTAGGTGTGGCGGCTCGGCACCCGCGGCATGTAGGTCAGGAAGCTGTACGGCAGAAAGGTGATCACAATCCACGCTCCCGCCGCCCAGAGCAGCGGCCGCCAGCGCCAATCCTGCCAGAGCCGGATCGCCAGCAGGCCCAGCATGCCCGAGAACCAGAACAGACGCCCGGCGCTGTTCAGCAAAACTATCCAGAAGGACGCGTTGAGTGAGAAAGTCCCGTCGCCGAAAAAAAGGTGACTGGATCTGGCGCTGTAGATCAGCGCGAAGTAAACAGCCGCCAGGCAGGCGAACGGGACCACGGCCAGCAGCCGCTTCCGCCATTCGGCCCGCTCGAACCAGATCGCCACCAGCAGCAGGCCCACCACCGCCACCGCCGACTCCTTCGAAGCCAGCGCCAGCAGAAACAAGGCGAGCGAGGCCGCGTACCAGCCCCAGCGCCGCGCGCCCGATTCCAGCCACCGGATCCAGCACAGCAGGCAGAGCAGGGAGAAGAAGAACACCAGCAGCTCCGGCAGCGCCGCATACCAGATGACCGCGCCGCAGTGTCCCAGGTAAACGGCGAAGAAAGCAGCCGCCAGCGCGGACACGCGCCAGCCGATGACGCGCCAGCCGCCCAGCGCGAAGACCAGCCAGGTGTTCAGAATATGGAGGAACAGGCTGCTCAGGTTGTAGGCCAGCGGCTCGAGCCCGAAGAACCGGTCGGTCCAGTAGGTCAGCACCAGCGACGTCGCCCGGCACCGGTACAGCGCATCGGCGGCCAGCGCCGGCCAGCCCGAAACGGCGCCGAAGTCCCGCCCCAGCTTGATCTGGACGTAGTCGTCGGAGATGAACGGCAAGCTCAGGGAGGGCAGATAGGCCACGACGCCCAATAGCGCCAGGCACACCAACACCTTCCAGCGCTCAATCCCCATCGCACTCACCCTTCGGAGCAGCTACCCGCTCCGTTTCACCCAACTGCCTTCGGACTTCCGGCTAGCATTATACTCCAACTCAAGTCCGGTCAAGCCGGGTCGGGCATGCCCGACCCCTACCCTGTCGTTCCAAGTCCGTTGTAGGGGCGAGGCATGCCGCGCCCGCGGGCACCGTTGCTCGGCTGCGGCTCTATTGCAGGATGACGACGGCCGCCGTCTCCTGCTTTGGCTTGGGCGCGGGCGAGACGGCCGTGACCTTGCCGTCGCATAGCGTGGCCACGATCCCATCGCGGTTGGGCGGGGTGTAGAACCAGGTTTCGGCGCCGTCGCTGGCGGCCGTCTTCATCGACGGCTCGCCGAACTTGCGGAGCAGCTCGGCGCGCTCCAGGCCGACGGTGATGCCAGCGGGATCGGCGTATTCGATGGCGGGCGCGGGCTTGGGGGCCGGTTCCGCCGCCATGCCGGCGGGCACGGCCACCTGCGCACCGGGCTTGGCGGCGCTCTGGAGCTGCCGGCGCACGCCCTCCAGAATCGAGCCGGCCGCTTTGCCCACGCCGGCAGCGGCGGCAGCGGCTTTGGCGCCGGCGGCGCCAATGACGGCATGCTCCACCACCGTCTGCGCGGGCGCGGCGATTGCGACCGCCGCAAGGAAGACCAAACACCTCATCGGGCCACCTCCGCTGACCTGATTGTAGCTCAGGCCGAGAGGTTGTGCCAGTCCACCCCCAGCTTGCGGATGGCGTAGCCGGATTCGCGCAGGTAGTCGCCGTAGGCGCTCATCCAGTGGAAGCCGCGCATCTCCTCCATCAGGCGCTCCGCATTGCCCTTGATGGCGACGTCGATCTGGGTGCGGCAGATGTGGAGGAAGGGGTTGTCCACGATCTCGGCCTGGAGGCCGGTCCACTTCTTCACGCTGAAATCGGGGATGAGGCTGGTGATCCGCTGTCCTTTGCGCATCTCCACCTTGGGCGAGGCGCCGTAGTCGGATTCGAAGTGGGTGAGGATGCGGACCGGCTCGAGCGTCTTGCCGTCCATCTTCCTGGGGGCGGTGCAGTGGGCCAGCGTGATCTGGCCGTCGTGCGGGTAGGTCGGGTTGTGGAAGAAGACGGGCCGGCCGGAGATGTAGTGCAGCAGGACGCCGGCCGGGATCACCACGAAATCCGACTCGCAGAAGGCCATGTAGCCCTCGTCGTTGAGAATGCTCAACGGCAGGCAGGCGGTTGTCTCCGACATGGGCATGATGGTGCCCATGCACTGGTTGATGGTGATGGCGTCGGTCCCTGCTTCGTCGAGCAGGTCGCGGAAGACTTCGGTCAGCACAAACGCATTGAGCACGAAATGTTTTGACGTCTCCAGGGCGACGCCCTTCTGCTTGAGGTATTTCTCCGCCGCGGCGTGGCCGCGCTTCACCAGCGCGCTGTTCTGGCGGGCGCGCTTGATGCGCTCGCCGAGCTCGGGATAGGTGACGGTGCGGATGTCGAACTTCCAGACCTGGCGGGCGCGGTCCGGGGCCTGCTTGCCGCCGGCGCCCCAGCCGCCGGGCCCGCCGACGGCGACGACGCGCTTGCCGAGCGCATTCTTCAATCCGTAGAGCCCGCGCAGGCGCCAGAGGATCTCGGCGTGGTCATCCACCACGATGTCGTGAGTGTCCATGGCCGGGTGACTGAACTCGTCCACGGTCTTTCGCAGTAGCCGCGGGTGAACGACCTCGTACCACAGGTAGACGGGACCGGAGCGGTGACGCACGAACATGAGGTTCCAGTGGCCGGGCGCGGTCAGCGCCTCCAGCACCGGGACGGCGCCGCCGGCGGCGTAAGTGATCACCGCGTCGTGGCCGCCTTTAGCGATGGCGGCGGCCTGCTCGAGCGTCTGAGCGACCGCGAGGGGGAGAACCTCGAGCGGGAAGTCGCCGGCGCGGGCCATGCCGGCCAGCTCGCGGCCAATGCGCTCCTTTTCCTGGGCCGCATCCTGCTCGGTGAGTAGACCTCCCCAGGGCCGCCAGCTTGTGGCTTCGCGGCGCTGGGAAATGGTGTAGGTCAGCACCGGCTGGACCTTGAGCGGCGTCTTGATGGGCGCCTGGCGAGCGGCCGCTTGCGCGGCGGCCAGGGCGCGCTTGACGCGCCAGGGGGCCGCGTAGGCAAGGCCAGCAGACCCGGGCGCGGCGAGACCGAGGGCCCCGAGGCCGGCCAGGAACTGGCGGCGGTTCACGCCTTTGGCGGGGCAACCGTGACAAGAATGCATCGGGCAGCTATGCATCAGTGTGCGCCTCCTTTACCGATCGTACTCGTAGACCACCTTGCCGTTCACGTCGTGGTGGCGGAAGGCGATCGTGCTCCTGCCGGCGGCGCGCCGGAACGAAATCGACAGGAACCCGCCGTTGACGCGGTGGAAGCGGTGGTATTGCGGATCATGGCCGGGCGTGCCGCCGGCGTGCTGGTCGCTGGCCGGGCCGCAGGAGAACTCGTGCATTCCGGTCTCCGGATGCACCGAATGGTACTGCCAGTGGCGGTCGCCGCACGCGACGAAGAAATTGTCCGGCACGTGCTTCCGTACCCATTGCCGGAACTCGTTGCCCTCGGTGAAGAAAGCGGCGTTGGCATGGTTGTCGCGCTTGTTGGTGCGGTCCGGCCCGACTATCGGCGTGGGGCTCACCAGCACCTTGAAGTCGGCGTCGCTGGCCAGAATCGTCTCGTAGAGCCACTTTTTCTGCTCCGCGCCCCAGATGGTCTTCCGTGGTCCGTCGGGCATGTTGTTCGGCGACCGGAAATCGCGGCCTTCGGTGAGCCACACTTGCAGTCCCTTGCCCCAGCGGTAAGTGCGCCAGGTCCGGTCGCCCATCGGGACCTGCTCGAGGAAAACGCGCTGGCCCTCGGCGAACGTAAGCGGCAGCATCAGCGGCGGATTCATGGCCGGCCAGCAGTCGTCGAACAGCGTGTCGTGGTCGTCCTTCTCCCAGTAGGCGGGCGTCTTCAGAAAGAACGCCACGTGCCGGGGGTAGCTGTACATGCGGCGCCAGTGATAGCGGGCCAGCGCGACGGTGGTCGCGCGCGGGTCTTCGCTGTCATAGTAGACGTTGTCGCCGGTGGGCACGATGAACTTGGGGGCCAGCCTGGCCATGGCCTCGTAAATGTGGAAACCGTCGGGGTGATCCAGGTCCCGGTACATCTGGCCGGTGACCACGGTGAAGGTGACGTCCGCGTAACGGCCGGGCGGCGACGCGGTCTCGAAACGGCCGCGCAGCGGCCCGTGGCGGGGCGACCCGCCGGGCCCGGCGGTTTCGGCGGAAAAGTGATAGACGGTGGCCGGGCGCAACCCCGCCAGCCGGAACTGGCGAGCGAAATCCCGGTCCGCGGAAACGTCCATCCAGGCTGTCGTTTCGGCGTCGCCCAGATCCTCCCGCAGGCCGTACCGCAGCCGGACGCGGCCGGGCGCGCCGGGGCTGGCGCCCTCCAGTTGCTCGACGCGCACGCCCTCGGGCAGGCCCTCGCCCGCCTTGCCGCGGCGCACGATGCCGTCCTTGTTGCGGGCGGCCGCGGCCGTCAGGCGCGTCCAGACGATCGCCGAGTTCTCGGTCACTTCGCCGACTCTCACGCCGGTGGCCTGGCGCGACTCCTGGGCCAGGGCCGCCAGGCACACCATACACGTGGCTGGGAATAGACGCATCGAGGAAACGATAGCTCAAATGGGAGGCAAACGGGGCGCCCACGGCTGTCCGCGGAGGGACAGTCCTGGGCGTGCCCGTTTGGGGGCAGTTGCGGTTGTCCGTCATTCATGGCTAGAATCAATGCGTTTGCCGGAGGAAGGCGCAATGGCGCAGCCGCCGGTACACAGTGGGGAGGATTCATGTCGGTTGAGGAAAAAGTTGCACCGAAGGTGAAACAGATCATTGTCGAGCAGTTGGGAGTGGATGAGAGCCAGGTGGACCCAACGGCTTCGTTCGTGGACGACCTCGGCGCCGATTCGCTGGATCTGGTCGAGCTGGTGATGGCTTTCGAAGAAGCTTTCGACCTCGACATTCCCGACGAGGACGCCGAAAAGATCAGCACCGTCAAGGACGCCATCGACTACATCACGAACAAGACAGGCAAGGAGTGAGGCGCCGGCGGCGCCGGATTTCCCGTAAGGAGCAGTGCATTGTCGCGCAGGGTAGTGGTGACAGGTGTCGGGCTGGTCTCGCCGGCCGGCATCGGGACTGAGCAGACCTGGGAGGCTCTGCGCCAGGGGCGGAGCGGCATCGGGCCGATCACCGCCTTTGACGCCGCGGCGTTCGCCTGCCGGATCGCCGGCGAGGTCAAGGGCTTCGAGCCGGAACGCTTCGTCGAGCGGAAAGAGCTGAAGAAGATGGGGCGGTTCATCCAGTTCGCCATCGCCGCCACCGAGTTCGCCGTGGCCGGCTCCGGCCTGAAGGTGGACGCCGGGAACGCGGAGCGGGCTGGCGTGTACATCGGCAGCGGGATCGGCGGCTTCGAGGTGATCGAGCGCGAGTTCGAGACGCTGCTCCAGCACGGCCCCAGGCGCATCTCGCCCTTCTTCATTCCGGCCGTCATCATCAACCTGGCCGCCGGCCACGTCTCGATCCGCGTTGGCGCCAAGGGCCCGAACTCGGCCACCGCCACCGCCTGCACTACCGGCGCCCACGCCATCGGCGACTCGTTCCGCATCATCCAGCGCGGCGAGGCCGACGTGATGATCTGCGGCGGGGCCGAGGCGCCCATCTGCCGCCTGAGCATCGGCGGGTTCGCGGCCATGCGCGCGCTGTCCACCCGCAACGACGCGCCGGAAAAGGCCAGCCGCCCTTGGGACAAGCAGCGGGACGGGTTCGTGGTCGGCGAGGGGGCCGGACTGCTGATCCTCGAGGAGCTAGAGACCGCGCGGCGGCGCGGCGCGCCCATCCTTGCTGAAATGGTGGGTTACGGCATGAGCGGCGACGCCTACCACATCACCGCGCCCCCCGAGGACGGCGACGGCGCCTGCCGCGTCATGCAGGCGGCGCTGCGCGACGCCGGGCTGGAGCCTGCCCAGATCGATTACATCAACGCCCACGGCACCTCGACCGACGTCGGCGACCGCGTCGAGACGATCGCCGTGAAGCGCTGCTTCGGCGAGCACGCCTACCGGCTCGCGATCAGCTCCACCAAGTCGATGACCGGGCACCTGCTGGGCGGCGCCGGCGGACTGGAAGCCGGCATCACCGTGCTGGCCATCCGCGACCAGCTCGCCCCGCCCACCATCAACTACGAGTTCCCCGACCCGGAATGCGATCTGGATTACGTGCCCAACCAGGCGCGGCCGATGCGCATCGACTGCGCTCTGTCGAACTCCTTCGGTTTCGGCGGCACCAACGGCTGCCTCATCTTCAAGCGCTATACCGGATGATGCGATGAAGATCGTGGTCGCGGTGAAGCAGGTGCCGGCGCGCGACGCGGTGCTGCGCGTGGCGGGCGACGGGCGGTGGATCCAGCAGGCCGACCTCGCTTACGAGATCAACGAGCCTGATGCCTACGCGCTCGAAGCCGGCCTCCAGTTAAAGGAGAAACACGGCGGCGAGGTGGTGGCGCTCACGGTGGGTCCGGCCGGCGCGGCCCAGACCGTCCGCGAGGCGCTGGCGAAGGGCGCCGACCGCGGCATCCACATCGAAGAGGCCGATGCGCTGGCCTTCGACAGCCTGGGCGTCGCCCGGCTGATGGCGGCGGCGCTGGCGCCGGAGAAGCCGGACCTGGTGCTGACCGGGCTGCAATCCGACGATCTCGGCTACGGGCAGACCGGCGTGCTGCTGGCCGAGCTGATGGGTCTGCCGCACGCCACCATCATCATGCAGGTGGAAGTGCGCGACGGCTCGATCCGCGTGAAGCGCGAGCTCGAGCAGGGCTGGTTCCAACTCGTGGACCTGCCGCTGCCCGCCCTGCTGGCGATTCAATCGGGCATCAGCAAGCTGCGCTACGCGACTTTGATGGGCATCAAGAGGGCGCGCATGAAGGAAGTTCGCCGGCTGACCGCGGCCGAGCTCGGCGTCAGCGCGGCGCCCGGCGCCGAGATCGCCCGCGTCTATCCGCCGGCGCGAGTCAAGCAGACCGAGATGCTCAGCGGCAGCGCCCAGGAAGTGGCGGCGCGGCTGGTGGAGCGGCTGCGATTTCAGGCGCGCGTGTTATGAGCGTACTCGCCATCCTGGAGCAGCGGAGCGGCGTCTTCCATCGCATGTCGCTGGAGACGCTGGCGGTTGCCCAGCAGATCGCGCGCGACGCCGGCTGGCCCGCGGCCGCCGCCGTACTCGGCGACGCGGTGGCGGAACTGGCCGGGCAGGCGGCCGGCTACAGCCTGGACCGCGTGTATGCCGTCGAGCACCCGCTGCTCGGCGTTTACACGCCCGATGGATACTGCGCCGCGCTGGAAGCGCTGATCCGGCGCGCGGGCCCGCGGCTGGTCCTGTTTCCGCACACCTACCAGGCGCGGGACTTCGCGCCGAAGCTGGCCGCCCGCTTCGGCGCCGTCCTGGTGAGCGACGCCATCGGATACCGCATGGAGGAGGGACGGCCGGTGCTGGTGCGCCAGCTCTTCCAGGGCAAGCTCAACGCCGACGTGCGCTTCACGGCCGGGCCGCCGTGGTTCGGCTCGCTCCAGGCGGGCGCCGGGCGCGCCGATGCGCTGGAGGCAGGGGCGGCGGCGGTGGAGCGCTTCACGCCGGAGCTGAATGCGGCCATGATCCGCACGCAGCCGGGGGAGCCGTTCCAGGAGGAGGCGGCCACGGTCGATCTGGCCGCGGCCGAGATGATTGTGGCCGTGGGCCGCGGCATCAAGGAGAAGGACAACCTGCCGGTGGTCGAGCGGCTGGCGCGGGCGCTGGGCGCCGAGCTGGCCGCCTCGCGGCCGGTCTGCGACAACGGCTGGCTGCCGATGGAGCGACAGGTCGGCAGCTCCGGCCAGACGGTCGCGCCCAAGCTCTACATCGCCGTCGGCATCTCCGGCGCCATCCAGCACCTGGTCGGCATGAAGGGCGCCAAGACGATCGTGGCCATCAACCGCGACCCCGACGCGCCCATCTTCGAGGTGGCCGACTACGGCATCGCCGCCGACCTGTTCGAGGTGGTGCCGGCGCTGGCCGAGGCGATCGAAAAGGCAAGAACACCATGAAGAACCTAACACGCCGCGAGTTTATGGCCGCCGCCTCGGCCGGCCTGGCCGGCGCGGCCGAACCGCACATTGACGTCCACCAGCACACGCACTACCGCGGCCGGGCCGATGACGCGCTAGTGGCCCACCAGCGCAAGATGGGCGCCGCCAAGACCGTGCTGCTGCCGGCGGGATCGAAATACGGGCTGGCGGCCGATTGCTACGGCAACGACTCGGTGGTCGCGCTGGCCCGCCGGTATCCGAAGGAGTTCTACTTCTTCGCCAACGAACTGCCCGACATCGCCGAGACCCGCCCGGTGATCGAGAAGTACCTCAAGCTGGGCGCCATCGGCATCGGCGAGCAGAAGTTCCCGGTCGAGTGCGACTCCAGGCACATCCACCTCATCGCCGAGATCGCGCGCGAGCACGGCGTCCCGGTGATCATGCATTTCGAGCACAACAATTACAACACCGGTTTCGAGCGCTTCTACAAGGTGCTGGAGAAGTTCCCCACGGTGAACTTCATCGGCCACGCGCAGACCTGGTGGGGTAACATCAGCCGCGACCACGACCAGAAGGTGATGTACCCGAAGACCAAGGTCGTGCCGGGCGGCATCACCGACCGGCTGCTCTCGGACTACGCCAACATCTACGGCGACTTCTCGGCTGGCTCCGGCCTCAACTCGCTGCTGCGCGATGAGGACCACGCGCGCGGATTCCTCGCCCGCCACCAGGACCGGCTGTTGTGGGGCAGCGACTGCGTGGATACGGACGCCAGCGGCGAGGACTGCTACGGCTCGCGCTCGAAGGCGGCCATCCGGCGCCTGGCGCCCGACGCGAAGATCGTCCGCAAGATCCTGTACGAGAATGCCCGGCGCCTGCTGAGGATCTCATGACCAGACTGGCCATTGTTCTCGGTCCGCTGCTCGGCGCCATGCTGGCTGCGCAGCAGCAAGAACCGCCCTTCCGGCTGCCGGAAGGCGTGGAGATGAAGACCGACCTGGTTTACGCCCGCTACGGTCAGCGTGAGATGCACCTGGACCTGTTTCTCCCGAAGGCCGGCGCCGGTCCGTTCCCCGCGGTCGTTTACATCCACGGCGGCGGATGGCGCGGCGGCAACAAGGGCGCCTTCCGGCGCCAGGCGGCCCACATGGCCACCCAGGGCTTTGTGGGCGCCTGCATCGAGTACCGTCTCTCGGGCGAGGCCAAGTACCCCGCGGCGGTGCATGACGCCAAGGCCGCGGTGCGCTGGCTGCGCGCCAACGCCGCCGCCTGGCGCATCCGCCCCGACCGCATCGGCGCGGCGGGCGGTTCGGCCGGCGGGCACCTGGTCGCGTTGCTCGGCGCCACGCACGCCATGCGCGAACTGGAAGGCGAGGGCGGCAACCCGGGTCAGTCCAGCCGCGTGCAGGCGGTGGCCCCCTTCAACCCGGCGCTGGACCTGGAGGGCCTCGTCAGGGGAAATCCCCAGGCGCCCGCGACCAGTCCCCTCGCCCTGTTCCTGGGCTTCAGCTATGCTGAGCGGCCGGACTTGTATCGCCAGGCCTCGCCGGTCGCGCACGTGAGCAAGGCGTCGGCGCCCTTCCTGTTCCTGCACGGCACTGACGACAAGACGACCCCTTACGAGCACTCGGTGGCGATGATGAAGAAGCTCCAGGCGGCTGGCGTTCACGCCGAGATCTTCACCGCCGAAGGCGCCGGCCACGGTTTCTTCAACCGCCCGCCGTGGTTCGAGCCGACGCTGAAGCGGATGGAGGCGTTTTTCACGCGCCTGTTGAAGTAGCGCCGCCCGGTTCCGCTATCGCCAGAATTGCCACCATTTCTTGCCGGGCGGGCCGTGTGTGCCGGCACGGTGAGGCGCTCAGTGGCGGAAAAACGCCGAGGTGATCCACCGCGGTTGCCTGTAGGACATTTTTGTCCGATACTTGAGAGGTGAGAGGCAAGGAGTTTGTGCGGCGCGTCCAGGTATTGGGCAAAGCGCGCGGCGTAGTAGTCCGGTGGGCAGCCCATCGCGGCAAGGGCAGCCACGGACTTCTCTATTACGGGTCGGAGATGACAACCGTGCGCGACCTCAAAGATGAAGTCGACAAACGCGCCTACCACAAGATGCTCAAGCAGCTTGGCTTAAGCGAGCGAGACATCGAGTAAGGAGGCAACCGTGCTTACGTTCTTGTATCCAGCGAAGCTCGAGCCCGGAGACAACGCGGCAGTGGTCGTGGTTACGTTCCGGGATGTCCCGGAGGCAATCACGCAGGGGAAGGGAGAGAAGGATGCGCTCTGGCAGGCGGCGGATTGCCTGGAAGAGGCGATCGCGGGAAGGATTGCCGATGGGCGGGAGATTCCGAAGCCGTCCAGAGCGGCGCGGCGGGAGCGGCTGATTCCGGTCCCAGCGCCGATGGCTGCGAAAGCCGCTCTTTACCTTGCGATGAGAGAGGCAGGAATCGCCAATGTGGAGTTGGCGCGAAAACTCGGTTGCGACGAGAAGGAGGTGCGGCGCATGCTCGATCCCAGGCACCCCACCAAGCTGCCGCGCATCAAGGAGGCACTCGATGCGCTTGGGAAGCGCCTGGTCGTGAGTGTTCAGGAAGCAGCGTGAACTGTGGTCGGTCAGTTTCTCTCACCACGTCTTGTCCGCGTCTTCCTCGTGCTCGAGCGCGGCCATGAGTTGATCTGCGGCCTCCTCGCCGCCGTACTCCCGCCGGCAGTGGAGCACCGAGCTGGCGACGTTGGCCAGCACCGCGTCAAGGGTGGCGCTTCGAATAACGAAAGGCTCCTAGGGCATTCAATTCGGGAGGCCTACGGACGGCCATCCGGGGCGGGCAGGT
>JBBTDS010000757.1:0-1489 GCA_038060875.1 Acidobacteriota bacterium | reverse complement strand
GCGCTCTTGATGCTCACCGGCTCGCTGCTGGCGCTGGCCCGGTGGTTGGATGACGGGCGCTGGCGGCACGCCTGGGCCTATGGCTTGCTGGCCGCCCTCACCGTGCACTTCCACTTCCTGCTTGCCTACAACTTTCTCGTTCACTTCCTGTATGTCGCGTGGCGCGCCGCCCGCGGCACGCCGGCCACTCTCAAACAGTTCGCCCTCGTCGCCGTTGCCGTGACCGCACTGCTGGGCCCGCTGGCAACGCATCTCGCCGTCTTGCTGGGCGAGAGGGAAAAGCTCTCGTTCGCGCACGCGCCGTTGGCGCTGGATCTCGTCAACTCGCTGCTGCCGCCTCCAGTCCTCATCCCCATATGCATTGGGGGGCTGGCCGTGATGCTGGTGTCGCGGGCCTTTGCCTGGGAGCCGGTCCCGGCGCCAACTCCTTCGTTCGTTCTGGTCGCCCTTTCTGCTCTGGTTCCGGCCGTGCTGCTCTTCACCGTCTCCGCGGTGTCTCCCACTAAGGTTTTCGTGCCACGCTATCTGCTGGCGGCTGCTCCTGGCATGGCCCTCCTGGTCGGCTACGCGATCCGATGCGTGCGGCCTGCTTGGGCCAGGTGGCCCATCGCCGGTCTTGCTCTCGCGGTGTCCACTGCCGGCATCTCGGGCTTTTCGCCCTGGCCAGTCCACCACCGCGAAGACTGGCGCGGAGCATTGAGGACGATCGCCGCGCTGACCCGAGAAAACCCGGCGCCGGTTGTCGTCTACAGCGGGCTCGTCGAAGCAGCGGATCCGCGGCGATTGTCCGATCCAAGGCACCGGGAGTATATCCTTGCTCCCCTGGCGGCATACCCTCTTCCGGCCCCGGACATAATTCCGTTGCCTTATCGGTGCAACGCTCTATCGACCGCCTTCTTTGACCTGAGCTCCTTCCGCTCGCTGCGGGCCGTCAGCCGGTTCCTGCTTGTTCTGAGGCTTGGGACAGACCATGACGGCGCCGCCTGGCTCAGCTACATAGGAAGCCGCATGGCGAAGCGCGGATTCAAGGCTGCCCTCATCGGCGAGTTCGGGCTGGTCTCGGTCTGGCAATTCGAGCGTTGAGCCCGGCCCTACACGTACTCCCAGTTCTTCAGCCACTGGTAGTGGGCCGGCAGCCTGGCCCACATCTCGGTGGTGGCCTGCTTCAGCTCGGCCGTCTCCTTCAGGTCAAGCTCGCGGCGCTCGGCGACCGCCTTGGCCGCGTTGTCCACCTGGGCGATGCTGATCAGCCCGGGGATCGGCGCGGCGATCGCCGGGTTGTGCAGCACGTAGCGGAGGGCCAGCCGCGCGCGGCGGTTGTCCTCCTCGGCGTGCGGGCTCGCGGGCGAGCTGTCGCCGGCGAACAGCGAATTGCTGGCGAACGGCTTGATGCCGAACACGCCCACTCCGTACTTCTGGACCGCCTCGAACAGGCTCTCCTGCGGCAGCACTTTGCTGTCGGCCGTGTACGGCGTGACGATGACGTCCA
>JBBTDS010000756.1:0-1428 GCA_038060875.1 Acidobacteriota bacterium | reverse complement strand
TGTCAACTGCCGGGGCTCGCCGCGGGCGCTGTAGTCCGCATTGAGGTCCAGCATGTACACGTTTGCCTGCCCTGCTCCCAGGTGGCGCAGGAATGCGACCTTCTTGCCGTCGGGGGAAATCACGGGCGAGTGATCGCCCCGCGAGGTGGGTGGCGCGGTGGTCAGGCGCCGCCGCTCCGCCGTCTCGACGGAACTCAGAAACAGCCCTCTCGGCGGCTCTTCCGCACCCGCAATCAGCCCCCGGCTGTCCGGGGTCCAGCTCACCGCGGGCACCGGCCAGATCTCCGAATACGGCGCCTCTCCCAATAGACGCTCGACTCCGCCCCGGCCGGGCACGATCAGAAGCTGGACTCCCGGCCGGCCCGGCCGCCAGCGGGCGAAGATGATGTAACGCCCGTCCGGAGACCAGGAGGCCCAGGCATCCACGGCCGGGTCCTTGGTCAGCCGCTGCGGCTCGCCGGCCCCGATCAGCTTCACGTAGATGTCGTAATTGTCCTGCTTCTCCCCGTTCCAACTGAACACTACCTCCTTGCCGTCCGGCGAAAAGGAGGGATACATGAACCCGCCCGAGTAGCTGGTGAGCGGGACCACTCGCAGCGGCCCCGGGGACGACCGCGTCCCGGAAAGCCGCCAAAGCGTAACGGCGGCGACCGCTCCCAGGCCGAGCGCCGCGGTGGTCCAAACCCATCCTCGGCGGCCCCGCTTCCTACCGGCCGTCGCGGCGGGCGCCGCCCCCTGTTCCTCGATCAGGTGGATGCCGCGGCTGCTCCACCAGGCGTCCAGTTCGGACTTTAACGCGTAGACCCCGGCCCTGCTGCCGCCCGGCAGCCGGTGGACCGGCAGGCCCTTGTCGTGCTCCCAACGCTGCACGGTGCGCGTGTCTCTGTTGAGGTAGACGGCGATTTCCTTCCACGACTCGAGGCGTTCCTTGGGCAGAGGCGCCGGTTTCGTGAATCGGGGCGGAACGGAATCCATGGCGACGCCCTCCTGTTCCGCTTACCGATGTTACTCCAAACGGCAACAAGCGGGAAGAAGCGTCAAATCAGCCGGCTGACGACTGTTGCCGCTTCCGCCGCTTCCGAAACGGGTTATCGTTTCTGAGGACCGGCGCGGACAACCCGCTCGGTTCGGAAAAGGAGATAACCATGAGAAGCGTTCTTCCTGTTGTCGCGTTTGCGGTATGTGCCTCGGTTCTGGCCCCGGGTCTCGTGGCCCAGGCGTGCAATGACGCAGCCGTCCGAGGCACGTACTGTCTCACCTGCACCGGGTGGATGGATCTGTCCAAACTCGTTCCGGGGGCGCCAGCGGGATTCGTTCCCACGGCCTTCGTCGGGGTAAACAAGACGGACGGGGTCGGGCGGTTTTCCGGGTGGCTGGTCGGGAACGCCGGGGGAGTCAAGTTGACGCTGGAGTTCGTGGATAGCACCT
>JBBTDS010000755.1:0-15016 GCA_038060875.1 Acidobacteriota bacterium | reverse complement strand
TACGGTGAATTACCCCGTCATGATCCACAAGATCCATAGGGGGGCGGACCTGCCCAGCGTGCGAGCCGGAAGACCCTATCGCATCATCGGCGTCCGGCAGACGGAATTCGATTTCTCGGAAGTTGAGTTTCCGGCCGACGTCCGGAATTGCCAGGTTTGCCACGATCCGAAGGCCGGCGCGGCCCAGGCGGACGCGTGGCTGAAACCGTCCCGGGCGGCTTGCGGCGCTTGCCACGATGACGTGAACTTCGCCACCGGCGAAAACCACGTGAACCTGCCGCAGGTCTCCGACAGCCAGTGCGGCACCTGCCACACTCCAGAAGGCGAGTTGGAGTTCGACGCCTCCATCAAAGGGGCGCATACTATAGAGCGCTTTTCTCGGGATCTCCCCGGCGTCGCTTTCGATATCCTCAAGGTGGACGACGGGGTGGCGGGAAGGCGGCCCACGGTGACCTTCACCATCAAGGACAAGAGCGGAAAGCCCATCCTGCCCTCCGACATGGCCCGGGTGGCGCTGGTTTTGGCCGGGCCCGCCGCCGACTACCAAGGGATGGTCGCGGAAGTCGCTACCGGAGCCCAGGGCAGTCCCGCCGGCTATTTCTGGACCTTCCAGGACCCCCTGCCGGCTGACGCCAAGGGCACCTACTCGGTGGGCATCGAGGGTTACCGGAACAGCACCCTGCTGGCAGGCACCAAGAAGGAACGAACGGTCCGCGACGCTGGTGCGAACAAGGTCGTATATTTCTCAGTGGATCGCTCTCGAGTGGAACCGCGCCGCGCCGTGGTCGCTATCGAAAAATGCAACGCCTGCCACTTCAGCCTGGCTGTGCACTCCAATCCTCGGAACCGCATTGAACACTGCGTCCAGTGCCACAATCCGAATCAGACCGACGCGGCCCGGCGGACTCCAGCGCAGATGCCGGCCCAGACGATCACCTTCAAGACCTTGATCCACCGCCTCCACACCGGTCATGAATCGGAGGCGGAGTACAGCATTTGGGGCAGCACGCTGCACGATTTTAGCAAGCTTCGCTTCCCGGGTGATCGTCGCAATTGCGACAAGTGCCACGTCAACAACTCCCAGCAGTTGCCGTTGCCCGAAAACCTTCTCCAGGTCGTGAATCCGCGAGGTCTGCTGGATCCGATGGGGCCGACGGCGGCGGCATGCCTTGGCTGCCATACCAGCAGAGCTGCGTCCGCCCACGCTCACTCGATGACGACCCCGATCGGCGAAGCCTGCGCCGCATGCCACGGAGTGGATCGGGAGTTCTCCGTGAATCGCGTTCACGCTCGCTAGCGGCGGCCGGGCCGAGCCGGCCAGGGGCGTCCGGCCACTGTACGAGTTTCGGACAACAGCACCGTTTTCTGACATCCGACGGATTTTGTCGCGCTCTTCCGCGTCGCGATCTCCGTCTCCAGCCCGGCTAAGTGCTTGGTATTGCGCACGCCGCGTGTTTAGTCCTCCCCAAGGGTGTCCCCCGGCATTTGGCGGCCCACGTGCCCATAAATGTGACAGGAAACGAGGAAGTGCATGGCGTCGCGACGACAGCTTTACATCTGGATCGCAGCCGCCGTGGGGGCGTCGGGGCTGCTAGTGGGCGTGCTGCTGCGGCAATACTCGCAGATGCAGGCGCGATCCGGCGTGTTCCTGGCCGGCGAGCCGAAGAAAGGCGCCCGTGTCTTCGAGAGAAGGGGTTGCATCCATTGCCACGCGGTGAACGGCTGGGGCGGGAAGCTGGCGCTGGATCTCGGTCTGGAGCAGCCGCCACGCTCCAGTCTGAACCAGCTCGTCAGCGCGATGTGGAACTGCGCCCCGCGCATGTGGGAGCGCATGCGCGCGGAAAAGATGCCGTACCCCGTGATGAGCCGGCAGGAAACGGCACATCTGTTTGCCTTCCTGTACACGGCGCGCTACGTGGTTGAGCCGGGGGACGCGGTCCGCGGTCAGTTGTTGTTTCTTTCCAAGGGCTGCATACGCTGCCATGCGCAGGGCGGCCAAGGGGGCAAGGGCGGGCCGGATCTTTCGACGCTGCCCGGCGTGGACACGCCGCTGGTGTGGGCCCAGGCCATGTGGAATCACGCCCCCGCTATGGAGACGGGGATGGGGCGAGTGGGCCTGAAGTGGCCCCGGTTTGACGGCACCGAAATGAACGACCTGCTCGCCCACATCCGCGAGGTCTCGCGCGGTCCCCGCCGGGAGTCGGCGCTACTGCCGGCCGACCCGAGTCGCGGCGGAAGGCTGTTCCAGAGCAAGTGCCTGCTTTGTCACGCCGTCAAGGGGCAGGGGGGGCGGGTGGGTCCCGAGCTTGGGCCCCGGTCCGCCTTACCGCCCACACTGGTGCAATTCGCGGGTCTGATGTGGAACCACTCTCCCGACATGTGGCGCGCAACGGAGGCCCTCGGCTCGGTCCGGCCCACCTTCCAGGGCCAGGAGATGGCGGATGTGATCGCCTATCTGTACGGTGTTCGTTACTTTGAGCCCGCCGACTCGGGGAAATCGGGGATGCGGCTGTTTTCCGAGCGAGGCTGCCACCACTGCCACGGCGCGCTGGCCGAAGGAACGCGGCGAGGCCCCCGCCTGCGCAGGCGCGAAGCGGTCACCATCATTGATCTTGCCACTGGCTTGTGGACCCACGGCCCCAAGATGTACCAGGCCACCCGGGACCTTGGCGTGGTCTGGCCCAGCTTGACAGAGAGCGATGTCGGCGACCTGGTAGGTTTCCTCAATTCGCTCCGGGAAGAGGGACGCTGATGCCGCTGCCGGGCGCGCCGCTGCTGTTCTGGTTGGGTCGCCGGCCCATGCTGGCCGGGACGGCGGGATTCTTTCTGCTGGGAACCCTGTTTTTCTCCAGCGACAACCCGGGCGCGGCGGGCGCACAGCCCATCGCGTTCAACCATGCCAAGCACGTGGGCAGCGGCATGGGCTGCACCGATTGCCACGCGGGGGCGCAGAGCGGGGTACGAGCCACGCTGCCGACCCTGGCCATGTGTCTAACCTGTCATGCGACGGCCCTGACCGAGAGCACCGAGGAAAGCAAGCTGCGGCAGTTCGCCGCCGCCGGCAAGGAACCGCCGTGGGCGCCTCTGCCCCGCGTACCCGCGCATGTCTACTTCTCGCATCGGCGGCATGTCCAGCTTGGCGGGCTGGCATGCGCCACTTGCCATGGACCAATGGAGAAGGCCACCACTCCGCCGCAATCGCTGTTTCGCCCCCTGACGATGGACGAATGCATCGGGTGCCATGAGCAATCTCTTGCCGGAACGGACTGCAATGACTGCCATCGCTAAGCGAATCGCCACGCTCGCGGCGGGCGCCGCCGTGGCCGCCTCCCTGTGGGCGGCGCAGGGCCGGGTGGCCGGGGGCTACTTTGTCGCCGGCGACGCCAAGGCGGGCATGCAAGCGTTCTTCGACAAAGGCTGCGTCCGGTGCCACGCGGTGCTGGGAGAAGGCGGGAGAACCGCGCCGGACCTAGCCCGGGCGCCCGGGGGTCACCTGGGCGCCGCCGAGCTGGTGGCGGCGATGTGGAACCACGCTCCGGCCATGTGGGAGAGGATGCGGGCGCAGCAACTAGCCCCGCCCAAATTCACCGAGAGCGAGATGACGAATCTGTTCGCCTTCCTCTACTCGGTGCGCGCTTTGGACGAACCCGGCGACGTGGAACGCGGCCGCAAGCTCTTGTCCGAGAAGCATTGCCTGACGTGCCACGCGATCGCGGGCCAGGGGGGTGGCGCGGGGCCCGATCTGCGGAAGTGGACCAGCTACCGCAACCCCGTGAGCTGGATCCAGGCCATGTGGAACCACGCCCAGTCGATGCAGGCCATGATGGCCGAGCGTGGGTTGAGCTGGCCGCAGTTTCACGGCAACGACATGGCCGACCTGATGGCCTCCATTCGCGCTCTTGCGCCTGCGGTCAAGGGGCATGTCTACCTGCGCCCTGCCAACCCGGAAGGGGGGCGGCGGCTGTTCCGGGAGAAGGGGTGCGTCGCCTGCCACGACATTCGCGGGGCCGGCGGCGGCCGCCGCGGCCCGGATCTGGGGACGCGGGCGCTGCCGCGCAGCCTGGGCCAGTTTGCCGGGCTGATGTGGAACCACGCCCCGGCCATGCGGGCGAGCATCGGCACCCGAGACCTCCCCCTGCCCCAGTTTTCCAATCAGGAGATGTCCGACTTGATCGCCTACCTTTTTGTCGAGCGCTACTTCGAGCGAACAGGAGACGCCGGCCGCGGGCGCCGGCGTTTCGAGGAAAAGGGGTGCGCAAGCTGCCACGCGCCAACCGGGCCTGGGACGGCTTTGTCCGGCTGGCGCGGCGGCGGCTCTCCCATCCCGGTGGCCACCGCCCTGTGGAATCACGGGCTGCTGATGCTGGAGAAGATGAAAGAGCGATCGGTTCCCTGGCCCCGCTTTCGCCCCGGTGAAGTCGCCGACCTGCTGGAGTTCCTCAGCGGAGGCCAGCACGGGCCCGCCTCCGCGGAGGCTAAGCCGTGAGCGTCCGGATCAACCGCCGCGATTACCTGCGGCTCGCCGCCGGTGGAGTACTGGGAACGGCCGCCTCCGGCCTCTCCCTACGTGGCGTCAGTCAGTTCAATGCAGCATTGGCGGCCGAAGAGGTGCAGGTTCCGGGAGGGCCGGAGAACTGGTCGCCGGGCACCTGCTGGCTGTGTCCGGCAGGCTGCGGCCTGCGGGTGCGCACCATCGGACCGCGGGCGGTAAAGATCCAGGGCAACCCATTCCACCCGGTGAACCGCGGCGGCCTGTGCCCCAAAGGACTGGCCGGCTTGCAGGAGCTCTATCATCCGGATCGCCTGCGAGCGCCCCTCAGAAACGTCGGCAGCCGGAAGTCTCCCAAGTGGCGCGAGATCTCCTGGGAGGAGGCGGTCACCACACTCGGCTCGCGGCTGCGCAGGCTCCGCGCCAGCGGCCAGACGCATGGGCTGGTCTGGATTGACCGTCACGAGCGAAACTTCACCAGCCGGCTGGTGCGACGCTTTCTCACCGCCTACGGGTCGCCCAACTACCTCACCATGCCCTCCGGGTTGGACGCCATCCAGACCGCCGTCTACCTTCAGCAAGGCGTCCGCGACCCGGTGGCCTACGACCTGGAGGGAGCGGGGTATCTTCTCAGCTTTGGCGTCGATCTGCTGGAAGGGTGGGGATCGCCGGTCAGCACCATGCGGGCCTTCGGGCGCTGGCGCGACTCTGCCGGCGGGCGGCGCACCAAGTTCGTTCAGATCGAGCCGCGTTTCTCGATTACCGCCGCGCGAGCCGATGAATGGGTCGCCTTGCGGCCGGGAACCGAGGCGGCGCTGGCGCTGGGGATTGCCTACGTGCTCCTCACCGAGGGGCTTTACGACGCCGACTTCGTCCGCGATCACACCTTTGGCTTCGACGACTGGCGAGACGCCGCCGGCAGGCCCCACATGGGGTTCCGGTCGCTGGTGCTGGGCGAGTACCGGCTCAACGACGTCTCGGAACTGACCGGAGTACCGGCGGAGACGATCCTGCGGCTGGCGCGCGAGTTTGGTCAGAACCGCCCGGCGGTGGCCATCGGGGACCGCCAGACCAGCACGCTGCCGGGGCACCCCTACGCGGCGATGGCGGTGCATAGCCTCAACGCGCTGGCCGGCAGCATCAACGTGCCTGGCGGCGTGCTGATCGCCGCGGGCCCCCCGCTGGAGGACACCGATGCGGCGCCCTCCGTCCGCACGGCCCCGCCGCGGGTGGATGCGACACCCGAGCATCCGTTCCCGGGGCATCACTTACACCGGCTGCCGCAGGCCATTCTCTCCCGCCAGCCCTATCCGGTGGAGGCGGTGCTGCTCCACAATGTCAACCCGGTCTTTGCCCTGCCCAACGGGGACGCCTTCCGCCGAGCTCTGCTGGAGGTACCCTTCGTCGCCAGCTTCACCACCTTCCTGGACGAAACCTCAGTGTTGGCCGACGTCGTGCTGCCGGCGCCCACCGGACTGGAGCAGTGGCAGGAGGCCGGGTCGCCCCCGACGTTCCCGCACACGGTGCGCTCGCTTTCCCCTCCGGTGCTGCCGGCCCGCCACCGGGCGCGCCACCCGGCCGACGTCGTTCTGGAAGTCGCGCGATTCCTGGGGCCGCCGGTCGCGGGGGCAGTTCCCTTCGACAGCCTGGAGGCTTATCTGAGGCATTGCGTGAACAACCTGTTTGCCGCTCACACAGGCTCGGTCTTTTCCACCGGCCTGGATGAAACATGGAACCGGCTGCTCGAACGCTCCGGCTGGTGGGCGCCCACCTATTCCGATGCCGAGGAGCTTTGGGAGCAGATGAAGGAGCGAGGCGGCTGGTGGGTCCCGGTCTCCCCCTCTGGCGAGCGGGAGAGAGCCGTCGATACCCCTTCGGGCCGCTTCGAGTTTTACTCCCAAGCCCTGGAGCGGTGGTCGCGCGAGCATCCTGATTTCGCCCGCTCGGCGGGCCTGGAGCCTGGCGACGATCACCTGTTTCTGCCTCGCCAGCCCCCGCTGCCGGAAGCGCCGAGGGGCTACCCGCTGCTGCTGCTTCCGGTGGAGGTCCTGCCACTGTCCGGAGCAGAAGGGGCCCACCTGCCATACCTGCAACAGATCGCCGGACCGCACCTGTTCGAAGCCTGGGACAGTTGGCTGGAGATTCATCCCGAGACGGCGCACAAACTTGGCATCGCCGACGGAGACCGGGTTTGGGTGGAATCGCGACGAGGCCGGGCCCAGGTGCGGGCGCGTTGCTACCGGGGCGCGCGGGCCGGTGTGGTCCATATGCCCTTGGGCTACGGGCATACGTCCGGCAGCCGCTGGGCCTGCCGGGGCGCCAATCCGCTCCTCCTGATCGAGCCGCACTACGATCCGGTGGCCGGCCTGCCTCAGACCAGCGGCACTTACGTGAAAGTCTACCGAAGTTAACGGGATGTGGAACCATGCCACGTTGGGGAATGGTGATTGATCTGGCCAAATGCACCGCCTGCCAGGCCTGTGTGGTGGCCTGCGAGAGCGAGAATAACGTTGCCTGCGTTTCCCCCGAGGAAGCGGGACGCCGGCGCATCCTTTCCTGGATCAACCTGCTGCCGGAGATCGAGGGGGAATACCCGCACTTGAACATGCGCCTGATGCCACTGCCGTGTCTGCATTGTGACAGCCCGCCGTGCATCCTGGTGTGCCCGGTGGGAGCAACCGACCTGAGCAAGGAAGGGCTGGTACGGCAGACCTTCGCCCGCTGCATCGGGTGCCGCTACTGCACCAACGGCTGCCCTTACACCCGGCGGGTGTTCAACTGGTTCAGGCCGGAGTTCCCCGGCGATCTCGCGGCCGCCCTCAATCCCGACGTGTCGGTGCGCCCCAAAGGGGTGGTGGAGAAATGCACCTTTTGCAGCCACCGGCTTCTGAAGGCCCGCGAGGAGGCAAAAGCTGCCAAACGGCCGCTGGCGGAAGGCGATTACGTGCCCGCCTGCGTCGAGGTCTGCCCTGCCGGCGCCATGTACTTCGGCGACCTCGAACAGCACGACAGCGCCGTTTCACAGGGCTCTCGCAACGCGCGGGCCTTCCGGCTGCTGGAGGAGATGGGCACCAGACCCAAGGTTATTCATCTTTCCGAAGGGGAGTGGAGCGGTGGACAGACCCGGAGCTAATTACAGCCTGCCGGACGCGATCCTGCTCCAGCCGATCATGGCCGCCAGGAGATCGTTCTACTACGTCGCCCTGGCCCTGCTGGGCGGCGCCTCCTTTGGCCTCGCCGCCCTGCTGGTGCAACTGCGGTGGGGTCTCGGCGTCACCGGCCTCAACGTCCCAGTGTATTGGGGCGTCTACATCACCAATTTCGTCTTCTTCATTGGCATAAGTCACGCGGGAACGCTCATCTCCGCGATCCTCCGCCTGTGCGACGCCGAGTGGCGCCGCTCGATCACCCGCGCGGCCGAGGTGATCACCGTGCTGGTGCTGTTTTTCGGGGTGGGAAGCATCATCGTGGATCTGGGCCGGCCGGACCGTATGCTCAACGTCCTCCGCCATCCCAACTTCCGCTCCCCTTTGCTCTGGGACGTCTGTAGCATAAGCACCTACCTGACGGCCAGCACGATCTACCTGTATCTGCCGCTGATCCCGGACCTGGCGATCCTGCGCGACCACGGGGGGAAGTACGTCTGGTTTTACCGCTTTCTGGCGCTGGGGTGGCGGGGAAGCGAGCGGCAACAGCGGATACTGAAGGGCGCCATCGGGGTCATGGCGGTGGTCGTAATCCCCATCGCTATCTCCGTGCACACGGTGGTTTCCTGGGTCTTTGGCATGACTGTGCAGCCGATGTGGCATTCGACCATCTTAGGCCCGTACTTCGTGGTCGGCGCCATTTTTTCCGGCATCGCGTCCATTATCATCGCCATGGCCTTGATCCGCCGTATTTACGGCCTCCAGGATTACCTGAAACCGATCCACTTCAATAACCTCGGCTTGTTGCTGCTGGTCATGGCGTTACTGTGGTTCTACTTCACGTTCTCCGAGTACCTTACTACGTTCTACGGGGGCGAACCCTCGCACTTAGAGGTCTTTTACTCGAAGCTGACCGGGCGCTTCGCGCCGCTTTTCTGGGTGATGGTGGCGAGCTGCTTCGCGATTCCCGTCTCGCTGCTCTCGCGCGCCCGAACGCGCACGGTGGCGGGCACGGTAATCGCGTCCATCTCGGTGAACGTCGGGATGTGGCTGGAGCGTTATACGATCGTCGTGCCGACCCTTTCCCGGCCCCGGCTTCCGTGGGCGGAGGGGACTTACTCACCGACCTGGATCGAGGTGGGCATCACGCTCGGCTTCGGCGCGGCTTTTCTGTTCCTCTACATGCTTTTTACGAGGTTCTTTCCTATCGTGTCCATCTGGGAGATCCGGGAGGGACGGGAGCTAGCGCTGCCGGAGGCAGCGGCGCGCATCCGTTCCTACATGCCGGGGGAAACTTCCGATACCGAGGGCAAGATGCCCTCCATTTCAACAAGGGAGATACGACAATGAAACTCTTTCTAACGATTACGCTGACGGCGGCCGGCTTTGTCGCGAGCGCACCGGCTGCGGGTAAAGGCGACGCTCAGGCGGGCAAGGCGGTCTTCCTTGCCAGTTGCAAGACCTGTCACGGCAGCCAGGGCGAAGGCAATCCCGCGATTGCGAAGGCCCTGAAGGTCACGATTCCGCCGCTGGGCTCGACAGAAGTGCAGAGCAAGAGCGACGAGGCCTTGAAGAAAGCGATCGCGGATGGCTCCGGCAAGATGAAGCCGGTTCCGGGGCTCTCGGGCAGGCAGATCCAGGACGTCATCGCGTTTTCCCGCTCCCTGGGCAAACCGTAGCGGGCCACGGGAACAGTCGCCGCCGCCCTCCGAGGACGAAGCCGTACTCGTATCCCTGGCTGGTATCAAGCCGGGCCGTCTTTGACATCTAGCCATACAGGGCGTATGGTTATCCATATGAAGACCACTCTGAACATCGCAGAGCCGGTCATGACCCGCTTGAAACAGGAGGCGGCCCGGCGGCGCTGCACCATGTCGGAGCTGGTGGAGTCGGCGCTGCGGTTGTTCCTGGATGCTCCCCCACCCAAGAAGGAACTGCCGCCGCTGCCTACGTTTCACAGCGGCGGTCTGCTGGTGGATATCGCGGACCGGGATGCGCTCTATGAGGCCATGGAAAAGGACGACCCATGTTCGTGGTAGACACGAACGTTCTGTTTTACGCCACCGACCATGACTCCCCCTTTTTCAAGCGCTGTAATGGGTTGCTCCGCGGCTGGAGGCACGGCGCCTCGGCCTGGTGCCTGACCTGGGGTATTGTCTACGAGTTCATGAGTATATTGACCCATCCCCGGACATTACGGGCGCCCCGGCCCACCCTCGAAGCGTGGCAGATTGTCTCGACACTGCTCGCCTCGCCTTCCCTCGGAATGCTCACGGCCACAGACCGCCACGCGGCGGTCGCCGCCGAGGTCTTCCGCGAAATCCCCCACCTGGCCGGCAACCTGATGCACGACGCGGAAACGGCCATTCTGATGCGCGAGCACGGGATCCGGCGTATCTACACGCGGGACACACACTTTCACCGTTTCCCTTTTCTGGAAGTGCTCGATCCGGTCGCCTGAGGCCCCAAAATAGAAATGCCCACCTTTTGGGGAGGTAGGCATTTGTTCCCCTGCATCACCAGGGTGATAGTCAATGGGAGAATCGGCTTCGACGGAAACGCAACCGCCAAAACCTGTTTGTGATTGGATCTTATTTCAGCGCGGCTCTTAAATCAAGCAAAAAAGGCTGGACTCCGAAATTAGCTCCAATCATCTCAAACCGCAGTACTTGCGGGATCACCGCTCGGCCGGCGGCGGCGGCCCAGGGGCCTCTCCAGAGCGCTTGAGACAGGGGCTTCTTCAGTCCAAACAGCAGAAAACAAGGGGAGTATTCGTGCCGCGCTACCGATCCGGCCTAGCCGCGGTGTCCTCCAGGTGCAGCATGATCACCGAATCGCCGCCGGAGCGGCGCAGGTAGGCCCGGAAGCCACCCACGGCCAGGCCGGCCACTACGCAGAAAATAAGCAGGACACCGGTAAGGAGGAAGATGTTGATCAGCAGGTCCGGCCAAAGGTCTCGCCGCGTCGGCACGTACTGGCTCAGGGTCAGATTAGCCTCGTAACGGACCGCGGCCAGGAGCCTTTGGGCGGCGTCCGGATCGGGCGGCGAGAAGGTCACGGCCACAAGCGGGCCAGCGCGCTTGACCAAGGCGCCGGGCAGCTTCCGGAAGGCCTCAGCCTGCTCGCGGGCGATGTGCGGCGTGGGGTAGGAAAATATGGCCAGCCCTATCTCACCCTTGGCGGACTGGAACCTGCCAAGCTGGGCTTCGGCGCCGAGGTGGAACGCCGCGGCCGAAGGCGGTATCTGTGGCAGGAACCTGCCCAGGGACTCCGGCCCGAGCACGAGGCGCTCGGAATTGGCGTACAGGCCCTGACTGGGCAGATAGGTGGACAGGGTGGGCAGGGGCGACTGGTCAAGCCTGGGCAGCCGGTCGAAAAGGGCTTCCAGTTCAGGAACTTGCGGCTTATAGCCCTCAAAGCGAAAAAGGTAGTTTCCGTAGGCCAGTACCACTGTCTTGGCGGTCTCGACAGCCAGGGCGCCCAGTTTGGAAGTGGTGGCGTCAGCCGGACGCTGCCACTGAAAGGCGGCCAGGGCACCGGTGGGGTCCTTGAGGCGGACGGCGGTCGCGGAGAACCGGGTCGCGCCGGAGGCGTACTCGGCCTCCTCGGCCTGCTGGAAGCCGTATTCCTCCCACAGCGCCGCCTCGGCCAGGCGCACGCCCCTGGAGGCGGTCTTGGCAAACTGGCCGAACTGGTCCGGCCAGAGGGTGGTCTGTGCGGCGGCCGGAGTGGTGAGCGCGAGCCACAGCAGGATGGGTGAGCAGGACACTACGCGCCGCAGCATTTCTTGTATTTCTTTCCGCTCCCGCAGGGGCAGGGGTCGTTTCGCCCTACCTTCTGACCCTTCACCACCGTTTGGCCGCCGCCGGAAGCGGCGCCCCCGCCGAGGAACTGCAACTCGGCCATCTCCTTCTCCTTCTTGCGCTGGATCTTGCGGGTAAACTCCTGGATGGAGCTTTGGGCCGCCCGCCGCTGTTCGCGGGTGGCCACCACCGGCTCTTCCTCCCCTTCCTCCTCTTCTTCGGAGGGAAAGGGCAGATCGGGCTGCCCCACCTGAACCGGTTGCAGGAAGAACAAGTAGCGGATGGACTCGTCCTCGATGCGGTCCCACATCTCCTCAAACAGCAGGAAGGACTCCTTCTTGTACTCCACCAGCGGGTCCTTCTGGCCGTAGCCGCGCAGGCCGATGCCTTCCTTGAGGTGGTCCATCGACAACAGGTGGTCTTTCCACTGGTTGTCGATGACGTTGAGCATGATGAGGCGCTCGGCACCGCGGAGCGGCTCCACCCCGATCAACTGCTCCTTCTGCTCGTACCGCTTGACGAGCTGCTCGCAGACGGCTTCCTCGATGGCGGCGCGGGGGAGGCCGGCGAGCTCGTCACGGTCGATGCGTACTCCGAACTGGCTGTTGACGTCGGTCTCCAAACCGACCATGTCCCAGGTGCTCGGATGGGCCTTGGCGGGGCAACGGCGGTCGATGTAAGAGGCCAGGATGCCGCGGATCATCTCCCTGATCCGTTCGTGCTGGTCCTGCCCCTCCAGCAGCGCCCGCCGCCAGCCGTAGATGGCGATGCGCTGCTTGTTCATGACGTCGTCGTATTCGAGCAGGTGCTTGCGGGCGGCGAAGTTCTGGGCCTCAACCGCCTTCTGCGCCTTCTCGATGCGGCGGGTGATCAGGCCGGACTCGATGGGGACATCCTCCTCCATGCCGAGCCGGAGCATGAGGTTCTGCATGCGCTCGCCGCCGAAGATGCGCAGCAGGTCGTCCTGGAGCGAGAGGTAGAAGCGCGAGCTGCCGGGATCGCCCTGGCGGCCGGCGCGGCCGCGGAGCTGGTTGTCGATGCGGCGGGCCTCGTGGCGCTCGGTGGCGACGATGTGCAGGCCGCCCTGCGCCACCACCTCGTCGTGCTCGCGGTCGGTCTGGGCCGTGTAGCGGCCGTAGACCTCGTCCCAGCGCGCGCGCGCCACCCGGTAGAACTGGCCCAGGTGGTGGAAGCAATAGAACTGGCGGTCGCCGACGAAGACCTCCTGTCCCTTGGGGAGCGGTTCGACCAGCCGGTCCTTGAGGCAGGCCTCCTTGGTCATGAACTCGGGGTTGCCGCCCAACAGGATGTCGGTGCCGCGCCCGGCCATGTTGGTGGACACGGTCACCGCGCCCTTGCGGCCGGCCTGGGCGACGATATTGGCCTCGCGCTCGTGCTGCTTGGCGTTCAGCACCTCGTGCTTGACGCCCATGTGCTTGAGGATGCCCGAGAGCCGCTCCGACTTCTCCACCGAGATGGTGCCCACCAGCACCGGCTGGCCCCGCTGGTGGCAGGTCTTGATCTCCTTGGCGGCGTTGCGGAACTTCTCGTCCTCGGTGCGATAGACGATGTCGGGGTTCTCGATGCGGATAAGGGTGCGATTGGTGGGGATGACGATGACTTCGAGCTTGTAGATCTTCTCGAACTCGGCCGCCTCGGTTTCCGCCGTGCCGGTCATGCCGGCCAGCTTCTTGAACATGCGGAAGTAGTTCTGGAAGGTGATGGTGGCCAGCGTCTGGTTCTCGCGCTCGATTTTGACGTTTTCCTTGGCCTCGATGGCCTGGTGGAGGCCGTCGCTCCAGCGGCGGCCCGGCATGAGCCGGCCGGTGAACTCGTCCACGATGACCACCTGGTCGTCCTTGATGAGGTAGTCCTTGTCGCGGTGGAAGAGCACGTGGGCCTTGAGCGCCTGCTCGACGTGGTGGCGCCAGATCATGTTGTTGAAGTCGGCGCCTTCGTACAGGTCGGGCATGTTGAGCAGCCGCTCCACCTTGCCCATGCCCTCTTCGGTGAGCGCGGCCGTGCGGTGCTTCTCGTCCACCGTGTAGTCGCCGGTAGTGTACTTCTCGCCCGGCTCCTTGCCGCGGATCTCTTCGCCGCGCACCAGCTTGGGGACGATGCGGTTGATCTTGTAATACTTGTCGGTCGATTCCTCGCTGGGGCCGGAGATGATCAGCGGCGTGCGCGCCTCGTCGATCAGGATCGAGTCCACCTCATCGACGATGGCGTAGTGGTGGGCGCGCTGGACGCAGCGGTCCAGCTCGAATTTCATGTTGTCGCGGAGATAATCGAAGCCGAACTCGTTGTTGGTGCCGTAGGTGACGTCGCTCGCGTAGGCCTCGCGGCGCTCCTCGTCGTCCAGGTCGTGCACGATGACGCCGACCTTCAGGCCGAGGAACTTGTAGATCCTGCCCATCCACTCGGCGTCGCGCTTGGCCAGGTAGTCGTTGACGGTGACCACGTGCACGCCCTTGCCCTCCAGCGCGTTGAGGTAAACGGGCAGGGTGGCCACCAGCGTCTTGCCCTCGCCGGTCTTCATCTCGGCGATCTTGCCGCGGTGCAGCACGTAGCCGCCGATCAACTGGACGTCGAAATGCCGCATGTTGACGGTGCGGCGCCCCGCCTCGCGGACGACGGCGAAGGCCTCCACCAGCAGGTCGTCGAGCGCGGCGCCCTGGGCCAGCCGCTCCTTGAACTCGACGGTCTTGGCGGCCAGTTCCTGGTCGGAGAGCTGCCGGAGCGCGGGTTCCAGCTCGTTGATCTGGGCCACCAGCGGACGGATGCGCTTGACCTCGCGCTCGTTCTTGGTGCCGAAGATCTTGGCTAGGATGGCGTCGAACATGGTGCGGCGCTTCCTTCATTGTACCGCCGCCGGCGCACGTAGCGTCTCCTGCTGGTACTCCCGCCGGGCCCAATCAACCTGCTTCATGCCGCTCCCGGCCACCTTTGCCGAGCGGGAGAAACACCGAGATTGAGCCATAGGGCACTTCCGGGACGATGTTGTTGCGCTGACCCCTCTTGAGAGCGACGAATCCGTAACGCGCCATGGACTTCAGTGTTCGGGACAGATTAGACTTCTTGCGTCCGGTCCGCTCGGCGAGTTCCGTCAGGGATTGCGGGTACGTCTCCGCGATGACCGCGAGTAGGGCGCGATTTCTCTCCGACAGCACCTTCGCAAGGCTCTCCGCCGACGTGAACCAGACCTTCGGTTCACTTGCCGCCGGCTTGTACTCGCCCCTGGCGATGGCCAGAGTGCGCGCCTTCATTTCCTCGTAGGACGCGATGCCGACCCTGAGCACTTTCCTCACCGTACCCCCTTCTCTTTGAGAACGCCGTCAACCTCCCTCCAGAAGTCCTCAAGCAACGTGGCCGCATCCGTAAAGCGATACGGACGCACGGTCTGATGGCGGTGCTTGTGTTCCTATCGCGGCGCAGACGCAACCAAACGGCGAGCTGAAGCTCCGACCCCGAGGGTGCCCCGGCACACTGAAGTGTACGCCACCCGTGGTGCCGGCTGAAGCCTAATGTCACTTAGTTTTCGCCTTGTCCACCCGTGGGGCAGACCATCGTTCTTTGTG
>JBBTDS010000754.1:0-1978 GCA_038060875.1 Acidobacteriota bacterium | reverse complement strand
GGCTAGGCCCTTTGTCCCCCGGAGCTACTGACGCCCGACCCAATACATCGGACGCCGCTTCAGATGCATCACCGCCAGGACGCGTATTCTCGCAGGGGTGATGGAATACAGGACGGCATATGGAAAACGACGGGCCAGGCGCTGACGCACAGGCCCCCCGAGAACAGGCGCTGCTTCCGGGTACTCGACGACGGACTGGATGCATTGCTCTATTTCTTGAAGAAACTCCAGTCCGAGGCCGTGACTCTCTGAGTCGTAATAATGAGCAGCTTCCTTCAATTCCTGCTTGGCCAACCGATGGAAACTGATTCTGCGGCTCACTTGACGCTGGACCAGGCTTCGCGCAGAACATCTTCAGCAGGTAGCTCGGAATCCGGATCGGCATCCATCTCGGCGTCCCTACGCTGGGCTTCCTCGGCCCATAGCTGAGCGACCTCTTGTTCCGAAAGCTCCTCCAAGCTGCTCAAGAGCTTCCTGGCCAGTCTGGCGCGAGCCTTCGGGTCCAGCTTGAGGGCTTCGGCTTCGAGTTCCTGGATGCTCATTGGCTCCATTCTACACTCAACCGGCGTGTACGGAAGCGGAGCTCCCCAACTTGTCCGGCGTGGCTGGCTCCCCCGAGGCCGGCCACGAGGACCGGCCTCGGGCTGTGACAGCCCGGTCGAAACTTGGGACCGGAGCTCAGTCCCGAACCCCGCCGGCCTCCTACCGCCCACAGGCTCCCGCGGGCGTAGAAGAGTTGCAGGCGTTGGCCTCGAGTTTGTTGTCGCCCTTGCCGTCCCAGGTCAGGTCGCCGCCGGTGTTGTCGCGCAGCCGGTTGTCGAAGATCGTCACCTTGTCGGTGTTCTGGAGGACAATTCCGACGCCGAGGCCGAGCAGCTCCTTGGCGTAGGGAGAAGTTCCCCAGGGCCCCCGGTTGTAGCTGACGCGGTTGCCTTCGACCCGGAAGCCCGGGGTGTTGTTGTTGAGAATCCCCTGGCCGAAGGCGGTCTCCAGATGTGCGTCGCGCCGTCGCGGTTAGAGGCCAAGTAGACCCAGCGGCCGTCTCGCGACCAGGTGGGCATGATGTCGTAGGAGGGTTCCACCGTCAGCCGGCGAGGCGGCCAGAGGCCCGCGCATGTTGCGGCGCGCCCACACGGGAGGTAACATTGCATCCAGGCCGTGGGGCCTTGGGATGGGCGGCAAGACTATCTCCCACTTCGAGATCGTCGAGAAGATCGGCGCGGGCGGGATGGGTGAAGTCTATCTCGCGCGTGACCTTCGCCTCGACCGCACGGTGGCCTTGAAGCTGCTGCCGGCCGAGTTTGCGCGGGATGAGAACCGGCGCAAGCGTCTCGAACGGGAGGCCAGGGCGGCCTCGGCGCTGAAGCATCCGAATATCACCCACATTACGACGTCGGCGAGGCGGACGGCGCCTACTTCATCGCGATGGAGCATGTAGAGGGTGATAGCCTTCAGGCCCGGCTCGCCAAGGGGCCGCTGGCGACCGACGCCATCCTCGACATCGGCATCCAGTTGGCCGACGCCCTCGCGGAGGCGCATGCGCACGGGATCACCCACCGCGACATCAAGCCGGCCAACATCATGGTGAGTTCGCGCGGCCACGTCAAAGTGCTGGATTTCGGCTTGGCCAAGGCGGACCGGAGCGCACTGCAAGCTGCCGACACAGAGGCCGCTACCCAAACCATGACGCAGCCGGGGTTAGTGGTGGGCACCGTTCCCTACATGAGTCCCGAGCAGGCGCTGGGCAAAGAGGTCGATTCCCGCAGCGACCTGTTCAGCCTCGGCGCGGTGCTCTACGAGATGGCCGCCGGCCGGCGTCCGTTCGATGGTCAAACGCCCACGGAGACCATCACCAGGATCGCGAGCGCGGATCCCGAGCCGATCGCCGGCGGGCCGGCGGAGCTTGAACGCGTCGTGCGCAAATGTCTGGAAAAGGACCCCGAGCGGCGCTATCAGACAGCCCGTGAAATCGTGGTGG
>JBBTDS010000753.1:0-7739 GCA_038060875.1 Acidobacteriota bacterium | reverse complement strand
CCCGTCTCGTCGCGGAGCTCTTCGGCGGAGTAGTTGAACACCGGAACCTGGTACCGGCCCAGGACTTCCAGGAAGGCGCGCTTCGAGAATCCGGCCAGCTTGGCCGCCTGGCCCAGTGAAACCTTCCCTACCTCGTAGAGCTTGATGGCAAACAGAAGCCGGGCCTCATCTTCGGAAAGAGTGGGCGGCAGAGGAACCCTTAACTCGCTTGTAGTTGCCACTGCTCAAAGTGTACCAGACTCAGTTCCCCCTTCCCCCACACGGTCTGGCGCCCCACGCCGGTCCAGGCGGCGGCGCGGAGCCAGGGGAGGAATTCGGCCAGTTCGCCTTCGTACTCGGCTTCGCCGGTGAAGCCGCCGAGCGGGTGCGTCTGGCCGGTGCGGGCCGAGCGGCGGGAGACATCCTCGTGGCGGAGGTCGCAGCGGGTCATCCGAACCCGCGCGGCGCGCTCGCCCATCGCCTTGAAGTCGATCTCCAGCGGGCCGGGGCCATACAGCGCCCGCAGCGTGCTCAGCCGGTCGCGGATACGGGCGAACAGAATCCCGAACTCGGGCCTCTCGGCCAACTGCTGCCCGCTCTTCAATTCAGTCGGGGTCAGAAAGCGAACCACGACGCGCGAGACCGGCGCCGGATCGGGGCTCAGCTCCAGCGTGATCGGGGCCGGCGCCTCGCGCAGCAAGAACGTTTCGCCGTCGAAGACGCGCGCGGCGACGACCCGCGCCGCGTCGAGTTCGTCCACCCGGAGGAGGTCCGCGCGGCCGCGCCCCGGTCCCAGACCCTCGCGCGCAAGCTGCGCGAAGGTGAGCACGAAATACGCGAGCGGCGGGTCGTTGCAGTCAAAGAGGTGGACATCAAAGTGAAACGGCTCGCCTGGCTCGACGGTGCGCCCGTCCAGGTGCGAGGCACGGAAGACGAACGGGCGGGGCCAGTCGGCCAGCCCGCTGGGCATTTCACAGGCTGAAGCCTGCGCCACTGGCTCGAAGACGCGCGCGTAGGGACAGGTGAAGCGCAGCTCGCAGGTGCGCGGATCGCGGCACCCCGGCACGCAGGCGAGCTTGCGGAAGATGGCGCCGAACGCCCCGCGCACGATATTGCCCGCTTTACCCGGCGCGAAGCAGATGGCATCCCGGGCCGCGAAGCGGAACCGGAACGCGAGGAGATCGAAAGTCAGCGCCTCAGAAATTAATCTTCGCCCCCAACTGGATCTTGCGCGAGCCGCTGATCACGTTGTCGCGCAGGCGCCCGAACGTCGTCGAGGTGACCGTCGCCGTCGGGAAGCCGAACGTGGGCGTGTTGGTCATATTGGTGATGTCGGCGCGCAGCTCCAGGTACCGGTGCTCAGCGTTCAGGAACACCCGCTTGAGCACACCCAGGTTGATGCCGAACGAACCCGGGCCGACCAGCATGTTCCGCCCGCTGTTGCCCAGCTCGCCCGGTCCCGGCGTCGAGAAACGCCCGCGCTCGGCGGCGTCGAAATACCACTTGAGGCCCGAGGCCGCATCGTCGAAGACCCGGCCCATGCCCTTGACGCAGCCGCTGCAATTGGCCGGCGACTGCATGACGCTGGAGAAGGTGTTGGCCCCGGAGTAGATCGTTAACGGGCGCCCGTCCATCAGGTAGAGGTTGCCGGCCACCTGCCAGCCGCTGGCGATGCGGTCGAGCACGCCGGGCAGGTCCGTTCCCCATCGCCGCCCCTTCCCAAAGGGAAACTCGTACAGCCAGCTTGCTTGCACCACCTGCTTGCGGTCGAAATCCGAGCGGGCGTAATTCAGCTTGCGGTTGAAGATGTCGAAGGGCGTCGAGGAGGCCGACTGGCTGGCGCCGGTGGCCACGCGGGTGAAGATCGGATCGAAGGACCGTGTGTCGAGCGACTTGGCCAAGGTATAGCTGAGCTGGTAGGTGAAGCCCCGCGAGAAACGGCGTTCCACCTGGATCTCCAGCGCGTGATAGGTCGAGAAATCGTTGGCGTCGATGACGGTGGCGCCGCCCGAGAACTGCGGGAAGGGGATCAGGACAAACGGGCCGGCGCCGGCGAGGTCGGTCACCGAGCGGCCGCCTTGCAGGCGCGTGGCGATGGCCGAAGCCAGCGCGGCCACCGAGTTCAGCTCGAGCGTCGGCGCATAGAGGCGGCGCACCATCTGCGAGCCGGTCTCGCCCGCCCGCAGCCGCGAGTCGGCCCGCAGCCAGGAGTTCATCAGCGGCGACTCCCCGCCGGCCTTCACCGCCTTGAACGCCTCCAGGAATCCGTTGCGGAAGATCTCCGCCTGGTTGACGTTGTAAGCCCCATAGAGGTTGTAGGCCCGCCGCCCGATGTAGCTCAAGTCAAGCACCGTGCGCGAACCGATTTCCCGCTGCACGCTGAGGCCCCACATGTGGGTGATCGGAGTGCCGGCGTCGGGGTCCATCACCGTGATCGCGCTGTTGGAGAAGGGCGCCGGCTGCGCCAACTGGCCGGGCTTCACCGCGGGCGGCCCGATTCGGGGCAGCCCGGCCAGCCGCCCGCCCCCCTGCCCGTAGTCGGTGTTGTTGACGGCCAGGGTGGTGCCGGGCAGGCTCTGGAAGATGGCCGAGGAGAGGCCGAAGGTGCTCATGCGGTCGTGCGCGGCCCGGTAATTGATGCGCAAGGAGGTCTTGCCGGAGCCGGTGGGATCCCAGGCCATTCCGATCGAGGGACCCAGGTTGCGCAGCGTGTTCTTGTAGAGCGGCCCCGTCATCCATTTGACCGCGGTAGAAGGCGGCGCGCCGGCGGTCATCAACCGATCGGGATGCTTCAGGCTCCCGTCCGGAGTGCGCGGCGACAGCTTCATTTCCCAGCGCAGGCCCAGGTCCACCGTCAGGTTCTTGCGCACCTTCCAGGTGTCCTGCACGTAGAAATCGTACTCGGGGAAGCGGGCGTCGAAATTGTAGACGCCCTCGATGAACTGGTCCCCCTTGGAGGGGAAGCCGCGGCTGGTGGCGCCCACCCGCCCCAGCAGGTAGTTGATGTGCGTCTGGAAGATGGGCAGATCGAAGCTGGTGTTGACGTCGCTCGGGATGCCGAAAGTGGCCGGATCGACCGTGTTCACCGCCGTCGAGAAATTCACTCCCTGGACGGCGTTCTCCCCGGCGATCGAGCCGCGCTCGTCCACGTGCTGCTGGAAGCGCAGGTTGGCGCCGAACTTCAGCGCGTGCGAGCTGCGGAACCAGGCCAGGTTCTCGACCACCTGCCAGGTTCGCAACGTCCGCAAGTTGCACCAGGAGTAGTCCGAAACGGTGGTCACCGGGCCAAACAGCGAGATCTTGCTGAGGTCGCCGGCCGGGCAGAAGAAATCGAACGTGAACTTGTTCTGCCCGACCACCAGCTCGTTGGTCACGCTGGGCACGGGGTTCCACCGCCAGTTGAAAGCCAGGTTGCGCGGCGCGCGTTTGGTGTCCACCAGGCAGGGCTTGCCCGGGAAGATCGGTTCGCCACCGTTGACGCTGTCGCAGTTGGTGTCCTGCTCGCCGAAGGCGACGCGCGCGAAGACGGTGTTCTTCTGGTTCAGAATGTGATCGATCTTGAAGACCACGTCGTGCTGCCGCTCGGTTTCGAGCGCGGTGAAGGTGAACAGGGCCGTGTTCAGCCCGTCGCCGCCGGTGAAGTTGTTGGGCGGCGGCGTGTCGGCCACCAGCCCCTGGGTGGTCTTGTCCAGCCCCAGCCGCCCGGGGTCGCTGGTGGCGACGTTGTAAGTGCCGATGCTGAGTCCGGCCAGCACGTTGCCGCTCGCATCCACCGACGCGCCCGGCACGCCGGCTGGCCGGTTCCGGGCGCCCTTGACGTAGCGCAGGATGCCCTTGCGCGCGTCGGCGGTGTATACGGTACGGTTCACCACTCCCGTCTGGTTGGCGGCCAGGCGCTGGATGTTGGCGAAATAGAACGTCTTGTTCCGCACGAGCGGGCCGGCGACGCTGCCGCCGAAGATGTGCTGGATGAACTTCCGCTTGCCCAGGTTGTTCAGGTTGTTCTCCCACTCGTTGGCGTTCAGGCCGGGCGTGCGGTAGAACCAGAAGCCGCTGCCGTGCATCTCGTTGGAGCCGGAGCGGGTGATCATGCTGACCTGTGCGCCGCTGGAGCGGCCGTACTCGGCGGTGGGATTGCTGGTCAGCACGCGGAACTCGGCCAGCGAGTCGGGGTTGGCGCGCAGCGGCGAGAAATTGGAACCGCCGGCGCTGGTCTCGTTGGTGTCGATGCCGTCGAGAGTGAAGTTCCAGGCGCGGTCGCGCGCGCCGTGCACGTGGACGCCGCCGCCGGTGTTGGCGCCGGAGACCACGCCCGGCTGGAGCAGCACCAGCACCAGCGGGTTACGGCCGCGGACGCCCACGATCGGAAGGTCCCGGATCAGGCGCTCGGTGAACAGGTTGCCGTAATTGCCCGAGGTGCTGGTCTGGACCGCTTCGGCCGTCCCGCTCACTTCGATCTGCTCGGCCACCGCCCCCACCTCCAGCGTCACGTTCACCGTGGTGGGCTGGCCTATGGCCACCGCGTTCCCCTTCGAGACGAACTTCTTGAAACCGGCAGCTTCGACGCTCACCGTGTAGCTGCCCGACTGCACGGCCTCGAACGCGTACGCGCCGGAATCGGACGTCTTCACCGCGAAGGCGGCCCGCGTGCCTTCGTTGATAAGCTGCACCGCGGCCGCGGGCACCGCCGCGCCGCTGGGGTCTTGAACTACTCCCAGGACGCGCGATGTGGTCCCCTGCGCCAGCAGGCAGCCAGGGGCAAGCAGCAAGAGAGCGAGTGCGTGCCTCATAGCCGGGATGGTAGCACAGCAATCCCGCGCGCGGAAGGGGGCGGCGTTATTGAATCGGCAGCAGAACCGTGTTGCTCTCGCGCCCGTTCACGCGGACGCGCAGCTCGAAGTTGGCGCCGGCGGGGAATTCCTCGTCGATGCGCACCTGGACGGCGGTCACGCCGACGTGGCCGGTGGCTGCGCCGGCCCAGACCGGCTGCACCGTGCGCTCACCCACCGGGATCTCGACCGGGTCGGCCAGCGCCAGCCGCATCCCCGCCGGCACCAGGAAGCCGTCCGGCGGCATCATCTGATAGGGGCCGAAGCCGGTGCCGAGCAGCGTCACGGTTTCGCCCCTTCGGGCCGGGCTGTCGAAGCCAATCAGGCTGCCGTCTTCGTGCATGGCCAGGGCAAGAGGCCGCGCATCGACCGCCCGCATGAACAGGCCGGGCGCATTGCGCACCACCATGAAGATGGCGCTCACATCGGGCTGGGCGTCGGGCCGCACCGCGAGCGTGTGCTGGCCCTCAGGCAGATCGGAAGGAAGCAGGGCGTTGATCTGCTCGGGGGAGACGAACACCAGCGGCAGGATCCGCTCGCCCACGCGGGCGGTCACGCCGGCGATGGCTTGCGCCAGCGGGCTGGCCGGTCCTTGCACGAACTGGGGCGCGAGGTGGAGGCCATAAACGGCAATGAGCGAGCCGGCGGCCATGCCGGGCTCGGGCGTCTCGGCGGCCGCGTTACGCACGCCGCTGGGCGCGATGTAGGGCACTCGTTCCAGCAGCACTCGAACCTGCCTGGGCGACGACGCCCGGATGGCGAGGCTGCGCGCCGCGCCATTGGAGTCGCCCTCCCAGTGCTTCAGGCGGAAGCCGGGATTCGGCTCCGCGGCCAGGATGACGTCGCTGTCAGCGGGGTAGAAGCCGTCGGCCGAGGGAGGCTCGGCGCGCAAGGCGGCCCCTTCGGCCGGATCGGCGGTGAACTGAACGCGGTAGCTGGGGCGGTAGCTCACGACTAGAGTCTGCTCGGCGGGACCGGCTGTCCAGGAGCGCTCGGCCGGCGCGCCGTCGGCCCAGCCCTGGAAATCCAGCCGCCGCCACTCATCCAGCACCACCGCGGCCGGAGCCGCCACTCGCACCTGGGTCCCCTGGCGGGGTTCAATGGTGCAGGGCGTCCGGCAGGCGGAGCCGTTGACGGTGAGCCCCACCTCGTGCGAGCTCTGGACGGTCAGCCGGGCCAGCATCTCGTAATTGACGATCAGCCTCAGGCCTCCGGCGGCGGCGGCGCCGCTCGGGACAGTGACGTCCTGGGTGGCGGCGCCTTCGTTCGACCAGGACTGGAAAGCGTACCGGCGCCCGCCGGGGCCGATCTGTTCCGCCGGCGCGGAAACGCGGTGGGTGGCGCCCAGGCCCCATACGTAATTGAAGCTCGGCCAGTTGTCCCGCCCGTCGATGACCAGGTTCAGGCCGGGAGGGTTGGTGAGGAAGCTGACGTTTGCGCCTCGCACGTAGCGGCCGGTGAGCGTGACCGGAACGTTGGCCGGCCCGGTCACTTTGTACTCGTGGTTAGTGCCGCCGCCGTGCGCCCAGGAGTCGAAGATCCAGTACCGGCCGAGGCTGTCCATCTGCGGCGAGACCGGACCCAACCAGTGGGCCGTGTTCTGGCCCCAATCCAGCGTGACAGGGGCTGTGACCGGTGTGCGGTCGGCCAGCACCTGCAACTCGGGCGGGTCGGTCAGGATTGTGACCCGCACCGCCGGCTCGAAGCGCGGCTGGATCACCAGCGGCCCGTTGACCACCACACTGGCTTCGAAAGACTGGCTGCTGAAGCCGGAGCCACCCCACCCCACAAACACCATCGCGGGCGGCGGGTAGGCCTGGAGGGAGATCTTGCTGCCCAGCCCAGCACACCACTTGGCATTAGAGTCGTGGCATCTTCCGCCCACGTAAACCTTGCCGTACTCCGGCCCCTGGGTGCAGGAAAACGAGGGGTTGCCGCCGGTGTGAAACTGAAGCCAGACCGGACAGGAGAGCCCCGTAGCCCCCTCGTAAAATGTGATATCCCGATGGGCGGTGACCGCAATGGAGGGACCGTCCGCCTTGGCCTCGATGTTGTCGCGCCAGCCGGTAAAGCTGCAAGCGCACTGGTTCTCACATACCTCAGAGGTGGCGACGGTGATGATGTGCTTACTGTGCTCGGGCCAGAACAGCGTGGCCGGGCCGAAGTGGAGCTTGCCGTCAACATAGTAAGCGAAGTTCTTGGCACAGGGTCCGGTAGCGTAAATCCGCGTGGCGACGATGCGCTCCTGGGCCGCCAGCGACCCCAACGCGAGCGGCGCGAGCGCCAACAACATCAGGCGTTTCATGCGTTCTCCTAGAAGCTCACGCCGATGCCCACCATCGGCACCAGGTCGTGGGCCCAGCCGCTGATCTTCGCCCCCGGCGCCGGCGTGATTACGTCTTTGGGCCAGGGCGTGATGTAGTCGCGAAACTCGAGGCGCAGGAAGGCCCGCGGGCCGACTTTCACCCTCACGCCGCCGCCCACGCTCGCCAGGCCCATGACCTGGCGGGTCTTGGTCAGGATCGCGAAGCGGCTCAGCGGCTGGTAGGCCGCCTCCTTGCCGGTGCCATCGTAAATCTTGATCCCGCCGCCGGCCGCGGCGTAGGGGCGCACCGGCGCGTCCGGCTTGTTGGTGAAGAACAGCAGATCGTAGTGGACCATCTGGGACCGGCCGGAGAAGGTCACCTCGGCGCCGCTGGAAGCGAGCTTCAGATCGGAAAAGCGGTACAGGTAGCGGAACTCGCCGCCGAGGCGGGAGTAGAGCTGCTGGCCGCCGAACACGCCCAGCGCCGCCCCGGCCTTAAAGCCCGCGTCGGCGCTTCCTGCTCCGCTGGTGGCGGAGACGCTCTTGACCATGCCGAAGCCGCCCACCGCCCCCAGTTCCCAATGCTGTTGCGCCAGACACGCCGGCGCCAGCCACGCGCCGAAGGC
>JBBTDS010000752.1:0-10337 GCA_038060875.1 Acidobacteriota bacterium | reverse complement strand
GGCGTGGAATGCCTGTCGCGGGAAGTGGATTATGATCGCCGGCGCGTCCGGATCGATCTGGTATGCAGAGGCAGACCGGCCGGAAGGGCCGTGGAATCGCGCGCTGAAGATCATCAGCCACGACGACTACAACTTCTACAATCCGACGCAGCACCCGTTTTTCGACAAGGATGGCGGACGCGTGATCTACCTCGAGGGCACGTATACGGACACCTTCACGAACGCGAAGGAGAAAACGCCTCTCTACAACTACAACCAGATCATGTATCGTTTGCGCCTGGACGATCCGCGAGTGGTGAAGGCGTTCGGCCCCGCAAGGTAGGTACGGTCGCTTCGATGGTAAGATCTCGGCAGAGCGCCATGGTCAGCACCCTGTTCGCACTGCTGCTGATGGTGGCGCAGGCGTCCTCGCCTGCGGCCGAGCGCAAGTTCGAGTTGCGCGGCCAGATCGAGCCGCCGGCGCGGGCCGCTGTCAGCCTATACGGCGCCATCACTCCGTTCATGGCCAGCGCCGCCAGCGATGCGAGCGGCCGCTTCCGCTTCCGCAACCTCGCGCCCGGGGCTTACACCGTCTCAGTCACTGTGCCCGGCCGCGGCGAGGTCCGCCAGACGATCGAAGTCGGGCCCAGCCTCGCTGATTCCGAGGGCCGCGTGTCGCTGACCATCCCTTTCCAGCCCTCGGCCGTCGCGGCCAGCGAGGCGATCGAGCGCAAGCACGGGGTCTCGGTGAGGCAGCTTCGCATCCCGGACCGCGCCCAGCGCGAATACCAGCAGGCGCAACAAAAGCTCAGTGATCGCGACGTGGCGGGCGCTATCCGGCACATGGAACGAGCCGTCGAACTGGCGCCCCATTTCGTCGAGGTCTGGAACCACCTCGGCACCATTGCCTATCAATCCAGCCGCTACCCGGAGGCGGAGAAGTACTTTCGCAAAGCGCTTGAGCAGGACGCGGGCGCGTATTCGCCGCTGGTAAACCTCGGCGGGGTCCTGCTCAACCTCAAGCGGTACCCGGAGGCTCTCGCATACAACAAGGAAGCGGTGCGCCAGCGCCCCGACGACGCGCTGGCCCAGTCGCAACTGGGGATGAATTACTTCTGGCTCGGAGACGAGGAGCAGGCGCTGAAACACCTGACCACCGCCAGGCAGCTCGATCCCGCCCACTTCTCTCATCCCCAGATGCTGCTGGCCGAGATCTACCTGCGCCGCAACGATCGCGCGGCCGCCATCCGCGAGCTGGAGGACTACCTCGCCCGCCACCCGGATGCGCCCAATGCCGAGGCCGTCCGCCGCGGCATCGAGCGGCTCAAGCAGCCCTGATCCGCCGCCGGGCCTCTGCTATACTCCTTGCCATGTTTCGTCTCGCTGCTGCCCTCAGCCTGTGCCTCGTGCTTCAGGCAGCCCAAGCCCCCATCACCCACGAAGACGTGTGGCTGATGCCGCGCGTCGGCGCCCCGGCGGTGAGCCCCGACGGGAAGTGGGCGGTGGTTTCGGTCCAGGAGCCCTCCTACGAAGACACGAAGCAGGTCTCCGACTTGTGGATTGTCCTCGCCAACGGCGCCGCCCCGCCGCGCCGGCTGACCTCCACCAAGGGTCCGGAGAACGGCCTCGCCTGGTCGCCGGATTCCAGCCGCATCGCCTTCGTCGCCAGGCGCGAAGGCGACGAGGCGGCGCAGATCTACGTGCTGCCACTGGCCGGCGGCGAGGCCGTCCGCGTGACCTCCCTCTCGACCGGCGCCTCCGATCCGCAGTGGCGCCCCGACGGCCAGGCGTTGCTGTTCCAGAGCAACGTCTATACCGGCGCCGGCGACGACGAAGCCAATAGGAAGATCATCGAGGAACGAAAGAAGCGCAAGTAC
The DNA here is from genome assembly GCA_038060875.1 of Acidobacteriota bacterium. Lineage (GTDB taxonomy): Bacteria > Acidobacteriota > Terriglobia > Bryobacterales > Bryobacteraceae > JBBTDS01. The sequence continues at coordinate 8,481 of JBBTDS010000752.1, read as the reverse complement.
AACGTCCGCGTCTACGACAGCTTCCCCATCCGCCGCTGGGACCGCTGGATTGCTGAGACCCGCCCGCACCTGTTCGTGCAGAGCCCGGAGGCCGGCGCGAAGGCGCGCGACCGGCTGTCCGGCACGAAGCTCGCATCCGAGCCCGGCTTCGCAGGGAGCGGCGGCGGCCTGAGCGGCGAGGAAAACCTGCAAGCCGTGTGGGCCCCGGACGGCCAGTCGATCGTCTTCGTGGCCTCCATCAACCGCAACGTCGAGGCCTACGATTTTTCCAGCACTCACCTGTACCGCATGCCTGCCTCCGGCGGCGAGCCCGAGCCGCTCACCTCGGGACGCGACAGCTTCTCGCAGCCCGCCTTCCGGCCCGACGGCAAGGCGCTCTATGCCGTGCATTCGCGCCGCGGCGACAAGCGCCTTTACAGCTTGCGCCGGCTGGCGATGCTCGCATGGCCGCCGCCCGCCAAACCGGTCATCCTGACATCCGGGTTCGACCGCTCCGTGGACAGCTTCGCCTGCACGCCCGACTCGAGCACCATCTACCTCGCCGCCGAAGAGCACGGCCACGACAAGCTCTTCCGCATGCCGGCCGCGGGCGGCGAGGCGAAGCTCGCCTTCCCGCTCTCGCTCGGCGGCTACGCCGGCCTGGTGATTCCCGAGAAGGCCCCCACGCCTGTGCTCATCGCCAACTGGTCCAGTATGATCAACCCGCCCGAGGTGGTGCGCATCGATCCGGTCGCGGGCAATCACCGCGCGCTGACCGAGTTCACCGCCGCGCGCAGCGCGAAGATCGACTGGCAGCCGCCCCGTCATTTCTGGTTCACCTCGAAGGGCGGCAAGAAGATCCACAACATGATCGTGCTGCCGCCCGCATTCGACGAGTCGAGAAGATACCCGCTCCTGGTCTTCATGCACGGCGGCCCGCACAACATGTGGAAGGACCAATTCTTCATCCGCTGGAACTACCACTTCCTCGCCTCGCCCGGCTACGCAGTGCTGATGACCAACTACTCCGGCTCGACCGGCTTCGGCGAGGAGTTCGCCGACGCCATCAACCGCGACGCGTTACGGGGGCCCGCCAATGAGATCAACGAGGCGGCCGACGAGGCCATCCGCCGCTTTCCCTTCATCGACGCGAAGCGGCAGGCGGCCGGCGGCGCCAGCTACGGCGGCTATCTCGCCAACTGGATGGAAGGCAACACCACCCGCTACCGCACCATCTTCAACCACGCCGGCCTGACCAACAACGTCTCGATGTGGGGCACCACCGACGGCGGCTACTACTGGGAGAAACGCTTCGGGCTGCCGCCCTGGGAAGACGGCGCGCTGTGGCAGGACCAGAACCCGTTCCGCTACGCGAAGAACTTTCGCACGCCCATGTTCGTTTCCCACGGCGAGAACGACTTTCGCGTGCCGCTCGGCCAGGCCCTGGAGATCTACAAGCTGCTCCAGCGCCTGCGCGTCCCCTGCCGCCTGCTGGTGTTCCCCGAGGAGAACCACTGGATCCTCAAGGGCGAGAACAACCGCTACCTGTTCCAGGAGCTGTTCGCCTGGCTGAAGAAGTACCTCGAGGCCTGACGCGGGACAAGCCGCCCGGCTTGTCGGTTGCTTGTCCGTAGCGGAGGATACGCATGCCTTGACGCCGGTCCAGTGGCGGTATAAAATCGCCGCAGGGGGTTTGTGTATGCGTCGCATTGTTGCCTGGTTGAACATGTGCATTGTGCTTGCCGTGCCTGCCCTGCTCTTCGGGCAGTCCTTCACGGCGGCTGTCCGTGGTGTGGTCACCGACTCTTCGCAGGCCGCCGTCCCCGCGGCCAAGGTCACGGTGAAGGACGTGGAGCGCAACACCGAACACACGGCCCAAACAGACGCGATGGGCCGCTATGTCGTCACCGCCCTGCCGCCGGGCGTCTACACGCTCGCGGTCGAGGCGCCGGGCTTCCAGAAATTCGCGCGAAGCGAGTTCACGCTGCAAGTGCAGCAGCAGGCAACCATCGATGTGGAACTGAGGGTCGGCCAGCTCACCACCGCCGTCGAGGTCGAGGCGGCCGCGCCGCTGCTGAACACCACCATTGCCAACCTCGGCCAGGTCATCGAGAACCGGTTCATTCTCACCCTGCCGCTCATCGCCCGCAACCCGTACACGCTTGCCTACCTGGCCCCGGGCGTGGTTGGCTCGGGCGGCCGTTACGGCGAGGGCAATACGAATTTCGTCGCTGCTGGGACCCGCAATTCCACGGCCGACGTCATGCTGGACGGCGTCAGCGTGACCGTCCCGGAACAGAACAGCGGCATTACTTCCATCGCCCAAACGCCGTCGGTGGATGCGGTGCAGGAGTTCAAGGTTCAGACCAGCTTCTTCAGCGCCGAGTTCGGCAACACCGGCGGCGCTGTCATCAACATGGTCACCAAGAGCGGCACCAACCAGTTTCATGGCGCCGGTTTCTGGTTCTTTCGTGATGCCGAGCTGAATGCCAACAGCTTCTTCTCCAACCGCGCCGGGCTTGGCAAACCGCCGTACCAACGCCACCTCTATGGCGGGAACGCCGGCGGGCCAATCAGGAGGGACAAGACCTTCTTCTTCGTCAACTACGAGCGCACGCAGGAAGAGAGCGTGAGGACCGCCACCGCCACCTTCCCGACGCTCCGGCAGTGGGAGGGCGACTTCACCGACTACAGGACCTCCGGCGGCCAGTTGATCGTGATTTACAACCCATTCGACATTTACACGAACCCGGCCGGCGAGATCAAGCGCAGGCCGTTCCCCGGCAACGTTCTGCCAAAGTCGATGCTGAATCCGATATCCCTGAAGGCGGCGTCGTACTATCCGGCGCCGAACCAGCCGGGGGCGCCCTTCACTCAGGTGGACAACTGGTACGCACAAGGGGTTGATGTCGGCTTCAATAACACGATGGAAATCAAGGTTGACAACAACTTCAGCGACCGGAACCGGCTGAGCGCCAGGTACAGCCCGCGGTGGTCCCGGTACGACGCGGAGAACCTGTTCGGCAAAGGACATCCCGGGCTGCCTTGGGAACTCAAGCACACCACCGTCGGGGCGAACAATGCTGTTTTGGACTTCACCCGCGCCCACAGCGCCCAGACTGTCTTCAGCCTGCGCTTCGGGCTGTTGCTCCCGTGGTACTACAGCGGGCCGCTGGAGAAATTCGATCTCCTCACACTGGGCTTGCCGAAATACGTTAAGGACGCGGCCACAGCTCCCGTGTTCCCGCAATTCCAACCCGAGGGGTACACGTCCATCGGAGACGCGGGGTGGGTCGCGATCGGGCGTGAGCAAGGCGGGCCTCAAATCGTTGGCAGCGTGACGCGGATCGCGGGCGGGCACAACCTGAAAGCCGGGGGCGAGTTCCGGCACAACTATCTGGACTACAACCAGCCCGGCTACCCGGCCGCCAGCTTCTCGTTCAGCCGGCAGATCACCCGCGAAGACCGGTTTGTCGGCAGCGCGACCCAGGGCAACGGATTCGCCTCGATGCTTCTCGGCTGGGGGAGCGGCAGCCGGTTCGATCACGCACCTTGGGCGTATACCCGGAGCCAGTATTATGCCGGCTACCTGCATGACGACTGGAAGCTCACCCGCAAGCTGACCGTCAACCTGGGCCTCCGCTACGATATCGAGCGCCCTCACTGGGAAAAGCAGTACCGCGAAAGCTATTGGAACCTGAGCGATCCCTCTCCCCTGGACGGGAAGGTGCCGGGCTACAAGCTCAGGGGCTTCTTCATGTTCACCGACGAGAAAACACCCAGCGCCTCGGACGGGGACCACAACAATTTCCAGCCGCGGGTCGGATTCGCCTACGCGCTCAACGACAAGACATCGATCCGCAGCGGTTACGGCTTGTTCTACACTCTCTCGCGGGCGGCGGTCAAAGGAAACCTGGGCCAGGGGTTCTTTTCGCAGTCCTCGGTGGAGTGGAGCCGCGATTCCGGCATCACCCAGTACGCCAGGCTCGACAATCCCTGGCCGGACGGGCTGAATCTCCCGCCGGGACGGTCGCTGGGCGCGATGACCTTCATCGGCCTGAATGCCTCGACCAACGTGCGGGAGAACATAAAGCCCTCGTATCATAGCTGGAACTTTTCCATCCAGCGCCAGCTCCCTGCTTCCAGCGTGATTGAAGTGAATTACACCGGCACGAAGGGGACGCACATGTATGTGCCCGATACCAACATGAGCCGCCTGGATCTCCAGTACTGGAGTATCGGAAGGACCGAGCTGAACCGCCTGGGGCCCAACCCGTTCTACCGTGTCATCACCGATCCGAGGTCTGCGCTCAGCCAGCCGACGATCCAGCGGCATCGGCTGCTGCGGGACTTCCCTCAATACCTGGGCGCCAGCCGGTACATGGAGCCCAACCGGGGCGACACTCAATACAACGCCGTGCAGTTCCGGTACGAAAAACGGTTTTCGCGCGGCCTCGCCATGCTGGCGCACTACACCATCTCCAAGATGTTCGACGACTGCTCCGACGGCTCCGGCAATTTCGACTGGCTGGGCGGGGCGACCAGCCTCCAGGACCTCTTCAACCTGCGCAACGAGCGGGCGATTTCCAGCCACGATACCCCGCAGCGGCTGGTGCTGACCTTCAGCTTTCAACTGCCGATCGGCAGCGGCCGGGCTCTCGGCGGCGATTGGGGCAGGCTCGCGAACGCGCTGGCCGGCGGCTGGGAGATCAGCGGCTTCATGACCTTCCAGTCGGGGGTGCCGTTGAACGTCACCCAGTCCGGCGGCACGCTGTGGGACGCCTCGCAGCGGCCGCACCTGGTCGGCAACCCCAATCCGGGTGGTTCCGTGCGCGACCGCCTCAATCAGTATTACAACCCGGCGGCGTTCCAGCAGCCGGCGCCGGACACGTTCGGCACGGCGCCGCGCAACCTCAACTACCGCGCGCCCGGAATCCGCAATGCCGACCTCGGCCTGCTGAAGGGTTTCGCCGTCAACGAGCGCATGCGCGGCGAGTTCCGGCTGGAGCTTCAAAACTCCACCAACAGCCCGACCTTCGGGTTCCCGAGCGGCAGCTTCGGCAGCACGAGCTTCGGCCGCATCAACGGCTATGCCTGGGGTCGCGGCGCCAGGCAGGTCCAGCTCGGCGCGAAGTTCTATTTCTGACGAGCGCCCGGATGTCCCTCAAGCTCGGCTTTGTGTTGTGCCTGTCGGGAGGTCTTCTCGGCGGCGAGCGGGCGGATGTGAAGCTGCCCGAAGGCGTGAAGGCGGTCTGGGACCTGGCCAAGGCCTACCGCGAGGCAACGCCCACGCGCGAGCGGATATCCGTCAACGGCCTGTGGCGCTGGCAGCCTGCCGGGAGCGCCGCGGATGTGCCGCCGGACGGCGGCTGGGGCTATCTCAGGGTACCGGAGGGCTGGCCAGGAGCAAATCAGAGATGGGGAGGCCCCCAGGTCTTTTATCCGCATCCCGGTTGGAAGCAGGAGGGGCTGGGCGGCGTCACGGCGGCGTGGTACCAACGAGAGGTCACGGTGCCTCGGGAGTGGTCCGGCCGCCGCATCACGCTGTACGCGGAATACCTGTACTCCTATGCCGTGGTGTACGTAGACGGCGCGAAGACCGGCGAAATGCGCTACCCGTCGGGCGAGGTGGATCTCACGTCCGTGTGCCGCCCGGGCCGAACGCACGTCCTCACCATGCTCGTCGTGGCCATGCCGTTGAAGGCCGTCATGCTGTCCTACAACGACACCGCCTCGGCGAGGCAGGTGGCGGGCGCGGTGGCGCGACGGGGGCTGTGTGGGGACGTGTACCTTGTCAGCACACCCGCCGGCCCGCGCATCACCGATGCGAAGGTGGAAACCTCGGTGCGCAGGTGGCAGATCACCTTCGACACGGCGCTGGCCGCGCTCCAGCCGGAGTCACGCTATGTCCTGCGCGCCCGGATCAAGGACGGGAACCGCCAGGTGCGCGAGTTCGCCAGCAGGCCCTTCCAGGGAAGCGACCTGGAGAACGGCCGCATCGTGGTGACAGAGCACTGGCGGCCCGACAAGCTCTGGGACACGCACACGCCTCAGAATCAGCACGACCTCAGCCTCTCCTTGCTCGATGCCGGCGGGAAGCTGCTGGATACGGCCCTGCCCATCCGCTTCGGGTTCCGGGAGTTCTGGATCGACGGGCGGGACTTCTACCTGAACGGCACGCGCATCTTTCTCTCCGCCATCCCGCTCGACAACGGCCAGGGCAGCGCAACGTTCGCAAGCTACGACGCCACCAGAGCGACCCTCCAGCACTTCAAGAGCTTCGGCATCAACTTCGTTTACACGCACAACTACGGCTGCGAACCGGGCGCCCACACAACCTTCGAGGAGATCTTGAAGGCCGCCGACGACGAGGGGATGCTGGTGTCGTTCTCGCAGCCGCATTTCGGCCACTACGACTGGGAGGCGCCGGACGCGGACCGCACCAACGGCTATGCGCGGCACGCGGAGTTCTACGTGCGCGTGGCTCAGAACCATCCATCGGCCGTGTGCTACTCCACCAGCCACAACGCCACCGGCTACAGCGAGGACATGAACCCCGACATGATCGACGGCATCCAGAACCCGCGCGACCCGTGGGCCCTGCGGAACGCCTCGCGCGCCATGCGGGCGGAAGCCATCATCCGGCGGCTGGACCCGGGCCGTTTCGTCTATCACCACTCCTCGGGCAACCTGGGCGTGATGCATACCAGCAACTTCTATGCGAACTGGGCCCCGATACAGGAGATGTCGGACTGGTTCGAGCACTGGGCCACCTTCGGCGTGAAGCCGGTCTTCACCTGCGAGTTCAGCGTTCCGTTCATGTGGGACTGGGCCATGTACCGCGGCTGGTACAAAGGCAAGCGGGAGTTCGGCAGCGCCGTCGCGCCGTGGGAGTTCTGTGTCGCCGAGTGGAACGCGCAGTTCCTCGGCGACCGCTCCTATCAGGTCACCGAGGAAGAGCGAGCGAATCTGCGCTGGGAAGCCGAGCAGTTCCGAAAGGGCCGTGCCTGGCAACGGTTTGACTACCCCTACAATCTCAACTCGCAGGTCTTTGAAGAGCGGTTCCGCGTCGTCGCCATGCACCTGACCGATAACTGGCGGGCCTTCCGCACGTGGGGCGTGTCGGCGATCTCGCCGTGGGATTACGGGAACTACTGGAAACCCCCGGCGCGCGAGTGGCACCGCCAGGAGCTCAAGCTCGAAGTGGATTGGGAGAACTTGCAGCGGCCCGGTCCCAGGCCGGCTTACCTGCGGGAGGAGGAGGCTCGGGCCCGGCTGGTATTCCGTCCGTCGGACTACCAGCCTACGCTCGCGGCCGAGGCCCTGTATCGCAATAATATGCCGTTGCTGGCCTACATCGGCGGCAAGCCCGCGGCCTTCACCAGCAAGGATCATAACTTCCTGCCCGGCGAGGCGGTGGAGAAGCAGCTCATCCTCATCAACAACTCCCGCCAGGCCGTGACCTGTGATTGCGAGTGGTCGTTCGGCCTGCCCCGCGCGGCTACCCGCCGCGGCTGGGCGCTGCGCGCACCGGGGGCGCGTCACTCGCCACGGGAAACGGTCATGGCGTTTGCTGGAGCCATCTCCGGCAGCGAGAAGGTGACGCTGGCCACGGGCGAACAGAAGCGCATCCCGCTGAAGTTTGAGCTGCCGGCGGATCTGGCCCCCGCGCGGTACGAGCTGCGCGCGACGGTCAGATTCGGCAACGGAGAGACGCAGGAAGACTCCTTCTCGATTGACGTTATGTCGCGGCCGGCGCCTTCACGGGCCGGCGGGAAGATCGCGCTGTTCGACCCCAAAGGCGAGACCGCCGCACTGCTGGGCCGGATGGGAGTCAAGTGGGAGGGCGTGGACGCGGACGCCGATCTCGCGGCTTACGACACGCTCATTGTCGGCAAGGGCGCCCTCACGTTGCCTGGAGCGGCGCCGGACATCGCCCGTGTCCGGGAGGGCCTCAAGGTGATCGTGTTCGAGCAGACGGGCGACGTGCTCGAGAAGCGGTTCGGGTTCCGGGTGGCCGAGTATGGGCTCCGCTGGATCTTCAAGCGGGTGCCCGGCCATCCGCTGCTGGCAGGCCTCGAGGAGCGGCACTTGCGCGACTGGCGCGGCGAGGCGACCATCTTGCCCCCGCGCCTCACCTACGAGCGGACCCGTCAATTCAACTACGTGCCCACAGTCACGTGGAGCGGCATACCCGTCACACGGCTCTGGCGCCGCGGCAACCGCGGCAACGTAGCCTCGGTGCTCATCGAGAAACCCGCGCGCGGCGATTTCATGCCCATCCTCGACGGCGGCTACAGTCTTCAATACAGCCCACTCATTGAGTACCGCGAGGGCAAGGGGATGGTGCTGTTCTGCCAACTGGACGTGAACGGCCGCACCGAGATTGACCCCGCGGCCGAGGCGCTGGCGCGGAACATCCTCCGCTACGTGTCGAGCTGGAAACCTGGCCCCCGCCGGAGTGTTGTTTACGCCGGCGATCCGGCCGGGCGGACCTACCTA
>JBBTDS010000751.1:0-1262 GCA_038060875.1 Acidobacteriota bacterium | reverse complement strand
GAGAATCTGCCGCCGGAACTGGTTCGCTCCGAGGTGGCGCGGGGACGGATGATCATCCCCGCCAATGTCCACCACACCAACCTGGAGCCGATGGGCATCGGCATCGCCGCCCGCTGCAAGATCAACGCCAACATCGGCAACTCGGCGGTCACCTCGGACATCGACCAGGAGCTGGATAAGCTCCGGCTCTCGATACAGTACGGCGCCGACACGGTGATGGACCTCTCGACCGGCGGCGACATCCCGCGGATTCGGGAAGCGATCCTGCGCAACTCGCCGGTTCCGCTGGGGACGGTGCCGATCTACGAGGCGCTGACCCGCGTGCGGCGCGTCGAAGACCTCACCGCCGCGGTGTTGCTGGAAGTCATCGAAGAGCAGGCCGAGCAGGGCGTGGACTACATGACCATCCATGCCGGTGTGCTGGTCCAGCACATCCCGCTGACCACGCGGCGCGTCACCGGCATCGTCAGCCGCGGCGGCTCGATCCTGGCCGAGTGGATGGTCAAGAACCACCGCCAGAACTTCCTCTACGAGCGGTTCGAGGACATCTGCAAGATCTTCCAGAAGCACGACGTCTGCTTCTCGCTGGGCGACGGGTTGCGCCCCGGCTCGGTCGCCGACGCGAGCGACGAGGCGCAGTTCGCCGAGCTCGAGACGCTGGGCGAGCTGACGCGCAAGGCTTGGGAGTACGACGTGCAGGTGATGGTGGAGGGACCGGGCCACATCCCGATGGACCAGATCAAGCTCCAGGTGGATAAGGAGATGGAGATCTGCGACGAGGCGCCCTTCTACACGCTGGGGCCGCTGGTGACCGACATCGCGCCCGGCTACGACCACATCACTTCGGCCATCGGCGCGGCCATGATCGGCTGGTACGGCGCTTCGATGCTGTGCTACGTCACGCCGAAGGAGCACCTGGGGCTGCCCAACCGCGAGGACGTCAAGCAGGGCATCATCGCTTACAAGATCGCCGCTCACGCCGCCGACATCGCCCGCCTGCGCCCGGGCGCCCGCGACCGCGATGACGAGCTCTCGCGCGCCCGCTACCGCTTCGACTGGAACCGCCAGTTCGAGCTGTCGCTGGACCCGGAGACGGCCCGCGCCATGCACGACGAGACGCTGCCGGAGGAGGGCTTCAAGGACGCCCACTTCTGCTCGATGTGCGGGCCGAAGTTCTGCTCGATGAACATCTCGGCTAAGGTCGAGAGCTTCAGCGCCGCCGACGCTGAGGCGATCGCCGCCGGCGAGCGGCCCGAGCTGGT
>JBBTDS010000750.1:0-13401 GCA_038060875.1 Acidobacteriota bacterium | reverse complement strand
CCATGCAGTGGAATAGGCATTCTTGGCTGGTCAGGCGAATTGCTGGGTCGCCCCTAACTCCATGCAGTCCGCGAAATCACGGATCTGTTATCGTAACCCTGGAGACGACCATGCACCGAAGCTGGCTCATCGGCATTGTGTTTATCTGCGGCCTTGCGCCGGCGGCCGACTTTCAAAGCTCCTGGCCCACGGACCTGGAGCGCGTCTGGCCCGGCCCCGAATACTGGTCCAACCCGTTGCAGGACTGGCGTGTGCGCGGCGGGCGCCTGGAGAACATCGCCGCCGGCGGCGACCGCAACGTCTTCCTGCTCACCCGCGAGATCGACGCCCGGCCCGGCGACCTCAGAATGAGCGTCAAGCTCGGCCGCCTGGAGGAAGATACCGCGCCGCTCAAAGAGGGTTTTGTGGGCTTTCGCGTCGGCATTCGCGGCGCCTTCCGCGACTACCGCGACAGCGCGGTGCGCGGCTTCGGCCTGGACGCCGGCCTGACCGCCGACGGGCGGCTGTTCATCGCCAGGCTGGACGGCCCGGTCGCGCGCATCAACGCGCCGCTCCAGAATGTCGAGCTGCGGTTGAGCGCCCAGCCGGCGGGCGTCAACTACCGCGTGGCACTGGAGGCGCTCGACGCCAACGGCAAGCGGCTCGCGGTTCTGGGCCGCGAGGACATCCCCCCGCGGTGGCTGGCCGGCGGCCTGGCGCTGGTCTCCAGTTCCGGCCCGGTCGAGGCAACGCCGCCTCCCGAGGAGAAGATCGGCGACCCGGGCTGGGGCGGCAAGCGCGGCACCCAGCGCGGCGGCACGCTCCGTTTCTGGTTCCAGGATTGGAAGGTGTCGGGCGCCAAAGTCACTGCCCACGACGAGCGCGCCTTCGGTCCCATCCTGTTTGCCATGCACACGCTGGACCGCCGCATTCTCAAGCTCACCGCCCAGATGGCTCCGGTGGAGAAGCCATCCGGCGAGGTGCTGCTCCAAGTCAAGGACGGCGCCGGCTGGCGAATCATCGCCAAAGCGGCCATCGATCCGCTAGCCCGCACCGCCACCTTCCGCGTCTCCGACTGGGACGACACGAAGGACACGCCCTACCGCGTCGCGTACTCGATGCGGGGCCGCGACTACCACTACGAAGGCACGCTTCGCAGGGACCCGAAGGACAAGCCCGAGATTGTGGTGGCCGCCTTCACCGGCAACAACGACCTCGGCTTCCCGCACGCCGACATTGTCCGCAACGTCAGCCACTTCAAGCCCGACTTCCTCGCCTACACCGGCGACAACATCTACGAGCGCGTCGGTGAGTACGGCATCCAGCGCCAGCCGCTAGAGGCCGCCGTGCTCGACTACCTCCGCAAGTGGTTACTGTTCGGCTGGGAGTATCGCGAGCTGCTCAAGGACATTCCGTCGGTTTCGATCCCCGATGACCACGACGTTTACCACGGCAACCTCTGGGGCGCCGGCGGGCGGCACGCCGAAGGCGAGGGCTACAAGGGCCAGGACCAGGGCGGCTACACCATGCCGGCCGCGTTCGTCAACGCTGTCCAGCGCACCCAAACCAGCCACCTGCCCGACCCCTTCGACCCCACCCCCGTCGAGCAGGGCATCACCGTCTACTACTGCCCGCTCCTTTACGGCGGAGTCAGCTTCGCCGTCATCGAGGACCGCAAGTGGAAGTCGGCCCCGCGCGAGTTCCTGCCCAAGGCCAAGATCGTCAACGGCTGGGCGCAGGACCCCGGCTACGACGCGGCCAGGGACGGCGACGCGCCGGGCGCGCAACTGCTCGGCCCGCGCCAGAACGAGTTCTTGAACAAGTGGGCGGCCGACTGGAGCGGCGGCGCCTGGATGAAAGTGGTCATCTCGCAGACCCTGTTCGCCAACGTGGCCACGCTGCCCAAGGACGCCCGCGGCGACGAGGGCACTCCCAAGCTGAAGGTCATGCGGCCCGGCGAATACGCCGAGGGCGAGGCGCCGGTGATGGACCACGACTCCAACGGCTGGCCGCGGACCGGGCGCAACCTGGCGCTGCGCGCCATGCGCCGCGGCTTCGCTTTCCACATCGCCGGCGACCAGCACCTTGGCAGCACCATCCAGTACGGCATCGACGACTGGAACGACGCCGCATGGGCCATCTGCGTGCCCTCGGTCGCTAATGTCTGGCCGCGCCGCTGGTTCCCGCCTCAGCCCGGCCGCAACCGCAAGCCGGGCAGCCCGCGCTACACCGGCGAGTTCCTCGAGGGCTTCGGCAACAGGATCACCGTCCACGCGGTCTCGAATCCGGTGGCCGCCGGCGCCGAGCCCGCCGCGCTGATGGACCGCGCGCCCGGCTACGGCATCGTGACCTTCCACCGTGACACGCGCAAGATCACCATCGCCAACTGGCCCCGCTGGGTGGATCCGTCAAAGCCCGGTGCGAAACCGTACGACGGCTGGCCGCTCACTATCGACCAGCTTGACAACGGCACGCCGCGCGGCCAGTGGGCGCTGGAGCCGATCACGGCGGACGCGGCCGACCCCGTCGTCCAGGTCATCGACCAATCGAGCGGCGAAACCGTCTACACCCTGCGCATCAAGGGGACTTCCTTCACCCCGCGCGTCTTCAAGGACGGCCTCTACACCGTGAAGGTCAACGAGCGCGTTTACCGCGACCGCAAGGCGCGCCCCGGCCCCTGAGAGCGACCGCGTCCACGGGCTCCGGCGCCACGAGGCCAGGGTCGGTCACCTCTCCAACCAATGGGCGAAAATCGACCGGATCAACTCTTCGTCCACGTAAAAGCTGGTGGCCCGCAGACGTTCCAGAATCACCGCTACGTCGATCAGCCCTTTCTCAGCGGCGGCGCGCAGAACCCCGAGAGTGCCGGTGATTCGCAAACCGCGGCGTCGAGCCTACGCCCGCCCTGCAAGCTCATCGATCAGGAGCAAGTCGGCGCGAAGACGCCACGCCAACGCGATGGCCTCGCGCTCGCCGGGATCCAGGTCCTCCGGGACGGTAGTGAGTTGCTCCGCAGTCACCGCTTCTATTCGCAGCCACGGAGGAGGGTGGGAGCACAAATCTCGGACCGCCCGCGGCGCGCTACGCGATGTCAGCTCCCGATGCACCGCGGTTGGAATCAGCACGTCCCCATACAGGAGGTGCAGCAACCCGGCTTGCTCTAAAAGAACCAGATAGTGCAGGGGCCCGGCATCTGCGACGACGATCATCGGCCGGGCAGGAGTCCCAGCTCCCGATGTGCGGTGAGATCTTCTTCCAGATCCGCCTGCGTGTACCGCAGGGGCGCCTTGTGCTGCTTCAACAGCGCATGCACTTGGAACCTGGTCTCAAATCCGAGAAGCCGCCTCACCTGCGACTCTGTCAGCGCCCCGGTCCGATAGCCCTCCACCGCAATCGTCTCGAGAGCGTGACGCGACACGTTCCCCCATCGTCCCTCCAAAGACGTCAAGATGTCCTCCGGCAGATCGATGGTGACTTGCATCTCGCCCTCATTTTACATCCCCCGGGGCTGGCTTGCACTCGCGGGTTCCGCCGCCCCCCTGGGCTCCGGCGGCCGCCAGCGAAACGAACAGAACCGCGGGCCGAGACCTGGAAGACGCCGTAACCCCGCGTCAGAACTGGAGTCGCAAGGTAAACGAGATGACCCGGCCGGCTCGGGCCGAGGTGAATGCGCCAAAATTCGCGTTCACTTGGGCGCCGGTTGCATCGAATCTGGCGGAGCTGTCCACACCGCTGAACTGGGTGTGGTTGAAGGCGTTGTAGAACTCTGCCCGGAATTGCAGCGGGCGGCTCTCGCCCAGTCCGATCGGAATGTTCTTCCGGAGTGAAATGTCCCAGTTGTTGAAGCCGGGCCCGCGCAGGATGCCCACACCGGCATTGCCGAAGCTCCGTACCGGCGTTAAAGCGAACGCCGCCGTGTTGAAGTTGCGATAGAACGTCTTCTCGCCCTTGCTTAACGGAGCCTTGCCCACCACGGTGATTTTCGCGCCTTCACCCGAACCGGTGATGTCGGTAGTGTAGGTGGTGGAGAAGCCGGGCGTGAACGGAGCCCCGGTCTGGAAGCGGGTCACGCCGGTCACGGTCCAGTTGTCCGTCACGGCGCCGACTACCTTGGCGCCCAGCCTCTGGCCGAGCTTCGGGATGTCCCAGATATAGTTCAGCGTAAACACCTGCGAGCGGTCGAAACTGAGCGGGCCGTACTCCCACTTCCTGAAATCGAAATAGCTTGTGGAACTGTCGTTGTAACTGTTGGCGATGCCCAGGGCTTTCGACCAGGTGTAGGCCACACCGAAGCCGAATCCCCGATTGAACCGCCGCTCGATTTTGGTCTGCAAAGAGTGATAGTTGGCGCTCGCTGCGAACTCGTTGGCGTTCAGTGCTCCGAGGCCGGCATAGATCCGCAGAAAATCGTCCGGTAAGGGCCTGCCCGCCAAGGTCGGGTCCGCGTTCTTTGGATCGAACCGGGCGAACATCGGGATCGGATTCAGATTGCGGGCCTGGAGCAAGTGGCTGGATGTGCTCCCCACATAGGAAACATCCAGCAGCGTCGAGAATGGAAGCTGCTGCTGCACGCCAATGCTGAAACTGGTGACCGACGGGAGTTGTACACGCTCCGCCGGAAACACGAAGGAACTGGCCGAGGGGCCGATCGCGCCGCTGGAGTCGGCAAATGTATCCAGGCTGCCGTAGTACAGAATCGGCGTATAGTCCACCGGCGGATTGTTTGCGGTGCCGGAATTCAGGAGTTGCCGGGACCGGTCGAGGAAAACGCCGGCGCCGCCGCGGATCACGGTCTTACCCTGCCCGAATACGTCCCAGGCAAAACCGAGCCGGGGAGCCGGCGAGAGGAACTTCACGCCGTACAGGCCCCACCGGTACCCGTTCAGCCCCCCGACGTTCATTCCGTTGGCGTAATCGCCGCTTCCGGGAACGTACTTTCCTATCAGCGCCTCGTAAGTGGTCGCGCCCGTGCGGGGATCCACCGCCACCCGCTTTTTGTTCGCATCCAGGCCCGGACTATAGAGCCGCGGCGCTTTTTTCGGATCGTAGGTCGCCGGATCGAATGCCGAAAAAGACTTGTCCAGCGCCACCTGGGGGTTCATATGATAGAAGCGGACACCGTAATCCAGCGTCAGCCTGCTGTTCACCCGCCAGTTGTCCTGAATGAAGAACTCCGCGCTCCAGTATTTCGCGTCGAAGAAAATGTCCCGCATCGATTCCGAGTAGGTGTTGATGATACCGAGCAGCGCGTTAGCGTACCCGTGACCCGAGTCGTACGGGTTGTTCCTGTTCACGCCGAAGTTGAGTGCGCCGTTCCAGACGTTGCCCGACTGCTGCACCTTGTCCGTCAAATTCACATAGACTCCGGTTTTGAAGTTGTGCCGCCCCGCAATCCAGCTCAGGTTGTCGGTGATGTCCCACGTGTCGTTGTGGTTTACGTGCTGGATGTTGTTGATGCTGGTGCTTGGCGCGTTCACCGGCGTGCCGCCGAAGGCGACATTGGGGATCATCTGGGCATCGATGGTTTCGGACTTGTCCCCGGACCTGAGTTGGTTCGGGAACCATTGCGGGATGTTGCCCATCAGGTTCCGCGTGGTCGCTTGCGGTTTCTCCAGTTCCCAGCGCGAGCTGTTCCAGCTTTTTCCCAGTGTGAACTCGTTGAGCAGCGTAGGGCTCATCGTGTACGTGATGTGGCCGGCGTAGCCGTGCCCGGGAACGTGGTGAAGAGTCGTGGTGTAGGCGAAGTTGAAGCCCTGGAAGGGCTCCGAGATGACGTCCGCGTCCCGGATCCACCGGAAGTAGCCATTCAGATTCGATGAGGCGTAGAGGTCGAGCCGGATCATGTCGTTCCGTCTCGGGTTGGCGCCGCTGGCCGCGGCCTTGTAGTTCTGCCGGTAGACCAGCGTCGGGTCGGGATCGATATAGTTGGGCGGCGGAAAGAACTTCAGGATCCCCTGGCCGAGTCTGTTGATCCGGCTGGCCGGGATGATGTTGCCGGGAAACACCCTGCCGGTGGTAGGGTCGGTTACCGGGATCGGCTTTCCGCTGGTATCGACGCTGCGCGAGAAATCGCCGTTTCTCTCCAGTTCGCTCGGCATGTTCCGGAACTGGTTGCCCGAATCCGCCTGCTGCCGCGTGTACTCCTGCGAAGCGAAGAAAAACAGCCTGTTCTTGTCGATATTGAACTTGTTGGGGATGTGGGCCGGCCCGCCGATGCTGAATCCGGCGATGTTATAGCGGTAGGGCACCCGGGCGAGACCGACGCGGTTTCGGAAGAAGTTGTTCGCGTTGAACTGCTCGTGCCGGCGGCTCCACCATCCGCTGCCGTGGAATTCCTGGGCGCCGCCTTTTGTGATGACGCTGATGAGCCCGCTAGCGCTGCGGCCGTATTCGGCCTGGTAGTTGGAAACCAGCACCTTCACTTCCGCTATGGAGTCCATGTTCGGCTCGTAGTGCAGGCTCCCGTTGCTCCCGGTATCCATGTCGGTGACCCCGTCCACGGTGAAGTTCTTCATATCGTTTCGGCCGCCGTTGATGTAGACCCCGCCGAACGCGGCCCGGGAGGCTGTATCCCGAGACTGGCTGCCGTCGTCCACGACGCCCGGCAGCAGCGTGAGGAGTGACATGAAATCGCGGCCCTTCAAGGCAAGCTGGTTGAGCTCCGTTGCCGTGACCACGCCCGCTTTCTCGCCGCTCGCCACCTGGAGGGCAACGGGTGTGTCCACGACGCTGACTGTGGCGCGGAGTTCGCCGATGGATAGCGGGATGGTTCCAAGGTCCCGGATTTGGCTGGCGCTCAGCTCAATGCCGGTGCGCTCGTACTGTTGGAAACCTTGTGCCTGGATCGTCAGCTTGTAGCTTCCCGCCAGAACGCTCGGAAAGACGAAAAGCCCTGCCGCGTTGGAAGCGGTCCTGGCCAGTGCCGCGGTTCGAGTGTTGGTCAAGGTGACTTGGGCGCCCGGAATTGTTGCGCCCGCCGGGTCGGCTATAGCGCCCTTGATCGTGCCCGATATGTTCTGTGCATGGAGGCACACCCCGCTCAGCAGGGTCGCCGCGCAGTACAGAAGCGGGGAAGGGAATCGTCGGTTTTCCATTTCGTCACCTCCTGGCCGCCATCCAGTATACGCCCCGCCGCCGCGCCCGGCCCTTTTGTGCGGAGGCTGAAAACCCCCGCTGGATTCAGTACACTCGGTCGTTGGCAGAGACGGCAAGGAGCGTCTGCGATGGTGGGACTCGGAAGAACATTCTCCATTCTGCTTGCGGCGGCAATCGGCATTACGTCGACGCCCGCCGCCGATGCGCCCGCCTGGGCGGTGCCGACGTTTGAGTCGCTGGGGATCCATTACAACCGCGACCTCGCCCAGGACGGCTGCCGGGTGCGCTATCGCGCCGCCGGCGCCAACGAGTGGCGCGAGGGGTACCCCCTCGTTTACGACCAACGCGAGCGGCAGTACCGCGGCTCCCTGGTCGGCCTCAGGCCGGACACGCTGTACGACATTCGACTCGAAGCGGACGCGCCGCCGGTGGAGTTCCAGGCCCGCACGCGGAGCGAGGAGTTCCCCATCGGAAAGACCACCTATCTGCCGGCTGGGACCACCGATCAGACGCTGCACATCCGCGAGGGTGGTACGGCGCAGGGGTGGCGCCTGGTGACGCCGGCGCCGGGAACGAAGTTCGTGAGTGACGTGTTCAACCTGTCCGACCACAACGTCGTCGTGGAGGCCGGCTACGTCATCCTCCGAGGCCTGGAGCTGAAGAACGCCGGCATTCACGGCGTGCTCATCCGCGAAGGCGTGCAGCACGTGGTGGTGGAGGACTGCCACATCACCGGCTGGGGCCGCCTCGGCGGCGCGCGGGTGTGGGGCGTGTCCGGCGGATCGGACAGCGGCATCTATGCCGAGAACGACGCCGGTCACCTGGTGATTCAGCGCAACCTGATCGAGTACCCCCGCGGCGGCTCCAACGACTGGGAATCCGGGCATCCCTCGGGGCCGCAGGCCATCACGCTCCGCGATTCGCGCGGCGGCAATATCATCCGCTATAACACTATCCAGTCCACCGAGGACCACGGATTCAACGACGGCATCGGCGGCGGCGCCAACTTCAGTTTCAAGGGTAGCCCGAACCGCGACTCGGATATCTACGGCAACATCGTCTCGCACTGCTGGGATGACGCGATCGAGAGCGAGGGGGCGAACATGAACGTGCGGATCTGGAGCAACTACATCCACCACACCTTCGTGCACGTAGCCACCGCCTCCACCTCCATGGGCCCGCTCTACATCTTCCGCAACGTGTTCGGCGAGAGCCGCCTCTCCCACCAGGACCCCTCCGGCGGCATGATGATCAAGACCGGCATGAACTACCTGACCATCGACGGCGAGCGCGTCAGCACCGGCCTGGGCCACCGGTTCATTTTTCACAACACGGCGCTGCAGCCGAAGGGCGCGCTGGATGTGTTCAGCGGCCACGATCTGCACAATGCCGTGAGCCGGAACAATATCTTCTATGCCCGCGGCCGCGCCTATCCCCAGGACCGTGGAGCGCCGCCCAACGATTTCCGCAATGATCTGACGGGGAGCTACCTTGGGGGCGGGTTCGTGCTCTCGATGTTTCTGCCCAGCGAGCGCCTGGAGTGGTATCTGGCGCCCACCATGAACCGCATCAAGTGGGGCCGGGTCGAGTACACCCGCAACGGCAAGGACTTCGCCATCACCGACCCCTTGGTGCAGGTGAAGAACCCGGCCATCGACGCCGGCGTCCGCCTGCCGGGATTCAACGATGAGTACACCGGACCGGCGCCCGACATCGGCGCCTTTGAGAATGGCCTGCCGCCGCTGCGCTTCGGCCGCGACATGGCGCCGGGATTCTCGCGGGCGCCCTGGGAACGGTATTAAACCGGGGACAGACGGAACGTTCCCCGGTTTTGCTCAGCGGCTCTCGAGAATGAACGTCGGCGTCAGCCCGGAGATGGTCGAGAAGCCCGAACCGGACGTAAGCCAGCTCGAGCAGCCCTGCACCTTGCCCAGGTAGGCGTGCGGGTGCACGTCCACCTGCATCTCCTTGATCTCGATCTGGCCGTAGCGGTAGAGGGGGAACGGCGCACGAACCGGCTCGACTCGTTCCTGCACCACGTAGTGGCTACGCAGCGCCCTCTTCAACGCTCGCTCCCACGCTGTCTGATCCACCTCCCAGCCGCACACCGCGTGTTCCTCGCCGCTGGCGTCATTGGGCTTGAGCACCAGCTTCTCGCGGTTGGTGCGGATGAACTCAACCAGATCGACGGTCCCCTCGCGGTAAACCGCCTTGGCCGGGGCCACGATCCGCGTCCAGGGGATGTACTGGCGGATGGCCTTCTTCTCAACCGCCGGGAAACCCGCCGTCAGCGTCTCGTCGGTCAGCAGGTCGAAGATCGCCTTCTTGTGGGCCAACTCGGAGCGGAAGCTGTTCACCACGCACACCTTGCGGTCGCGATAGGCGCGCACCAGCGGGTGCGTCAGGTCGTAGCGCAGCAGGAACTCCTGAATCTTGAACCGCCGGAACACCACGTCGATCTCGAACGAGCCGCGGCGAAGGACGCCGCCGCGGTATTCAAGCTGGTCGGGCCAGACGATCTCGGCCGTGCAGCCTTCAGAGCGGAACAAGTCGCGCAGCAGCCCATACTCGCCCTGCTCGGCGGTCTGGAAGGTCTGGCGAAATTCCAGGATGGCGATCCGCGGCTGGCGCGTGCCGCCGAACTGCTTGTAAGCCTTCAGCAGCGCCGCCAGCAGGTGCTTCTTGCCGCCCAGCTTCACCAGGTGGAAGCGCTTGCGGATCTCCTTCACCGGCGGGCAGTCGTAAAAAACGTCCGCCAGCGCCTCGCCATAGGCGACGCCGGCCGGCATGTCCGCGTTGTACTCCACAAACGACAGCGCCCCGTTCTCCAGGTGCGTGTCCAGCAGCGAGGTCACCGAAAGGAACGAGTAGCCGGGGTCAACCATAGCCAGCATCTTCTCGGCCGGCAGCAGTCCCATCCTGTTCAGGAGCACAGGGTTGGCCAGCGCCATCTGCTGGACGCGGTCGATGGCCGAAAACAGCGCCTCGGCGGCGCGGACCATGCTCTCGTATTGGCGCCGGCCGATGAAGTGCGGGCGCAGGAACGGGCACACCAGCCGGCCGCCATCCACCAGGTGCTCGGCTCTCATTCGCTCTTCCAGCGCCTGCGCCCAGGCGAGGTCCCGGTATGGCCCGCTTTCGATCAGCTTCTGATACCGGCCAACGGCCTCGTCTATCTGGTTCATGACTATAGAGCTTGCCTCAGCCCTCTTCCTAACAGTATCTCGCAGCGCACGGCCAGATGGCAACTAGTCGAGTCGCAATTAAGATGATAAATCTCTTGTTTTCATGTGAATACAGGAATTTTTACAGGCGTCACTTTATGTCGCCACGGCCCCCTCGCTCAGCCGGCGCATCGCCGGCGGTAACGTGTCACAATGGAAAGTTATGACGTTCGACCGCCAGATGCTGCTGCCGCTCGCATTCATCGCCGCCCTGCCCGCCCTCGCCGATGAAGGCATGTGGCTGTTCGAGGCCTTCCCCAAGGATCTGGTGGCCAGGAAGTACGGCTTCCAGGTCACCGACCAGTTTCTAGAACGGCTGCGCCTGTCTTCGCTGCGCGTGGGCGCCTCGGCCTCTTTTGTCTCACCCGACGGTCTTATCTTCACCAACCACCACGTGGCGCTCGACTGCGTGCAGAAGCTGAGCACCGCCGGGCACAACTTCGTAGTCGATGGCTTCTACGCCGCCGCGCAGTCGGATGAGAAAGCTTGCCCGGACAGGGAGGCCAACGGACTGGCGCGCATCCAGGACGTCACTGCCCGGGTCAACGCCGCTGTCAAGCCCGGCGCCCCGGACGCGGGCGCCCTGCGCGACCGCCGCGCCGAGATGGCGCGCATCGAGAAGGAGTGCACCACCGCGAGCGGTAACAAGTGCGAGGTCGTTACGCTGTATTCCGGCGGCAAGTACCACCTCTACGAGTACAAGAAGTACACCGACATCCGCCTGGTGTTCGCGCCCGAAGCCGACCTGGGCTTCTTCGGAGGCGATCCCGACAACTTCACCTATCCCCGCTATTGCCTCGACATCGCCTTCTTCCGCGCTTACGAGAACGGCCAGCCGGCGCGCACGCCGAACCACTTCCGCTGGAGCCGCGAGGGCGTCAAGGACGGCGAGCTGACGTTCGTCCCCGGCAACCCCGGCACCACCGGCCGCCTGCTCACGGTGGCCCAACTGGAGTTCTCGCGCGACCACACCTACCCGCTCATCTACCGCCGGCTGGCCTCGCTGATCAAGGCGCTGGAAGCTTATAGCGCCCAGAGCGCCGAGAACGAGCGCCTCGCGCACGACAATCTCTTCGGGCAGCAGAACAGCTACAAGGCCTACACCGGCTTCCTCGCCGGGCTGCGCGACACGAAGCTGATGGACGTGAAGCGGGCCGAGGAGCGCAAGCTGCGCGCCGCCGTCGAGGCCGATCCGAAAATGCGCGCCGCCCACGGCGAAACCTGGCCCGCGCTGGCCGCCGCCTACCAGAAGTTCCGCGAGTTCTACAAGCCGTTCTGGCTGCTCGAATCCGGCACGACCCGCGGCTCGGACCTCCTGCGGATCGCCCGCGACGTGCTGCGGCTGGCCGAGGAGCGGACGAAGCCGGACGCCGAGCGCCTGAAGGAGTACCACGATTCGGCGCTGCCCAGCCTGGAAAGGCTGTTGTTCTCGCCGGCGCCCATCACCGACTCGATGGAGATTGCGGTGCTCGCCGACTACTTCGAGTTCCTCCAGAGCGAATTGGGCGCCGGAGACGCGACGGTGAAGGCGGTCCTGAACGGCAAGACGCCGCGGCAGGCTGCCGAGAGCTACGTGGGGGCCACCAGGCTCACGGACGTCGCCGAGCGCAAGCGGCTGGCCGGCGATGCGCAGGCGGTCCGCAACTCGGAGGACGGCATGATCCGCCTGGCGCGCATCCTGGACGGGCCGGCGCGCCAGGTCCGGAGGCAGTACGAGGACGCTGTCGAGGCGGTGCTGAACACCAGCGCCGCCAAGATCGCCCAGGCGCGTTTCGCCGTCTTCGGCGAGACCGCCTACCCCGATGCGACCTTCTCCCCGCGCGTCGCCTACGGACCGGTGAAGGGCTATCGCCATGCGGCCGGCAAGCGGGTGCCGTACGCCACCGTCTTCGCCGGCCTCTACCAGCGGGCTACCGGCAAGCCGCCCTACAAGCTGCCCAAGCGCTGGCTGGAGGCCAAAGCAGCCTTGAACCTCAAGACGCCGTTCAACTTCGTCACCACCGCCGACACCCACGGCGGCAACTCCGGCAGCGCGACGGTGAACACTAAGGGCGAGATCATCGGCATCCTGTTCGACGGCAACATCGAGAGTCTGCCCAACCGCTTCGTCTACACCGAGGAGCAGTCGCGCTCCGTGCACGTGGCCAGCCAGGGCATCGTCGAGGCGCTGCGCAAGGTCTACCGCGCCGAGCGGCTGCTCGCCGAGCTGGGTAAGTAGGATAGGCCTCCCGGCCTGTCAGATCTCGAGGCGGGAACATTCCCGCGTCCGGCACGTACTTCGATGAGGAGAACCATGCTCACCTTCGTACTCTGGCTGATTCTGTTCGTGCTGTGCTGGCCGCTAGCGCTGCTGGCGCTATTGCTCTACCCGCTGGTGTGGCTGTTCCTGCTGCCGTTCCGCATCCTCGGCATCGCCGTCGGCGGCGTGCTTCAATTGTTGTGGGCGATCGTCACCCTCCCGGCGCGCGTGCTGCGGCGGCTATAACCAGCGCCTCGAATCCTAACCGAGCTTCGGCTCTACCGGCTCCTGCACTTCCTGATCCCGCTCCCATCCCTCGTGCTCCAGCGTCAACGACTCGATGGCCACGCAACTGTCGTTCGCGTCGAGGTCCGCCACGGCCACGTACTCCGACGGCCAGCAGCGGTACACGATCCACCTCATCACGAGCTGCCCCGCCTCGTTGTACAGCTCCAGCATGATGTCCTTCCGGAAATCCTTGAGCGACACCTCGGCCCCCAGCCCAGCCCCGCTCCTCCACACCTTGTTCGCCCATTCCTCGAACTCGGTGTCGTGCGTCCGGCCCCGTTCGAGCCGGATCGGGTCGAAGGTCGTCAGCCCGGGAGACCTCCGCTGGATGTTTGGAGATCCTCCCTCCCGGTGCGTGACGACGTCCGTCGTCCTCTTAAGCGCGCTGACCTTCGCCACGCCCGCCACGTACCTGCCGTCCCATTTGATCCGAAACTTGAACTGCTTGTACGGATCGAACCTGTGCGGATTCACTACGAACTCCGGCATCTGAACACCTCCTTCTTTGACGGACCGGAATGCCTATCCTACCGAATCCGCTTCGGCCCCGATTCCACCACGTGGGCCGGGCAGCCG
>JBBTDS010000749.1:13553-25869 GCA_038060875.1 Acidobacteriota bacterium | reverse complement strand
GCGGCGGCGCCAGTTTCTTCGCGGCGCCGGGATGGGTCTGCTGGTTCTGAAGCCGGAAACGGTTTTCGGGACGCAGGCGAACTCGGCCATCGAAATCGGTCTCATCGGCTGCGGCAGCCGCGGCAACATGATCGGCGGGTTGTTCCGGGAACTCACCGGAGCCCGCATCGCGGCCCTGCACGACGTCTACCCGGACCGCCTGGAGTTCACGAGGACCAACCTGAAGTCGCCCGACGCGCGGCTTTACAGGGGCTACGAGACGTACAAGGAACTGGCCGCATCCAGGCTCGACGCCGTCGTGATCGAGAGCCCGCCTTACTGCCATCCGGAGCAGGCCGCCGCGGCGGTGGACGCGGGTAAACACGTCTTCCTTGCCAAGCCGGTGGCGGTGGACGTGGCCGGCTGCAAGTCTATCCTCGCCAGCGGCGAGAAGGTCAAGGGGAAATCGAGCTTCCTGGTGGACTTCCAGTTCCGCGCCCACCCCGCTGTGCGCGAGTGCGCCGGGCGCATCCACCGCGGCGACATCGGGGTTCCCGTGGTAGCGCACGTCTTCTATCACACCGGCCGGCTGCGGCCGAAAAGCCAGCCGGGCGATACGCCGGAATCGGCGCGGCTGCGGAACTGGGTGTTCGACAAAGCCCTCTCCGGCGACATCATCGTCGAGCAGAACATCCACGCCCTCGATTGCGGCTGCTGGTTCCTGAACGGCCATCCTCTCAAGGCCTACGGTACCGGCGGACGCAAAGTGCGCGTGGACGTGGGCGACTGCTGGGACCACTTCGCCGTCACCTATTGGTTTGCGAACAACATTATTGCCGACTTCAGCTCCAGCCAGTGCATCAAGGGCTACAACGACATCTGCGCCCGCATTTACGGCTCCGACGGGACCGGCGAGGCCCACTACGGAGGCGCCGTCAACATCACCGGCGACAAACCGTGGGCGGGCACGGAGAAAGCCAACTGCGGCCGCGATGGAGTTTACGAGAATATCCGGACCTTCGTCGAGCATGTGAAGGCGGGCAAGCTGCTCAACAACGTCGCCGAGAGCGTAAACAGCAATCTGACCGCCATCCTGGGCCGCATGGCCGCCTATCAAAACCGCGTGGTTGCCTGGGACGAGATGATGCGTTCCAATGAGAAACTCGACCTGCGTCTTCCCAAGATCGCCTGACAGGCGGAGGAGGCGTTGACATGGCTTACAGGAATCGAGCCCTGGTCCGGGCTCCGCTCTTCGCTCTGCTTTTCTGCTTGTTCTGCGCGTCATTCGCCGCCGCGCAGGAGTTCCGCGCGGCCATCACCGGCCGCGTAATCGACAGCTCCGAAGCCGTTGTGGCCGGGGCCACGGTGGAGGCCAGAAACATCGAGACCAACGTCGTTACCACGGCCACCACGGACGGGCTGGGCAACTACAACCTGCTGTTCCTGCGGCCGGGCGGCTACGCGGTGTCGGTACAGGCGGCCGGCTTCAAGAAGTTCACGCGCGCGGGCCTGCTGCTGAACGTCGGGCAGACGGCGACGGTGGACGTCAAGCTCGAGGTAGGCGCCGTCAGCGAACAGGTGACCGTTACGGCCGAGACGCCGCTGCTGGAAACGGCCAAGGCCGATCGCGGTAACGTGATCGGCGAAAAGCTGGTTGCCGAGCTGCCGCTGAACAGCCGCAACCCCTTCATGCTGGCCATGTTCACCGCCGGCGTCAACTTCGTCGGCGCCTACATTTACCAGCGGCCGTTCGACAACGGAGCCATCGCCCAGTGGAGCATCAACGGCAGCGGCATGATGGAAAGCGAATACCTGCTGGACGGGGCTCCCAACAACGCGCAGGCCGGCACCAACAACATCGCGCTGGTGCCGCCGGTGGACGCCGTCCAGGAATTCAAGATCCAGACCAATTCCTACGACGCGCAATACGGCAAGACCGGCGGCGGCATCGTGAACGTCTCGTTGAAGAGCGGTACGAACACGCTGCACGGCACGCTCTACGAGTTTGCACGGCGCAATTCCTGGGACGCCAACATGTTCCAGAACAACGCCCGCGGCGCGCCGCGCGAGGGCCACCTGTTGGACCAGTACGGCGGCCAGGTGGAAGGACCGGTGATCGTCCCGAAACTGTGGGACGGCCGCAACCGGACCTTCTTCATGATCAGCTACGAGCGCTACCGCGAGGACACGCCGAATCCGTTCACTCTTTCTGTGCCCGAGCCGGAAATGCGCGGCGGCGACTTCAGCAGACTCGTCGATGGCCAGGGACGGCCAATCCTGACTTACGACCCGAGCACGGGCCGCAGCGTAGGCGCGACGTGGGTGCGCGACCCGTTCCCGGGCAACCGCATCCCGGCCGGGCGCATCAACCCCATCGCGCGCAACATGCTCGACTTCATGCCGCTGCCCAACATGTCCACTCCCGGCGTCGAGTACTCTTCCCAGAATTTCTATTTCGGCGGCGACGATCCGGGCAGCCACGCCAAGGACGGCTTCTATAACTTCGTCGCCAAGTTCGATCAGAACATCGGCGACAAGCACCGCATCTTCTACCGCCACGCAAACAATGACCGCTTCCAGGACCGCAGCACGAATGGACTGCACCGCACGCCCGCCGAGGAGGGCTACTCCTCCCACCAGCGCATCAACGACGCCCACGTTCTGGATTGGGTCGGCACGCTGCGCCCGTCCTTCATTCTGAATGTCCGGGGATCGTTCAACCGCTTCCATGTGCGCAACGAGACGGCGGGCAACCGCGGCTACGACATCGCCAAACTCGGGTTCCCGGCGTCGCTGGCGAGCCAGTTGCCCTACGGGCCGCGGTTCGGCCGCTACACCTTCGCCGGCTACATCTCGCTCGGCAACTACCCCAACGGCGACATCACCAACAACGTCGCGCTGCACCCGACGGCAACGAAGGTGGCGGGAGGGCACGTCATCAAGACCGGCGTGGACCTGCGCTGGGTCCAGTTCGCCCAGCAGAACACCGGCAACGTGTTCAACCTCAACGCGGCGCGGGATGTCACGCAGAGAGACTACGCCCGCGCGGACGCTCTGAGCGGAAACTCGATCGCGTCTTGGCTGCTCGGCACGGTGTCCTCGGGCAGCGTCGCCTACAACGCGTTCCCGATCTTCCTCTACAAGTACTACGCGCCCTACATCCAGGACGATTGGAAAGTGAGCCCGCGGCTGACCCTGAACCTCGGCCTCCGCCTGGACTTCAACATTTCGCCCAACGAACGCTTCAACCGCATGAACCGCAGCTTCGATCCGCAGGTGGTGAATCCCATCGACAAGAGCATCGACCGCGCGCTGTTCGCCGGCCTGCCCACGCTCCGCGGCAGCCTGCTGTTCGCCGGCGTCAACGGCTTGCCGCGGAACGCCACCGACCTGGACAGGGACAACTGGCAGCCGAGAATCGGCGCTGCCTATCGGCTGACGAACCGGCTGGTGCTGCGCGGGGGCTGGGGACGATACTACCTGAACCCGGACAACGATTATTTGCAGACCAACGGCTTCAGCCAGTCCACGCCCTATATCGCATCGCTCGACGGCGGGCGCACCTACCTGCCGAACACGTTGAATAACCCTTTTCCGGACGGAGTTCAGGTGCCGTCGGGGAGTTCCCAAGGCGCCCTCAGTTTTCTGGGCCGCGGCTTCAACTTCGTCAACACTGCCTTCGAGGTTCCCTACGTTAACCAGTTTTCCTTCGGGCTGCAATATGAACTGCCGCTGCGTTCGCGCATCGAGGCATCCTACGTCGGCAGCCGCAGCCGGAAACAACAGGGATCCAAGCCATTCAATGCAATGGACCTGAACAGCCGCCGCTCGTGCAACCTCATGGAGGGCGGCAACCCGCTCTACTGCGACGAGCGGGTTGCGAATCCATTCGTGGGCCTTGAACCCTTCTTTGGAACCACACACTACTCTTCGACGACGATCGCGCGTTCTCAGATGATGCGGCCCTTGCCGCACTTTGGCGCGTTGACGGAGATGACCCGCAATGACGGCGCCATGTGGTACAACTCCCTGCAAATGGTGTACGAGATGCGCCTGCCGGGCGTGAGCCTGATCGCCAATTACACGCTCTCCAAGCACGTCGAACGCCTGGGATTCAACGACGAGCAGCAGGGCGCCATGCGGCAGGGGCTGTTTCAGTACGACATGCCGCACCGGATGAGCCTGGCCACCGTCTTCGATTTTCCGTTCGGCAACGGCAAGCGCCTGTTCGGCGGCGCCGGCGGCTTCTGGGGGAGCGTGGCGAGCGGCTGGCAGGGCACGGTGCTGTTCCAGTCCCAGTCCGGAACGCCGTGGGCCCTGCCGTCAAACGTTCTCTATCTGAAGGAGGCGCGGATCAAGGACATTGATTGGTCGCAGCCCCGCGTGCAGGGCGTTCAGCCCTGCGTGTCGCGGTGGAACGACAACGGCACAATCACGATGCAGCCGTTCAGCACGCGGGCCGGCTGCACCGAGGCCAATTTCCTCATTCTGCCGCGCTACGCGCCGCGCTTCACGCCCGCCCGGGACGGTCGGCTGCGCCTGCACACGGTTCCGCAGGCGGACGTCTCCATCAGCAAGATGACCCAAGTCACGGAGCGGACGAAGATACAGTTTCGCGCCGAAGCCTTCAACGTGACCAACACTTACATGTTCCACCGGATGGAGTTCAACAACAATCCGGAGAGCGCCAATTTCGGCAGCCTGGACCCCGCTGCGGCCTCCTACAGTCAAGGCAACTGGCCGCGCCAGATCCAACTGGCGGTGAAGTTCATCTGGTAGCCGATATGGCCAGCGGTGGCCGGCTGCTGCAGCCGCCGTTGCGGGCGGCAAAGCCACGGCGCCACCACTACAATGCCGGAGCTGTGGTTCGTCAGGTCCGTGTTCGGTTCGGCACAGATGGGCGTATCGAGGCGCTGATCCTCTCGTTGCGGAATTCGATCCGGACGCACTCCCCGATCGGGAACGCCGCGAGTTCCCCCCGATGAGATGAGCCACCGCATCCACGAGCACGCGCCATCGCCACGTTTTGGAATTAGAGGCAGCATGGACCGGCGTACTTTCCTGATGTCGGCGGCAGCGGCGCTGGCGCGGGCCACCTCTGGTTCGACAATGTCGCCGAACGGCTCGCGACCCTGGACCGCGTGGGATTCAGACTGTTCCAGGTCTACATGAGTGTGGACGCCGGGCCGCCATTGCGGGCCCTCAGCATCAACGGATCAGACCGCGGACCGGAGATCAAGGCCGGGACAGGCAACTGGATTCAGCCTCTGTACCGCGGGACCTTTGCTATTCTGGGCTTCTTGCAGGAGTTGCATCGCGCGGGATACCGCGGCCCGATCGGGCTCCAGTGTTACGGGATCCCCGGCGATGCGGCCGTCCATCTCGCCCGGTCGATGGCGGCCTGGCGCAGGTTGAAGGACCGGATCAACGGGAGGGCATAGACATGTTCGATGGATCGACGCGCAGGCAGTTCGTGGCCGGCACGGTGGCCGCGGCCGCCGCCGCGCAGGCGCAGGGCGATTTGCCGAAGGGCGAAATCGGCAAACTGCGGGTCAGCCGCCTCCTGCTCGGCGGCAACCTGTTGACGCGCTACACCCACAGCAGGGATTTAAGATACGTCTACAACCTGGCGCGGGCGTACAACACGGACGAGAAGCTGCTCGAGACGCTGGCGCTCGCCGAGGCGCACGGAATCGATACCCTGGCCGTGCATCCCGATCCGGACACGATGAGGGTGATGAAGCAGCACCGCGCGCGGGGCGGCAAGATCAAGTGGATACTGTCCACGGAGCCGCCGGCCGATGCCGCAGTCGAACCCGACATGGAGAAACACCGGCGCCGCGTCAACGAGTTGGTCGAGCACGGCGCCGACGCCATCTATCTCTGGGGTGTGCGCGCGGACCAGCTTGCCAAAGCGGGTAAGGCGGACCTGATCGCCAGGGCCGTCGAGATCATGAAGGAGACGAAGCTGCCGGTGGGCGTCGGCGCTCACGCGCTCCAGACGATGGTGGAGTGCGAGCGGGTCCAGGCAGGCGCGGAGTTCTACCTCAAGACCTTGCATCATCACAATTACAAGACTGCCCCGAGGCCGGGAGAGGCGGCTGACGATTACCAGGAGTTCCCGGGCTACTGGTGCGGCAAGCCCCAGGAGACCATCGAATTCATGAGGAGCGTCCGGACGCCCTGGATCGCCTTCAAAGTGATGGCCGCGGGCGCAATTCCGCCCAAGGACGCCTTCCGGCACTCGTTCGAGAACGGCGCCGACTTCATCGTGGCCGGCATGTTCGACTTCGAGATCCGCGAGGACGTCGGAATCGTGAAGGACATCCTCTCGCACCCGCTCAAGCGGCTCCGCCCCTGGCGCGGGTAACGCCGCCCAATGCGAACCATACTCGTTTTGTCGATCGCGGGCCTGCTGCCCGCTTGCGCCCAGGAGACCTTCGCCGGCTCGGCGGCGCTGGATGCCGCGATCGAGCAGGCCATCCGGGACGACCAGATCCCGGGCGCCGTGCTGCTGGTGGGCCACCGCGGCCGAATCGTGCACCGCAAGGCCTATGGCCTGCGCGCCCAGGAGCCCGAGCCGGAGCCGATGACCGCCGACACGATCTTCGACGCCGCCTCGCTCACCAAGGTGGTGGCGGCCACGCCGGCCGTCATGAAGCTGTTCGAGCAGGGAAAGCTGCGGCTCAACGACCGCGTCACCGAATACCTGCCCGACTTTCAGGGCGGCGCGAGCGACATCTCCGTGCGCAACCTGCTGACGCATTTCTCCGGCCTGCGGCCCGACGTCGATGTTCGCCCCCCCTGGAAAGGCTATGAGACCGGCATCAACCTGGCGCTGATTGACGAGCCGGTGGCGCCGGCCGGCGCGCGGTTCGTTTACAGCGACATCAACTTCGTGCTGCTGGGCGAGATTGTGCGCAAGCTCAGCGGCCAGACGCTGGCGGAGTTCCTCGCCGCGCAGGTGTACGGGCCGCTGGAGATGAAGGACACGATGTTCCAGCCGCCGGCCGAGCTGGCCGCGCGCATCGCTCCCACCGAGGTCACTGGCGGCCTGGTGCTGCGGGGCGTGGTGCACGACCCGACCTCCCGTTACATGGGCGGCATCGCCGGCCACGCCGGCCTGTTCACCACCGCCGGCGACCTGGCGCTTTACGCCGAGATGATGCTCGGCCTCGGCCAGCGCGGCGGCGTGCGGGTGTTCAGCCCGCTGACGGTGCGCAAGTTCACTACTCCGCAAACGCCCCCCGACCAGCCCATTCTACGTGGCCTCGGCTGGGACATCGAGTCGCCGTACTCTGGCAACCGGGGCGAGCTTTTCCCAGTCGGCTCCTACGGTCACACCGGCTTCACCGGCACCTCACTGTGGATCGATCCTGTAACACAAACCTATGTCATTCTGCTGACCAACAGCGTGCATCCCTACCTGCGGCCGGCGATCACGCCGCTGCGGGGGCGGGTGGCGACGGTGGCGGCGGCGGCGCTGGGGGTGGACGCGCCAGGCATCAGCCTCACCGGCTACAACGAGACGCTGAGCGGCGCGGGCGCGCGGCGCGTGGTGGCCCGGAACGGGCAGGTCCTCACCGGCCTGGACGTGCTGGCGGGGGAGAAGTTCGCCTCGCTCGCGGGCAAGCGGGTCGGGCTGATCACCAACCACACCGGCCTCGGCCGCGAGGGCAAGCGAAACGTGGACATGATGCTGGAGGCGGGCGTCCGGGTCACGGCGCTGTTCTCGCCCGAGCACGGCCTGGGCGGAGGCGAGGATCACGCCCGGATCGGTCATGGAAAGGACCCCGCCACCGGCCTGCCGGTCTGGAGCCTGTACGAGGGCAAGAACCGGCGCCCGACGCCCGAGATGCTGCGCGAGGTGGACGTGCTGGTGTTCGACATCCAGGACCTTGGAGCGCGTTTCTACACCTACATCACCACCATGGCCTACGCCTTGGAGGAAGCGGCCAAGCGGCGCATTCCCTTCATCGTGCTCGACCGCCCCAACCCCATCACCGGCACGCGCGTCGAGGGCCCGGTGTTAGAGCCCGACCTGGTGTCGTTCACCGGCTACTTCCCGTTGCCGCTGCGGCACGGCATGACGGCGGGCGAGCTGGCGCGCCTGTTCAACGCGGAGAACAAGCTGGGCGCCGATCTCCAGGTGGTGGCGATGAAGAACTGGCAGCGGGGGGACTGGTTCGATTCGACCGGCCTGGCTTGGACCGACCCGTCGCCCAACATGCGCAGCCTGAACGCCGCCCTGCTCTACCCAGGGGTGGCCATGCTGGAGGCCTCGCGGAACTACTCGGTGGGCCGTGGCACCGACGCGCCCTTCGAGCAGATCGGCGCCGACTGGATCCGCGGCGCCGAGCTGGCCGCCTTCCTGAACGCCCGTTTCATCCCCGGCATCCGCGTTTATCCGACGCGGTTCCGGCCATCGGCTTCCAACTTCGCGGGCCAGTGGATCGAGGGGGTGCGGTTCGTGATCACGAACCGGGAGGCGGTGAACTCGTCGCGGCTGGGGTTGGAGATTGCCGCGGCCCTGGTAAGGCTCTATCCCGGCAAGCTGTCGCTGGAGAGGAATCTCCGGCTGATTGGACGGCGACGGACCGTCGGCGCGCTGGCGGCTCGAGAAGACGCGCGCCAGATCGCGCAAAAGGAGGAGGAGGACCTACGCGAGTTTTTTCAGCTCCGCGAACAGTACCTCATTTACAGGTAACGGCCCAAGGCCGCCTGGCCCCGGCGCTGCTCCTCCTCCTTATTGCGCCGTCAAGCCACAGCCTGTCTGGCCAGCGACATTGACTTCGACTTGGCACCGACCACCCGGGTTCTCTTTCTGGCTTCAGCCAGCCAGGCCGGAGGCCGGCCGCGACGCTTGCCGCGCCCGCGGGCCAAACGCTCTAAGCTGATGATCGCGTCCTCGAGTTGTTCACGTTCCTGACGCAAATTGTCCAGTATTGTCCCGACGTCCATGTTGGCTCCCTAAGATACTTGAAGAAAGTGAAATGGTGCGCTCCGCTCGCTCGGTTCTGAAATCGGAACAGAATGCCCGAGTCATAAGGGTGCGCTTCTGTTGTTATACCGCACTTTTTGGCCGTTTTCAAGAGTTTTGTTCTGAAAACGGAACAGAACGGTACTATTGACCCCACCGGCCCCCTAGCGGGCGCCGCCGGCCCCCGAACCGCTGCCGCCCCAATTCGGGCGCCGTTTCCAATACACATAAAAGGGGATTCCTAAGAAAATAAGTGCGATTCCGAGGATGGATTCGCGGGGAAAATTAAGAAAAGTGTAGAAAACGACGCTCAGCGCGCCGAGCACGAACAGCGCCGGCAGCACGGGGTAGCCGACGGTCCGGTAGGGGCGCCGGAGTTCAGGCCTCCGTACGCGCAGCACCAGGACCGCGGCCGCGGTCATGCCGTAAAGGATCCAACTGGCGAAGATCACATAACGGAACAGCTCCTCGTAGCGGCCGCTGAACACCAGCAGGGCGCCCCAGGCGCTCAGCCCCAGAATGGAGATCCCGGGAGTGGCGAAGGCGGGGTGTACTCGACTGAAACTACGGAAGAAAAGTCCGTCGCGGGCCATCGCATAGGGAACACGGGCGCCCGAGAGAATGGAGCCGTTGAGGGCGGCGAAAATCGAGACCATGGCCGCCACCGACACTGCCGCCGCGCCGTAGTCGCCGAGCACGGCCCGCATCATCTCGGCGGCCACGCGCTCGGAGGCGGCCACCTGCGCCGCCGGCAGGACGAAGAAATAGGCCAGGTTGGCCAGCAGGTATACGCCGATAACCACCAGTGTGCCGCCGATCAGGGCCACCGGCAGGCTCCTTTGCGGGGATCGGATCTCGGAGGACACCATGCTGACGTTGTTCCAGCCGTCGTACGCCCACAGCGCGGCCACCAGGGCGGCAAAGAAGCCGGCGACGCCGCCGCCCACGGCGATCCCGGTCCGGAAGTGGCTCACGGTTCCCTGCCCCCAGGCGAGCCCGATGAGCACGATGCCGGCGATCAGGCCCAGCTTGATGACCGTCACGGCCACCTGGACCCGGCCGCCCACCCTCACCCCCAGGTAATTGACGGCCGCCAGGAACAGGATGACGGCCACGGCCAGCACCTGGCCGTAGCGCAGCTCCAGGGGGCCGCCGCCGGGGCCGACCGGAAGCGGGAGCGCGTAGAATACCCGCTCCAGGGCGGGATGGAAATTCGCCAGATAGACAAAGAATGCCGTGGCGAGCGTGGCGATGGAGCCGCTCTTGGCCACCCACATCTGGGTCCAGCCGTAGAGGAAGCCCCAGAAGGGCCCGTAAGCCTCGCGGAGGAAAACGTACTCGCCGCCGGCCTCAGGCATGGCGGCGGCCAGCTCGGCGTAGCTGAGCGCCCCGGCTAGCGACAGCAGCCCGCCCGCCACCCAGACCAGGAAGACCATGCCGGGGGAACCGACGTGCTGGATCATGTCTTTCGGGACAAGGAAAATGCCGCTGCCGATGACGGTGCCGACCACGATCGCAGCGGCGCTCCAGGGGCCGAGCTCGCGCCTCAGGCCGGATTGCTCAACGGGCATGTTCCTCCCTCC
Organism: Acidobacteriota bacterium; assembly: GCA_038060875.1. Taxonomy (GTDB): domain Bacteria; phylum Acidobacteriota; class Terriglobia; order Bryobacterales; family Bryobacteraceae; genus JBBTDS01. The sequence goes on along the minus strand of JBBTDS010000749.1, from coordinate 15,327 downwards.
AGACCAGCGAAACGATCCATCCCGCCAGGAAGGTGGCGCTGGCGCCGATCAGCACGTACCAGGTCCAGGCAATCGAAGTGAAACCCTTCACATAGGCCATCACGCCCAGCCCGGCGGCCATGGCGCAGGTGGCCGCGTTCTGCCCGACCCGTCTGGTCAGGACGCCCAGCAGGAAGACGCCGAGCAGCGCGCCATAGACGACCGAGGCGATCGAGAGGCCCGTCTCGAGCACCGAGCCCCAGCGGCGCGCCAGAATCCCGATGCCGATGAGCACGCCGCCCCAGAACACCGTGGTCCAGCGGGCCAGCTTGAGGGAGCCCAACGCGGTCAGCGGACGGCCGTAGCGCAGCATGGCCGGGCGGAAGAAATCCATCACCGTGGTCGAGGCCAAGGAGTTCAGGGCGGCACTGAGGTTGGACATGGCGGCGGCCAGGATGGCAGCCACCACCAAGCCGGCCAAGGGGGCCGGCAGGTGCCGCCAGATGAACTCGGGGTAGATGCGGTCGGCGACCCGGGGGGGCGGCTGTTGAGCGCCGGCATAGTAGACAAATAGCAGGATGCCGATCAGCAGGAACAGGGTGAACTGGACGAAGATGACGGCCCAACTCGCCAGCAGCGCGCGGCGGCTCTCGCGCTGGTTGCGGGCCGCCAGCAGCCGTTGCACCATCAACTGCTCCGTGCCGTGGCTGGCGGTGGTGAGGAAGCAGCCGCCGATCAGGCCGGCCCAGAAGGTGTAGGTGCGCGAGAAGAACTGCGGCGTCGCCTCGAACGCGAAATCGAACAGCCGGAACTTGGCGGCCGCGCCGGCCACCGCCAGCACGTGGTCCCAGCCGCCCGGGATGTGGCCGAGGATGACGAAGAAGCTGAGCACGGCGCCGAAGACGTAGAGGAACATCTGGACCACGTCGGTCCAGATGACGGCGGTCATGCCGCCCTCGAAGGTGTATACCAGGGTCAGCCCGACAATGACCAGGATGGAGGCGATCTCGCCGGTTCCGAGCACCACGGAGATAACGATGGAGATGGCAAAGACGCGGACGCCCTCGGCGAGCGAGCGGATCAACAGGAAGGTGCCGGCGGTGAGCTTGCGCAGGCGCTGGCCGAAACGGCGCTCGATGAGCTCGTAGGCGGTGTACATCTCGCCGCGGAAATAGTGGGGCAGGAACAGCACCGAGATCACGATGCGGGCCAGCAGGTAGCCGAAGACCACCTGGAGGAAGCCCATATTGCCGGCGAAGGACAGGGCGGGCGTGCCGATGATGGTCAGGGTGCTGGTTTCGGCCGAGACGATCGACAGGCTGATGGCCCACCAGGGGGCCCGCCGGCCGCCGAGGAAATAGTCCTTGAGGTCCTTCTGGCCGTGCCGGAAGCGAGCGCCGAACCAGGTGATGCCCACCAGGTAAGCGACGATTACGGCCAGGTCCAGGTATCGCATGGGGGAAAAGGCGGATTCTAGCACACCGTCTGGTGGCGCGGGCTCCAGCGGCCGGCTGAAGCCGGCCCCGCCAGCCGGGAACAGGAGAGTGGTTTTTCGCGTCAAAGGTCTTGCGGGAGGGACTTTGATTCCGTTATACTCCGCTATGCAACTTCCGCAGGCTAGAACAGCCAATCTGAGGAGGCAGCGAGTGCTGGTGAAACGGTTCAAGACAACAATCACCGCGGCGATGTTCCTGATTCTGCCGCTTGTGTGGGGCCAGGCCCAACCACAGAAGCAACCGCAGTGGAAGGACCGCGCCGAGTATGATCTCTATGAGGCCATCGGCAAAGAGGCCGA
>JBBTDS010000749.1:0-13453 GCA_038060875.1 Acidobacteriota bacterium | reverse complement strand
GAGAACCTGACGCTGAACCCGGCCGACGCCGAGGCCTCCGCCTGGCTCGGCACCGCCGTCGCGGCCGAGAAGAAGCCCGAGACCTATCCCAGGGCGCTGTTCCACTTTGCGCGGGCGGCCTGCTACGAAGGTCCCGGCGCCTTGGACGCGGCCCGGCGCAAGCAGATGCGCGTCTATGTGGAAAAGGCGTACACCACCTTCCACGGAAAGGACCCGGAGGGCCAGGAGAAGCTCTGCGACCAGGCCAAGGCGCAGGCGCTTCCGCCGGCCGATTTCAAGATCCTGAGCAGCCACGAAATCGCCGCCGAGAAGGAGAAGGAACTGGCCGCCCGGGATCCGCAACTGGCCTTCTGGCTGAAAGTCAAGGAGGCGCTGACCGAGGCTGGCGGCCAGACATACTTTGACGCCGGGATGAAGGACGCGCTGGTTCCGCCGGAAGGCGCGCCGCCGCTGAAGGGGAAGCTGGTTCGCCACACGCCGGCCAAGAATCCCAAGGAGCTGGTGCTGGCCCTGGCCGACGACACGACGCCAGAGGTGACCATCAAGCTCGACAACCCCATGGTGGGCGCGGCGCCGGAGGGAACCGTCCTCCAGTTCCGCGGCGTTCCCAAGTTGTTCACCAGGGAGCCGTTCATGGTGACCTTCGAGTCCGAGAAGGAGCAGGTCACCGGCTGGCCCGCGCCGGTCTCGAAGAAGGCGCCGGCCAAGAAGGCGGTCAAGAAGAAGTAGCGCCGCGGGCGGGCGAAGTCTACATCTTGTAGCGGCCCAGGTCCTCGTCGTTGAGGCCTTCCAGCCAGCGGCGCAGTTCCTCGCTGTTGACCTTCTCGGAGACAGCCGCGGCAATCTTGGAGGACTTCAGCACCGCCTCATCCACGTAAATGGGGCAGTCGAGACGGAGGGCGATGGCCAGCGCGTCGCTGGGGCGGGAATCGACGCTGATCAGCTCGCCGTCCTTCTCCAGCCAGATGAGCGCATAGAAGGTGTCCTCGCGGAGTTCGCTGACCACGACCTTGCGCACGCCGGTGGCCAGGCCGTGGAGCATGCTCTTGATGAGGTCGTGGGTCATCGGCCTGGGAGTCGAGACTTTTTCGATTTCCAGCGCAATCGCGTTGGCCTCGTAGATGCCAACCCAGATCGGCAGGATGGCGTTGCCGCCGACATCCTTGAGGATGACGATCGGCATGTTGGTGACCGGATCCATCATCAGGCCACGGATCTTCATCTCGACTTCCATGACATCCCCCTCTGAACCATTAGAGCACGGGGCAGGCCCCGGCGCTCTCGCCCGCCAGCGAGTTCGGTCCCGCCTGGGTCACGCGGACCTCGACGTAGCGGCCCGCCAGCGCCGCGCTTTCCCCGGCGGGGTGAACGAAGTTGAGCACGCGGTTTTGCGAGGTGCGGCCGACCCACTGTCCGGTGGCGCGGTTGTAGCTTTCCACCAACGCCTCTTCGATGCCTCCCACCCGCTCGGAGTTCCGGCGGAGCTGGATCGCGCGCTGCCGTTCCTGTACGATGGCGAGGCGTCTTCCCTTCTCCTCCTCGGGAAGGTGGCCTTCCAGCGCGAGGGCCGGCGTGCCGGGGCGCGGCGAGTACTTGAAGCTGAAGATGGCGTCGTAGCCGACCTCATCCAGCAGCGAGAGCGTCTGCTCGAAATCCGCCTCGGTCTCCCCTGGGAAGCCGGCGATGATGTCGGTCGAAATGGCGATCGGGCGGCGGGCCTTCCGTATCCACTCGATCCGGCGCAGGTATTCCTCGCGGGTGTACTGGCGCCGCATGCGTTCGAGCACTGGGGTGGAGCCCGATTGGACCGGCAGGTGGATGTGGTCGCACAGGACCGGGTTGGCGTCGATGCGATCCACGATTTCCCCGGTGAAGTCGCGCGGGTGCGAGGTGGTGAAGCGCACGCGGCGCAGGCCGGGCACTTCGCCGACGCGCGCCAGCAGGGCGGCGAAATCCAGGGCCGGCGGCGAGGGATCGCGGTAGCTGTTGACGTTCTGGCCCAGAAGCTGCACCTCGGTGTACCCCGCGGCCGCCAGCGCGCGCACTTCTCCCAGCACGCTCTCGGCGGCGCGGCTGCGCTCGCGCCCGCGGGTGAGCGGGACGACGCAAAAAGCGCAGGACTTGTCGCAGCCTTCGATGATGGTGACGTAGGCGCGATAGGGGTTGTCGCGGCGCGTGAGCGGCGTCTCGAAGGTCTCCTCAGTCGCCGGCTCCAGGCCGGTGACGCGGCGGCCGCCCGCCTCCAGTTGCTCCAGCAACTCCGGCAGCCGGCGGTAGCTGGCCGAGCCGCAGACCAGTCCGACGTGGGGCGCCCGCTCGAAGATCCTCAGGCCCTCGTGCTGGGCCACGCAGCCGAGCACGCCGAACCGCTTGCCGCCGCCGGCCTCGCGCTTGAACTGCTGGAGGCGGCTGAAGACCTTGTGTTCGGCCTTGTCGCGGATGCTGCACGTGTTGTAGAGGACCAGGTCGGCCTTGGCGGGTTCATCGACCTGCGAGTAGCCGCCGGCCAGCAGCGTGCCGATCACCTTCTCGGAATCGTGCACGTTCATCTGGCAGCCGAAGGTCTCGATGTAAAAGGTCTTCATCTCTTAACGGACCGCTCCCTCCGGTCGCGGCTCGGTAAGGGACCGCTCCGCTAGCGGTTGCCGAGGAACATCAACCAGCCCAGCCCGAACAGGGCCGCCAGGAACCAGCCGAAGGAATAGAGGCCGTAGACGCCGCGTTCGCGATCGGTCTTCCTGGTCACCACACCCAGCACGATGGAGGTGAAGAAGGCGAACAGCAAGGCGGCCTCGAAGTGCGACAGCGTGACCTTGGGCATCAGTCCTTCTTTCCCACCGCGATGTCGTAAGCGTCCACCAGGGCCAGCACGTTGAGCAGTCCGGCGCCGACCAGGAACTTGGTGCCGTAATCGTGCACGGCGCCGGGCACGTCGGGCTGCGAATACCCCAGCCAGACCGTCAACAGGTACGGCAGGCCGGAGGCGACGTTGCCGATGAAGCCGCCGTACTGGATCAAGGTGGTCAGCAGGTCGGGTCCGCGCTCGGGCTGGAACAGCGTGCCGCGCATCATCAGGCCGAACAGGTACATGCCGGCGACCGCGAACGCGAGCAGCCCTGCCCGCCCGTAGCGCTTGAGCAGGAAATGCCCGCCGCCGGGGACCAGCCAGCCCACGCCGACCGCCGGTCCCCAAAGGTTGATCGGCGGCCTCGGCTCCTTCGCTGTCTTTTCTTTCATGGGAAATTTCAGTGTAACATGCGGGTGGCGGCCGGCCCGGCCGGGCGGCGAGCACTCTGCTGCCGCCGAGCGCTCCACGCCGCGGGCCGCTCAGTCGGCCGGCGTTCAGGCCGTTCCTCTGCAACGAACCGGAGTTCGAGCCGCTGGTTCAGCGCTTCGGCGATGCGCTGCAACATCCGCAAGGAATGGCCTCCATAGTCCGCGTCCTCGAGGCGCGCAATAACCGGCTGCCTGGTACCGATCAGCGCTGCCAGTTCGCGTTGAGACAGACCCGCCTTGGTCCGGGCGTCGTAGATCATCTGTGCCACTCGGACATTGACCCGAGCTTGCGCCACCGCTCCCTGGAGCTGGGCGTCGTCGCCAGTGACGCCCCTTAAGATTCTCACTGCATCGCTTGTCTTAGCCATTCTCGACCTCACCCTCGTATGTATGCGCGGGCGGAGCCCTACGGAAGAGTTCCAGGCGGCGCTGATATGGCCCAGTTCAGCCAGTCTCTCGATCGCCGCCGCACAGTGCGCATAGGCCTTCGGATCCGTCCAACGGAGTTCCCTGAGCCACTGCAACACCGGGACCTCCCCAGAGCCCTCCGCGTAGAAGACCACTTTTGTCTGGGGCATGGCTCTTCTGGTATTATAACAATATTGTGATCGCGTCAGGGTCGGCGCACAGACCACATACCGCCGCTGCCTTCAAGCACGCTGTTGCCTCGGAACCTGACTCCTCCGCGACCCGCCACACCTCCCCGCCCGCGCGCGGCCAGGCGCCGCAGCCGTGCCAACTCATCCTCCGGCAGCCACGGTATCCAGAACTAGCGCCTCTTGTTTCCACATCCGGGCTACCGTCCCTTCTGCCGCTCCCACAACAACACCGGGAGGGTATTGCCGCGGCTGACCAGCCGGTAGCGAGGATCCCGCGTCTCGTTGGTCTTCGGGGAGTATCGCCCGCGTAGCCGTCCCTGCGCGTCCCTGGCCTCCAGGGTGCAATCTCGCACCGTACGAATCGTTCCGACCAGCCGGTGCGAAGCATCGCGGATTTCTTCTAGCTTGGGCTGGCAGCCGTCGGCAACAGCGAGAGCGGCGAGTCTCAGGATGAGCGAAGCAAGCACCAAGCGCATGTGGGACCTGTGTTTCACTGCGGCGACAGTTCGGAGCGTTCATCGGGCGCGGAGGCGGGCGGGGTTTCGAGTGAGAAACCCAGCCTGACCAAGTCGTCGCACAGGCGCCGAATCTGGCTCAGCAGATGCTCGATCACAAGCTCCTCCTCGACGCCAGGCCTGAGCAGGAGGGGCGCAAACAGGCCTTCGGTCTCCACGAAGAGGTGACCATTGACGGCATGGAGTGCCTGCCTGATTTTGTTCCGTTCCTCGGCGCTCAACTTGCGGTTCTCGGGCCAGTCGAGCTTTGTCGATAGCCAGAACGGGGAGACCTTCCGCCTACGCCACATGGCGACGTTAAAGGCGAAGTAGCCCAGCCAAGGTCCGACGTAAACGGCCGCACCCCTGCTCGAATAATCGGACCTCACGCTCAGGGATCTCCAAAGCCCTTGGGCTTGGCCAGCTCTAACGACTTTGTCAACCAGCCCGGACATGGCCAGCAAGCGCCGCGGGAAGTCCAGGTCCGTGAGTTCCTCCGGTCTCAACGGAAGGAACGCCTCCTCCTCATACCTACGGCAAAGTGATTGGAGCTGATACACATCAGAAACGGCCTCTTCATCGCCAGCTTGCTTCGCGGCTTGCCTCATCCTTTCCAGCGTGTCGCTCAGCTTCAAAACACCAAGCACTTGCTGTCCGATTCGACATCGAAAAGGTGTTTCGTTTTCGATGGCGAGGCCCGCCGTCCGACACGCCTCCTTGAGCTGTTCAAACAGCACAGCTACACGCTCGGCCGGGGCGACGAAAAGCACGCAACCGGAGCCATCTCGTTCGAGGAGCTTTAAGTAGGAAACCGGCTGGTTCGGTGTCAGCGGGGCCCAGAACTTCATTTCTGCTGCAAGCAGAGTCCTTCCTGCATCGTCACGGCCAAGAAGGTCGGGTTGGCCCAGTTCCTGGTCTCGCTCCTGCGTGTAGATAGACAGGTCTTCAGGCAGGCGTTCGTCCACGGAGCGGGCGAGTGCCAAGAAAGCCTTGCGTGTGCAGTCGTGGTTCCGAAGAATGTGATAAAGCGCGCTCGTCGCGATGTTTTCGGGCTTGTCTCGGAAACATGATGCCAAGTCAGCCAGAACGCTCATCGAGCCTCCCGCTCATAGGGTAGTATGGGCCCAGGCCGACCGTAAGCTCGGAGATGCTCAGCGCTTTCTGCCACTCCTTCGCCGCCTTTTCTTTCCTGCGAGATTTCAGCGCAGCATTAGGAGGCGACTGCTTCCTCGAGGTTGATGAAGTGCGCACCCTCCAGAGCCCGGTAGCGCTCGGGGTGACAGGTCAGGATCAGGATCTGCAACTTCTGAGCGGCTTCCTCCAGCACGCGCATCACCCTGGCCAGCCGGCCGGCGTCGGTGGCCGTGAGGGTGTCGTCGAGGACCACGAGCTGGCGCTCGCGGCGGGCGATCACTTCGGCCAGCGCCAGCCGGGCGGCGAGGAAGATTTGCTCGCGCTCCCCGCCGGAAGCCTGTTTTAGCGAAACGCCCGCGCCGGCCACCTGGGGCCGGACCTCGTCAGGAACGAACCCGCTGGTGAGACGAATCGGGCCCAACCGCCGGCCGGCGATTCTCTCGATGATGCGGGTGGCCGCGGCCTCGACCGGAGCCACGATGCCGGCGATGGCTTGCTCTTTTGCTTGCCAGTATGTCTCGCGCAACAGGCCAATTGCGTCCATGCGCAGTCGCTCGCGCGCGTGCTGAGCGGCGAGGGCGGCCTCGTTTTCCTCGGCGGCCGCCGCCGCCGAATATGGGCCTTCAGCGGCACGATCGGCGAGCTGGCCCTCCATCCTGGCCTCCTCCGCCAGCGCCTCCTGGGCTGCCTGATTGGCGGCCTCGCGCTGGCGCTGGAGACGGGCGTGCTCCTCAGACGGGTCCTCGGGGAAGGCTTCGAGCTTCTCATCGATCTGGGCGAGCGCCGCCCGCGCCGCGCCCCAATCGAGCTCCCTCTGGTTCCGCTCGGCCTGACGCTGCTCGTCCGACTTGCCGTCGGCCGCCAGCGACTGCCAGCGCTCGCGGGATGAAGCGACGTGCCTGTCGATCTCCTGAAGGCGGCCGCCGAGACCGGCGCATTGGCTCTGGGCGGCAGCGTGGGCTCTTTCCGCTGCCGCCAACTCCAGTTCCGCCCTGGCGACCACGTCCCCGACCGAAACCCTGACGGCCTCCGCGTGCTGATCGAGAGCGGCCACGTCCGGCGGCGCCTGCGCCCAAAGCGGCCGCTCCTGCTCGACACCGGCGACCACGGTCTGGTGCGCCGCCAACTGCTGTTCGAGCGCCTGGCGCGACCGGCCAGCCAGCATGGTCTCCAGGCGGGTGGCGGCCTCGGCAATGAGGCCGTCGAGCCGCTGCGCCTCATCGCGCAGCGCCTCCAGCCGGACCATGTCCTGAGTGCCGAAAGGAGCCGCGAGCCGGGCGAGCCGGCTGGCGGCTTCGTCCCGCACGGCACGGTATTCCTCGGCGGAAGCGGAAGGGCCGCCCGCCCGAATCCTTCCGAAACCTTCGACCTCGACAACGACCTCCGGCGAGCCGGTGAAACGGCCCGCACTCCCGGCCCGAACGACTTGTGGACCGGGCGTCTCTCCGGCCACGACCCTCAGCTCGCAGTCCCGCGCCGGGACGATCTCCAACCAGGTGAGGGCGGCATCGAGGCCGACCTGGGCCTCATCTCGATCCTTGACCGCCTGGCGGACCGCGGCCAGCGTCGCCGGGTCGGGTGCGCGGAGGGCCGTCCGTTCGGTGCGCCGGGCCTCCAGTTCAGCTTCGGCGCCCCGAATGCTCTCAAGCCTGCTCCCGGCCTCCCGCGCCAGGCCGGCGGATTCCACGTACCTGCGGGCCAGCTCGGCTTCCCGGCGGGCCGCATCGGTCGCAGCCTGACCGGCCCTGGCGTTTTCCAGTCGCGCTTTCGACTGAAGCCGCTGTTGCCCGGCTTCCTCAACGGTGCGTTCCCACGCCGCCAGGTCGGCGGCGATTTCGGCGCGCTGCTTTTCGGCTTCGGCCAGGTCGGCGGCAGACTTCCGGATATCCTCAATGCGCTGCTTGATCTGGCTGTGTTGCGCGTCCGCGGCCTTGGCCTGCGCCGCCTTCTCCTTGCGCTCGGCGCGAAGAGCGGCGTACTGTTGCACTCGCCGCGCGGCGTTGGCGAGTGTCTCCGAGATGGCGTCAGCGTCGCGGCGGGCCTGAGCCCGCGCGTTCCTCAAATCCTCCAGTTTGCGGCTCATCGCCTCATACTGCGCCAGTCTCACCCGGACTTCCTGGAGTGTGCCGCGGGCCTTTTCGAGCTCCTGCTCGAGGCGGACCGCCTCGGGGGCATCCTTGCCGCTCTTGACCTTGCCCGTCGCAGTGTAATAGCCCCTGTAGAGTTCCTGGATCTTCTGCTCGATCCGGCTTCCGGCAGGGCCGGCCACCTGCGCGCCGAGCATGGCGCGGATGTCGTTGGGAAGGTCGCCCGACAGCTCGGGCAGGTCCAGTGCGCCTTGCGGAGACCACAGGACCTGGGCGAGGCCCCAGTGCCTCACCTGTGCGAGCCCCTTGCCGGGAGCCTCGCCCTTCAGGAATCCCCGGACCCGCTCATCGGCGGCGTCGTCTTCATCCAGGCGCACGAACCTGCCGGCCTCCCGCCGGCGGAGCAGAGCGGAGGGATGGTCAAGGAACTTCTTTTCAAGCCGGTATTCGACGCCCTCGTGCATGAACTCGACGGCAACGGTCGGGGCGAGATTGCGACCCCAGGGACGAAGGGTATCGGCATCGGCGCCGCTGACGCGGTGACGGTCAAGCAACGCCCGCGCCATGGCGTCGAACAGAGTGGACTTGCCGGTTCCGTTGGGGCCGAACAGGACAGTGATGCCGTCGCCGAAAGGGCCGACCCGCACGGAATCGGCGAAGCACCGCCAGCCGCTGACTTCAATGGAACGCAGAATCATGCGCCCACCTCGCCGGCGAGCTTGTACAGATCCATGAGGGCCTGGGCGGCAACCTCGGGAGTGGCTCCTTCACGCCGCGGCCCCTGGTAGCTTGGGTCCGCCAGGACCCGCAGACGTACCGCTGTCTCGCGCAGCACGCCATCGGGCAGCCGTTCAAACCACTGGTCGTCTTCCGGCGCGGGGCGTAACCCGGACTCATCCAGCCGCCCGAACAAGAAGCGGGCGCCAATCAGCTCGCGCACCCGGGCCAGCTCGCCCTGCTCGGCGGCGAACAGCAGCCCCGCGAGGCGCACATCGACCAAGGTAGAATCCGGGCTCGCGAGGGCTTCCAGGGAACCCCTCAAGGCGCCCAGATCACCTGGCGCCCTCAGTTCCCGGGGCAGCTCCTGCCAGCAAAGACCGCCGGCGCCGAGCGGGGTGATCACAGGAGCCGCGCCCGGGGCCACAATCTCGACCAGCAGCACGTAGCCGCTGTCGCGCTCGCCGAAGCGGGTAGTTTCATGGGTGCCGGAATACGCTGTCCGCGGAACCCCATCTGGCCCGTGAAAGCGCGCCCAGGAGTGCCAGTGGCCGAGCGCCAGGTAATCCAGGCCGCCGCGCTCGGCGGCGTCGCGGGCGATCGGGTAGTCGAGGTCGTCCAAAGCGATGCCTTCCAGGCTCCCGTGGGCCAGCCCCAGGCGGATGCGGCCCGAGCCGGCGGCGGAAATCCAGGCGGTTGGGTCGCGCCGCGAGTGCTCCTCCGTGAGAGGACAGGGGAAGATGTCCACTTCGCCGACGCTGACCTGGGCCGGGTCGCGCAGGACGCGAAGCTGGGGCGACACGTTCCACACCGGGTGTTCCCAAACCGAGCCGGGCGCCAGCGGATCGTGATTGCCTGGAATCACAAAGACCGGGCCGCCGAAGCCGGCCAGGATGTCGCCCACTTTCTGGACGAGCGCGCGATCCACGCCGTTGTGCTCGAAGGTGTCTCCAGCGACGAGAATGAACTCGGCGCCCGCGGCGCGGGCCTGCCCGACCGCGCGCCGGGCGGCGGCCAGCCGCTCCTCGCGCACACGGCCACCGGCGGCGCCGACGTGCGCGGCTCGCATGCCGATCTGCCAGTCAGCAGTGTGAAGAAACCTCATCGTCACGCCTCCAGCACCGCCAGCGCCCAGATGTAGTGGGCGTTGTGGGGGCTCCAGTATTCGGTGGTGCGCCAGTCGTAGCCGTACTCCATGTCGAGCACCGGCTCGTCGCGCGTGTTGCCGGCGATGCCGTTCATGATGCCGCCGGGGATCAGCCCGACGTAGCGTGAATGCGGGTAGGGGTTCCGCATTCCCTCTCCGGTCATGAGGGAGGCGCCGAACGGGTTTGCGCCGATCACCCATTCCAACTGGCGGTAGGCGAGGTCGCGGTAGCCGGTTTCCTTGAACAGGTGGGCGGCGCCGGCGAGCAGGACGGCGTGACCTTCCAGATGCGAGGTCGTGCCCAACCACCAGGACTGCTTGCGCACGGGCAGGAAGTAGCGATAAGTCAGCTCGCCCTCCAGCGGCCGGTAGTGCTCCGGCGTCGGCGAGCCGATGAAAAGGCCGAGCGGGACGATGCGGTAGGCGTTGCGCGCGGTCATCGGGAGCACATACTCGTCCACGTAGAGACGCACCGCGTCGCGCCAGCGCCCGGCGTCCTCGTGATCGGGAAAAGCGCTGAGCAGATGAAGCAGCGCCAGCACCGGGTAGGCCGAATAGACGGCATCGACGTAGGGCGACGGGTCGCTGGGGCTGGTGCGCCAGAAGCCGCGCACGAGCTTTTGCGATCCGGTGAATCCGGTGTTTTGAAGGGCGAGCAGTTGGCGGCCAAGCTGAGCTGCCTCGGCGCTCCACCCGCCGGCAATGGCGGCGCGGGTCCACCAGGCCAGATCGCCCGTGCCGGCGCCGCGCTTCGAAGCGTCCCAGCAGCGGCGAGCGGCGGCCAGGCAGACATCGGCGTAGGCGGCATCGGATTCGCGAAACGCCTGTGCGGCCATCGCCTGAAGGGTGGTGAACATGGCCTGGATGCGGCCGGGTTTGGACGGGTTGATGTAGCGGTCGTCCTCGGTGCCCACCTTGTTGTCGGTCCAGTGATTGTCGCTGTTGTCGCCGTTGACGCCGCCGGCGGCGTCGTTGAAGACCAGCCCGTCGGCGTCCTGCATCTTGAGGAAGTAGCGGTTGCCCCAGCGGAATTCATCGAGGAGGTTGTCCCGCTGGAGGCCGGCGGGCGGGCCGGCAGCGGCCAGCTCCAGCAGCGCGAAGCCGCTGGTCATGGTGGCGCTCATCCACTTGCGCAGGTCGCCGGCGTCGTGCCAGCCGCCGGTGACGTCGAGGTGCTCGCCGCTGTCGCGCCGCCGGGCGTCATCGAGGTGGCAGACCGGATGGACGTCCGGCACGTCGGTCCCGCAGCGCTGCGCGTGGATGTAGCCGACCGCCTTGGGCAGCGTGCGGCGCCAGGCGTCGGGCCTGATGAAGAAGGGCACGGAGCGCTCGCCGGGGATGGTCACCTGGTACATGCCCTCGCGCTCGAGTTCGGTGAAATCGCCCGTGAGACACTCGCCGAAGTCGCAGGCGGTCTTGCGCAACGGGCGGGTCAACTGCATCGGCTTGGGCGGCATGCCGTACCAGCCGAAGCGGCTGGAGCCGATGTCGCGCACGGTGAACTCGGCGGGCGCGGACTCGCCGCCGCCGCGCACTATCACGACCTTCCGAGCCTTGGGCAGGAAGCCGACGTGGTTCAGGGCGATGCGGGGCGTGGGGCCGGCCGTGAGCGATTCGATGCGCTCCTGGGCTCCGAGCCGCGACCGCAAGGGAGCGGTCCAAGCCAGTGTGAGAAGAAACGCGCGGCGGTTCACAGCATCTCCAGGCGCTCGCGATCGAAGCGGACCTTGCGCGCGCTATGCAGCGCCTCGCCGGCCATGCACACGGCCACCGCGTGAGAGAAGCCGGCCTGGATATCGGCCCGCGGCGTCTGGCGGCTGCGCACGCACTCCAGGAAGTTCTGCATGTGGGAGGTGGTGGGCTCGGGCTGGATCTTGACCTCCTCCAGGAGCCGGTCGGGCTGCCTGCTGCCGGCGCCGGTGATCCGCATGGCGTCGGCGTCGAGGGTGCCGCGGGCGCCGTGCCACAGGTTGCGGTTGCCGGCCGAGTTGGTCAGGCTCATGGCGAAGCTGACCAGGAAGCCCTTGGGATAGTCGAGCAGGGCGTGGAAGACGTCGGAGGTCTCGCGGCCGTCCTTCCAAAGGAAGACGCCGCCGTTGGCCACGGCGCCGGCCGGGTAGGGGTCGTCGAGGAACCAGTGGACCAGGTCGATGAAGTGGCACATCCACAAGCCGGCGATGCCGTTGGTGTAGTCGCGGAAGAGCTGCCACTCGCGGAAGCGGCGGGCGTCGAAGGGCCGCGGCGCGCGGTGGAGGAGGAACTGCGGCCAGGCGATCTCGTCCGGCTTGATGTGGGTGTAATCGCGGCGCCAGCGGGGCTCCTGGAAGTTGACCGAGAGATCGACGCGGGTGATCTGGCCGAGGACGCCGCCGCGGATGAGCTTGGCCGCGCCCATCAGCGGGCCTTCGCTGCGGCGCTGGGTGCCGATCTGCACCACGCGCCCGCTTTTCTTGACGGCCAGGTAAGCGGCCTTGGCCTCGGCGAAATCGACGCCCATGGGTTTCTCGCAGTAGGCGTCCTTGCCGGCCTCGACGGCGTGCTGGAGGATGATGCTGTGGCCGAAGTCGGGGGTGGCGATGAGGACGGCGTCCAGCTCGCGCCAGCCGAGCAGTTCCCGGTAATCGACGGTCTGGCGCGGCGTCCCGCCCCAGGTCTTGGCGGCGAACTCGACGGCGCGCTCACGGTTGGGGCGGTAGACGTCGCAGACCGCGGTGATGGCGGCGTTGACGCCCTTGGCTTGCTGGACGTCGCGCATCAGGGCCGAGCCGCGGCCGCCGGCCCCGATGATGCCGAGCTGGATGCGGTCGTTGGCCGGCTGTGTGCGGGCCAGCGTGGAGACAACCGCGGCGCCGGCGAAGGCGCGGCGGGAGAGATCCGGTGTAGTCGTGCTCATAGGACCATAGAATCGCACAGCGGCTGGGGGAGCAAGAGAGGGAGTGCAAAGCCGCAGTTTGGCTTCGTTTCGTAATTTTCTTCTAACTGGCTGACAGGGGGCGGGTTGTGCCTCTCGGATCACACCGCTCTTATGGTAGCCGAGGGCGGGCGCGAAACAGCCTCGTGGTTCTGGGGCGGTGTTGAGGGGAAAGGAGAAAGGGTGGCGAGGAGGGTGTCACTGAGGGCGGGGCCCAAAGCATCGATCACAGCAAACTTGCCCTCGTTCCCCGGCTCGACCAGGGGGCGGATTTCGCCTTCGTATATCGCGTCGCCGCGCCGGGCAAATTCCTCCTTACCTGTAGCGGGGTTGCGTCGCGGGCATTGCCTTCCTCCTGTCCTCGGGTTCGCCTGCGTCTTCCTGTATTGTACTTCCCCCTGGGCGGGAGCTGGCAGACCTCTACGACGACAGCACTGCGGCGTCTAACCGACCGAGCGTTCCAGCGCGGCGCGGTTTGTGCGCCGATGGCCGCAGCGCCTTTTCCGGCTTGATGTGGGTGTAGAGTCGCCAGGGGCGTTCACCGTGGCGAATTGGCTTTGTTTCGTAATTTTCTTCTAACTGACTGACAGGGCGCTGGTTGTGCCTCACGGGGAGAGCGCTGCTTGGGGTCTGGCGAGTGTCAGCCACACCGCCCCTATGGTAGCCGAGGGGGGCGCGAAACAGCTTCTGGGTTCTCGGGCGGTGTTGAGGGGAAAGGAGAAAGGGTGGCGAGGAGGGTGTCACTGAGGGCGGGGCCCAAAGCGACGAACATACCGCGAACCGATCCGCTTAAGCCAGATCTGCGCGTCCGGGACGCGGGCCAGCAAGTGATCTGAGTATTGTATTTCCCACTGCACGGGAGCTGGCGGACCTCTACGACGGGAGCACTTAGGCGTCTAACCGACCGAGCGTTCGAGCGCGACGCGGTTTGTGCGCCGCTGGCCGCAGCGTCTTTTCCGGCTTGATGCGGGTGCACTCGCGGCGCAGGCGAAGGCGCGGCCGGAGAGATTCGTTCAGCTCGTGGGTACACCGATCACAGACGCGCACCTGACGGGGTTTGGCAAGCGGGGCGGTCAGCCCACTAGTCC
>JBBTDS010000748.1:11114-15099 GCA_038060875.1 Acidobacteriota bacterium | reverse complement strand
GCCTGGACCGTATGATCGCGGCCCGCTTCGAGATCCCCGAGCAGCAGTTCGAGCAGCGCAAGGGCCTGCGCGTCCGCGTCGAGGACGTGGACGGGGCGGTGTCGGAGATGCGGTAGGGGCCGGGCATGCCCGGTCTCTACCAAGGGTCATCTTGCACGTCGCCGATCAGGCCTTCGGACCATTCAAGCGCCTCGGCCTCCCGCTCCTCGTCGGCAGCCATCTCCCGATAAGCCGCTTTCAGATCCTGATTGAACATGCGGGGCTCGGTAGGGGCCGGGCACGCCCGGCCCCGACAATGTTCGTCAGAATTCGATGCGGCCGTTGAGCTGGATCACCCGCTGGTAGCCGTTGGTCGAGGTGACCCGGCCGAAATTGGCATTGGTCGGGTTCGTCTGCGGCCCGCCGAAGTTGGTGTGGTTGGTCATGTTCAGAAGGTCCACCGCGAAGCCGAAGGACAGCCGCTCGTAGATCCGGAACTTCCGTTGGACCTTCACGTCCCAGGTGCGGATGCCGTCATTCCGCAGTTCGCCTAGCCGCGTGGGGAAGACGCGGACGTGGTAACTGCCGGGCTGGAGGGCCGAACGGCCTTCAAACCCCACGAAGCCCTGCGGGACGGGCGCGGCGCCGCTGGTGATTCGGATACTGGGATCAAACCAGACGTGGATGTCCTTGGAGTGGACCTCCTCTTGTTTGAAAACGTCCTTCAGCTTGCTCATGTCGCCGTAGAAAAACCGGTTGTCCCAGCCCGTTGCGGCGCCGTTCTGGTACTGATAGATCCAGCTCAACTGCCAGCCGCCGACGAGGTGCTGGAGCGGACCGCCGGTGACCCAAGATTTGCCCCGTCCAAACGGGAGCTCCCAGACAGCCGACCAGACTAAGCGGTGCGGCCGGAGGGCGTCCTGGGGGCGGTAGACCAGCGGCTTCGGGTCGAACTCGCTGTGGTAGTAGTCGGCTTCCTGTCCGTAGGCGTAGGTGTACATCACCGCCGTCTGGAAGCCGCGCGAGAACCTGCGCTCGAACTGAACCTGGAGGTCGTGGTATTTGTTTCGACCCAGGCTGTCTTTGAAACTGGTGCCCGGGCGCACGCCTTGCGAACCACTCAGGTTCGGGTAGGGTCGGAGCAACTGCTGCCTCCGGATCGTGGTGCCGGTGAAGAAGCCCTGGGTGCGCAGGTAGTTGTAGATCCTCGGATCGGAGGTCTGGAGCGACGCCAGGTTGACGATGTTGAACGGGTTCGGCAGGTTGGTGTTCAACGCGTCGTCGATGTCCTGCCGGCGCACGTTGCCGGTGGCCCAGTACTGCTCGGGCAGGATATCAATGCGCGAGGCAACCGGGATGGTTGCATAAGCCGCGTTGTAAGAGACATCCAGCACCATGTTCCGGGTGATCTCGCGCTGGATGCCGATTCTCCAGCGCTGCTGCCAGGCGGCGGACATATCCCGTGGATACAGCGGCTGGACGCCAACGCCGGCCAGCCTTACCCCTCCCAGCGTGTTGCCGTACGGGGTGTCAAAGCGCGTGCCGTCGGCGCGGACCGGGAACGGGTCCGCAAGGATGGTGCGGTTGGCGGCCAAGTTGGCCACGCCATCCACGCCGCAGCAGAAGGTCAGGCCGAGGTCGTTGGAGATCGTGGTGCCGGTGCCCTGGTTGAAGCCGTCGGTGCGCGGGCGGGTGATGAAGGCAGAAAAGGTGTCGTAATACCAGCCGTACCCGCCGCGGAGCACCGTCTTCTCGTTCAGTTGATAGACCAGCCCCACTCGCGGCAGCAGGTGGTGCGTGCCGTCGGTGAAGGTGTCGTACTTGTCGCCGAGGTAGTGGCCCATGCCTCGCACCTGGATGGCCTTCACTTCCGGCAGCGGGCTCCTGGCATAGGCGGCTTCGACCAGGTCGGAGAACGGGAACTTGGTGTCGAAGTCCCAGCCGCCGGCGATACCGCGGTTGAAGCGCTCGGTGGTGCCGCCCTCACGCTCGTAACGCAAGCCGAGGTTGAGGCGCAGCTTGTTGCTCAGGCGCCAGTCGTCGTGCGCGTAGAGCGAGCGGAACCGGGTCGAGTAGTAGAAGGTATCGTTGGTGTCGATGCCGATGCCGGTGGGCAGGCCCATCATGAACGAGGCCCAGTCCAGGGCGTGGTTGGACGCGCGGGTCTCGTTGTCGGCCGCGCGCATCCAGTCCCGCCGAAAGGTGAAGTTGCCGGAGGTGTTGCCGCGGCCGCGGCGCGCGTTCCAGTAGCGCCGCTCATCCCAGCCGAACTTGAGCGAGTGGTCGCCGCGGATGGTGGTGACACTGGCCTTGGCCTGGGGGGTGGTGGCAATATTGCCGACCATACGGTAGCCGGAGCTCAGGTCCGCGATGTTCTCAAAGTCCAGGCCGGGCAGGCGGTGGAATTCGCCCGCCTTCTGGTCCATGTAGGCCGGCAGGCCGACTTGGGAGGGTGTGTACTTGTTCTGCACCTGCGAAACGGCGCTGGCGCCATCGCCATCCGCATACCGGCCCCAGCTCGCGGCGAGGTTGACGATGGTGGTATTCGTAGCCGACCACACATAGTCGGCGCCGATGCCGTGGTTGATGCGGGTAATGCCGTTCGACTGGAGCCCGCGCATGGTCTCGTAAGCCCAGTCGTACTCGTCGCCGATGCGGCGGTTGAAATGCCAGCGGCCGAACAGGCGGTGCCTCTCGCTGACGTTCCAGTCCATTCGGTTGATGGCCGACTTGAATCGTTCGTTCTTGGGGGTCCCGGACGCGAAGTAGTTATTGAACCCTTCCGCGGTGACCAGGCCGGGCAGATCGTTCGGCCTCGGGTAGATCGGCTCGTAGAACTTGTAGAGCGGGTTCAGGACGGGGATGCCCTTGTTTCCGGCGAAGGGCATGCGAACGACGCGGCTACCGTCCCGGCGCGCCGAACGCGGGTCGTAGATGGTGTACCGGATTGGATCCAGCGCGAGCATGTCGGAGAAGTCGCCGGTCCGCCAGGCCATTTTCGGCACCGTCACATTGACATTTGAGCCGGGCTCGGGCTCATCCTTAATGATGCCGCTGTACATGAAGTAGAAGAACAGCTTGTCCTTGCCGTTGTAGATCTTGGGAATCCAGACCGGCCCGCCCACGCCGGCGCCGTAATAGTTCTGGCGGCCGGAGAGGTTCTTCTGCTCGTCCGGGCGTTTCTTTCCCTGCCGCACCAGATCCTCAAACTGGAGGCGCTGGAAGTGCTGGGTGGCGTTCCAGCGCTTCTGCCAGTGCTGGTCGTAGATGGTGCCATGGAAGTTGTTGGTGCCCGCCTTGGTCATCACGTTGATGGTGGCGGCGGCGGTGTGGCCGTAGGAGGCGTCGAAGGTGGTCAACTCCAGCTTGAACTCCTCGACCGCGTCGGCCGGGGGCACGAAGGCGACGTCGTTGCCGCGCATGTTGGAAGCGCCGTCGATGGTGTACTCGTTGCGGCCGGCATCGCCCATGGCGCGGAAGTCGGAGGTTCCGCCGTTGTCAAACGGACGGCGATAGTCGGGCCTTCCGACCCATTGCATACCCGGTGCCAGGCCGGCCAGCACGAACGGGTTCAGATCGGAGAAGGGGAGCTGCATGATCTGGCGATTGTCGATGACGCGCCCGCCCGAGGCTGTAGTGGTGTCGAGTAGCGGCGCCTCGGCGGTGACCTCGACCGTCTCGGCGAGCTGCCCAACCTGAAGCTGCAGCGGGATGTCCAGGCGTCCGGCCACGTTTACCACCAGCCCGGTGCGGACCATCTTTTTGAACCCGGCAGCTTCGGCCGTGACCGTATACGAGCCGGGGATCAGAAGGTTGACTTCGAAGTACCCAGTCTCATTGGTCGCGGTGTGACTCGTGACATTGGTTTCCGTGTTGGTGATCGTGACCGTTGCGCCGGGAATGACGGCGCCCTGCGGGTCCAAAACCCTGCCGGTGATGCTGCCACGGGTATCCTGCTGCGACCAGCACAGGCCAGCGGCCAGGACAAGGGCGCTCAAATACGCAA
>JBBTDS010000748.1:0-11014 GCA_038060875.1 Acidobacteriota bacterium | reverse complement strand
TCCTGCTGCGACCAGCACAGGCCAGCGGCCAGGACAAGGGCGCTCAAATACGCAAAGAATGCTCGCACAGACTTAGACCTCCTGCGTTTCCGAATATATGTAAGCAGCGGTGGGGTTGTCAACCCGACAGTGGGGTAGGGGTCGGGCATGCCCGACCCCTACGCTCCAGCCAGTGGCGAAACATGGCCGTGCAATCGCGGGTGTAGCGGGTCGAGCGCAGCTCTTCCAGGTGGAACCGCATCTTGCGGCGCCAGTTGGGATGCTGCCAGGTCGAGGCCGGCAGGTTCTGCTGCTCGGCTTCCTTGAACAGGTCCTCCTGGGTGAGGACCATCAGCCGCGAGCGCGCACCGGCGAGGAACCCGATGAAGGCGTTGTGCAGATCGCTCCAGAGTTCTGGCACCTCGTGGGCATTTCGCGGGAACCAGTCCGGCAGCAGCCCCAGCTCGAACAGCAACGCCAGCATCTTCTGCTTCTCGCCCTCCCGGGTCCCCAGTTGCCGCTCGTAGTCTTCCGCGTCAATCAAGCCGGCCGCGTGGCGGGCCTCGATGTCGCGTGAGAGCCAAAAGCCGGCCAGCGTCGGCAGGTCATGGGTGGTTGAGGAAACAAGCGACTGTTCGGGATAATCCTGGGGCAGACGGAACCGTCCGTCGGCGTGCTTTTCGAAGTACGGCACCTTGTAGCCCAGCAGGCCGTAACGGTCCAGCGCGGCGCGGATCTCCGGCGTCACCGTGCCCAGGTCCTCTCCGATCACCATCACCTGTTGCCGCACGCTCTCCAGCGCCAGGATCGGCAGCAATTCTTCGTGGGGCTGGCGGACATAGGCGCCTTGAGTCGGGTCCCTGCCCTCGGGGATCCAGTACAGCCGGAAGAAACGCATCACGTGATCGATGCGTAGCGCGCCGCCGTGGCGGCAGTTCTTGCGAATCGATTCGACGAACAAGCGGTAGCCCGTCTCGCGATGATGCTCGCAGTCGGGCGGCGGGAAGGCCCAGTCCTGTCCTTTTGGGGAGAAGTCGTCGGGCGGGGCCCCGACGCGGCAGCCCGAGACGTAGAAGGACCGCCAGGCCCAGAAGTCGGCGCCGCAGCGGTCGGTAGCCAGCGCCAGGTCGTGATAGAGGCCGATCGAGAGGCCCTTCCGGCGCGCGTACTCCTGCGCGGCGGCGAGCTGGAGATCGAGTTGCCACTGGACCCACTGATAAAACAGAACCGAGCGCCAGTGTTTTCGCGCGAAGTTGCGGACGGCCTCCGAATCCGGGTCGCGGTACTGTTCCGGCCAGTCCGGCCAGACCCAGACGCCCGGGTTGCGCGCGCGAATCCACTCATCCAGCGCGCAGAACACGGCGAACCGCTCCAGCAGATTGCCCTCGCGCTCGGCGTATTCGCGAAACTGGCGGGCGCGCGCCGAGTCGCGCCGCCATTCGCGCAGGAACGCAGCGAACGCCAGCTTCAGCGCGCCGAGTTTCAGGCGGTGGACGCGCTCATACTCCACCAGCTCGCCGGAGCGCAGCGTCTCCAGTTCCGCCTGGACCTCGGGCCGCGACACGAAGCGGCGCGCGCGGGCCGAGTTCTGAAAGTCTTCCACCCGCTCGACGTCCAGGTAGATCAGGTTCCTGTAAAAGACCGAGGCCGGCAGGTAAGGACTCGTGTTGAAGGGCTGGCGGTTGAAGATGGCGTGCAGCGGGTTGAGTCCCACGAAGCTCACTCCCGCCTCCTCGACCAGCCAGTCCACCAGGCGCTCGAGGTCGGTGAAATCACCGCAGCCCCAGTTGCGCCCGGAGCGCAGCGAGTACAGACTGATGGCCAGGCCGGCGGCGCGCTCACCGGACGGCGGCCGCCAAGCGCGGTCGGGGCAGACGATCAGGCGCGTGCGGGCCTCGCCGCCGGCCGGCAGCGAGACGCGCACCTCGTGGTAGCCGAGCGGCAGGTTTTCCGGCAGGGGCACGGCGCCGAGCGCCGCGGCCGGCAACTCGCGCCGCTCGGCGCCGCCACCCTCCCAGAGGAACTCGATGGAAACGGAGCCGTCCGCGAGCTCAGCCGGAAGGTGCAGCGGGATCTCCCTGGGGCCGGCGCCGGACGTCACCACCCACACCGGCGGCAGCGGGCGGGAGCGCTCCTCTCGGAGCCTTCGCTCGATCGCTCCGTCGAGGTCTTCTTTGGTGGTGGTGGGAACCCCCAGAGCGGCCAGAATCGCCTTCTGAGTCTCCGGCGACGTCCGGTGCTTCCAGTGCAGGACGTCCTCGTACTCCGGCTCGATCCCCCACAGGGCGGCGGCCCGCTCCAACGTCTGTTCGTATGTCCGGGTCATGCGCCCCGAGGCTCTCTCCTGATTGTAGCCGGTGTGCCACAATATTAGACATGGAGCCTGCCCACGGTGCCCAGGACGAGTGGGTGAAGCGGTCGGCGCGCGCGCCGGAGGAGATGTTCGCCCGGATTGACGACGACGACTACGCGTACCTGTCCGGCGCGGTGGCGACCACCAAGCTGGACCAGGTCGTCAACTGGGCGCGGAAGAACTCCATCTGGCCGATGACGTTCGGGCTGGCCTGCTGCGCCATCGAGATGATGTCGATGGGCGCCTCGCGCTTCGACGTGGCCCGCTTCGGCGCCGAGGTGTTCCGCGGCTCGCCCCGCCAGTCCGACCTGATGATCATCGCCGGCCGCGTCTCCAACAAGATGGCTCCGGTGATTCGCCATCTCTACCGCCAGATGCCGGAGCCGAAGTGGGTGATCTCGATGGGCGCTTGCGCCACCTCGACCGGTGTCTACAGTAACTACGCGCTGATCCCGGTGAACCAGGTGATCCCGGTGGATGTCTACGTGCCCGGCTGCCCGCCCCGGCCCGAGCAACTCATCCACGCGCTGATGCTGCTCCAGAAGAAGATCGGGCAGCAGGCAGGGTCTTTCCGGGAGATCGTTCCGCTGGGTTGAGCCGCGGCGCGGCGGCCAGGGCGCGCTTTCGCGCCAGACGCCGCACCGGGGGCGCCAGATTCAGCTCGGGTATCGCGATACGAGTCGCCGGCTGAGCTGGGCGGCCGGCACCCGGTAAGTGCCCGCGCGCACCTCCTCAAACAAACGCTCCAGGCGTGCATCATCGAGCGTGGGTCGGCCACGCCTCTTCAATTGCTTGCAGGCCGCCGGCTTCACGGCCGGAGGTGTCTCTTCGATTCGCATTTCAGCCTCTTGGTGGCTCCATTGACCTTATCGGCGAGGCGAGGCCGGTCTTGAGCGGCCGCCGCCCCTGATCCTAATGACTTCGCGATGATCTGCCGATGTATGGCCGGGAGCAAACTGCACCCGATGGCGATGGCATCCTCTCCGGCCAGCCTCGACGCCGCCGCTGCCGAACGCGAGCGACTGATCCTGGAGCATCTTCCGCAGGTCCGCCTGATCGCCCGGCGCATCCACGACAAGCTGCCCGACAACGTCACCCTCGAGGACCTGGTCTCGACCGGTGTGCTGGGCCTGATCGCCGCCATCGACAAGTTCAACCCCAGCCTCAACGTCAAGCTGAAGACTTACGCCGAGTATAAGATTCGCGGCGCCATCCTGGACAGCCTGCGCGGGCTGGACTGGGCCCCCCGCCAGAAGCGCAAGATGGCTAAGCAGATCGAAGCGGCCATCGCAACGGCCGAGCAGCACTTCCATCGCACACCCGGCGAGGAGGAAATCGCCGCCGAACTCAACCTCAGCCTGGAGGAGTACCACGAGTGGCTGGTCCAGATTCGCGGCGTGAACATGGGCCGGCTGGAACACTCCTCCCGCGACGAAGAGGGCCCGGATCTGCTCCAGTACGTCGCCGACAGCGAGGAAGACTGGCCTTTGGCCATCCTGGAGCGCTCCGAGCTGGAGAAGCTGCTGGCCGAAGCGATCGAAAAGATGCCCTACATCGAGCGCACCGTGCTCAGCCTTTACTATTACGAGGATCTGACGTTGCGCGAGATCGCCGAGGTCGTGGGCCTGCATGAATCGCGGATCTCGCAACTGAAGTCCCAGGCCATCCTGCGCCTGCGGACCGTGCTGAGCAAGCACTGGCCCACCCCGCGGGGGAGATAGCCCGCCCGCGCGCCCAACCCTCGACCATTCGAGTATCCTCAGATATTGGGGCAGCCGCCCCCGCAGGCCAAGGCTCCATGTCCATCCTTCTCGAGGTTTCCCCGAAGCTCAGACCACCGCTGGACCCCGGCTTCCTCCCCGCCTCGCTCTGGAACCGGGCCTTCCGGACCGCCGTGCGACACAGCGGCGAGGGGCAAGACCTGGCCGTCGCGCTGGAGCGCGCCGACGGCTCGATCTCCGTCTTCCGGACGGTGGTCTTTCCGGACGAGGGAGCCTGGGCGGCGCTCAATGAACTCTACGTTGAGCGCCTGCTGAAGTTTCTGCTCTGGCAGCGGGGCGGCTGCAAGGTCACTCTGGCCGGGGATCCCCGTGTTGCCGCTTTCCTCCGGCAGGTCTACTCGCCAGCGGGCCGGCGCGCCTTCGACTACGACTTCATGGGCGAACGCATCTACGGCCGGCCGATGGTGATCGAGCAGACCCGCTTCGAGCGGGCGCCCGCGGAGCAGGAATCCGCCACCGCGCTGGGGCGCCACCTGGGCGGCTGCCGCATCGGCTTCGACCTGGGCGGCAGCGACCGCAAGTGCGCGGCGCTGATCGACGGCGAGGTGGTCCACAGCGAAGAGGTGGTCTGGGATCCCTACTTCCAGAAGGACCCGCAATACCACTTCGACGGGATCAACGACACGCTGCGGCGGGCGGCCACGCACCTGCCGCGGGTGGATGCCATCGGCGGCAGCGCCGCCGGCGTCTACGTCAACAATGAGGTTCGCGCCGCCTCCCTGTTCCGCGGCGTGCCCCCGGAGCTGTTCCACAGCCGCGTGCGCCGCCTGTTTTTTGAGTTGCAGCAGGCCTGGGACGGCGTGCCTTTCGTGGTGGTGAACGACGGGGAAGTGACCGCGCTGGCAGGCTCGATGGCCCTGAACGCCAACGCTGTGCTGGGCGTCTCGATGGGCACCAGCCAGGCCGGCGGCTATGTCACGCCCCAGGGCAACATCACCGGCTGGCTGAACGAGCTGGCCTTCGTGCCGGTGGACTACCGCCCCGGCGCCCCGGTCGATGAGTGGTCCGGCGACGCCGGCGCCGGAGTGCAGTACTTCTCCCAGCAGGCGGTGGGCCGGCTGCTTGGACCGGCGGGCATCGAGTTGCCGGGCGCAATGCCGCTGGCCGAGAAGCTCGCCGGGACACAATGGCTGATGGATCGGGGCGACGAGCGCGCTCGGCGCGTCTTCGAAACGATCGGAATTTACTTCGGCTACACGGTCGCCCACTACGCCGAATTTTACGAGCTGCGCCATGTCCTGGTCCTCGGAAGGGTCATGTCCGGCGAAGGCGGCAACGTGATCCTGGCGGCGGCCAGGCGGGTGCTGAATGAAGAGTTCCCCGAGCTGGCCGAGTCGATCAAGCTGCATCTGCCCGGCGAAAAGGATAAGCGCCACGGCCAGGCGGTCGCCGCCGCCAGCCTGCCGGAGATCCGGCGCCCCTTGGAGACACAACGATGAATTTTCACAATCCGGCTGCCGACGTTTTCGTCCCTGACGGCGTCGAGGAGCGCGCCGCGCTCGCGCGAACCACCCACTTGTGCTTCGGCGCTCACCAGGACGACCTGGAGATCATGGCCTATCACGGCATCGCCGCCTGCTTCGGGCGAGACGACCTGTGGTTCACCGGCGTGGTGGCGACCAACGGCGCCGGCAGCCCGCGCGCCGGCATTTACGAGAAGTACACCGACGGGGAAATGCAGCGGGTGCGCCTCGGGGAACAGCGCATGGCGGCCTCGATCGGCGGCTACGGCTGCCAGATCCAGCTCGGCTACTCCAGCGGCGCGGTGAAAGACCCTGCCAACACCGCGGTGCGCGAGGACATGGCCGCCATCCTGAGGATCGCCCGACCGCGGATCGTCTACCTGCACAACCTGGCCGACAAGCACGACACCCACGTGGCCGTGACGCTGCGGGCGATTGACGCGCTGCGCGCGCTGGCCGCCGAATGCCGCCCGGAGAAGGTTTACGGCTGCGAAGTGTGGCGCGACCTGGACTGGCTGCCCGACGAAGACAAGCAGGCGCTGCCGGTCTCCGACCGCCCCAACCTCGCCGCCGCGCTGCTGGGCGTGTTCGATTCCCAGATCAGCGGCGGCAAGCGCTACGATCTGGCGACCGCCGGCCGGCGCCTCGCCAACGCGACTTACTTCGCCTCCCACGCGGTGGACGTCGAGACGGCGCTCACCTATGCGATGGACCTGACGCCGCTGATCGACGACCCCGGCCTGCCGGTTGCCCCTTACGCCGCCGGCTTCATCGCGAAGTTCCGCGCCGACGTGGAAGAGCGCCTGCGGCGCTTGGGCGGCTGAATTACAGCCGCACTTTCTTCTCTATCACCACCGTCCGCGGCCGCGGGGCGGTTCTTCCTCTTCCCTCCTCGCGCTCTTGCTCCAACGTCACCGTGAAGGTCATCTCCTGGCGGCTTCTGACGACGGTGACAGGGAAAGCCGCCTTGTCGCGTTGCGAGCGGATGCGGCTGGAGATCTCGCCCGGTGTCTTGACCGCCTGGCCGTCCACTTTGGTGATGACGTCGCCGGCCTTGATGCCGGCCTTCTCCGCCGCCGAATCCTTGATCACCGAGCGTACCAGCACGCCCTCCTTGACGCCGAAGAACTCGGCAAGCTGCGAGCTGAGCGATTCGGCCTCGACGCCGAGCATCGAGCTGCGCCAGGACATGAAACCGCTGGGCATGTCGGGCATGTAGAGACGCATGCCGCGCATATTCTCGCGGAATTTCTCCATGTCGCGTTGGAATTCAGGGCCCAAGGGCCAGGTGCGGTCCTTGCGGTTGCCGACGGTGGCCGTCAGCGTCTGGGTGGCGCCGCCGCGGCTGATCAGCAGCTTGGCCGCGCGCCCGGGGGGCGTCTCGCGCACCAGCCGGACGAACTGCTCGGCGCCTTCCACCCGCTGCCCGTTGTACTCCAGCACCACGTCGCCTTCCTTGAGTCCGGCTTTCTCCGCCGGGCTGTCTTTCTCCAGCCGGGTCACCTCGATGCCGCGCTCTTCGGCGAGCTTGAGCGCCTTGGCGCGCTCGGCATCGATCTCGGCCACGCCGATGCCCAGGTAGCTGCCGCTGCCCATCCGGATCGCCATCGGGGGCGCCGGCGGGACGGGCGGCGCCGGCGGGGCCGGCTGCGCCAGCGCAAAAAACTCCTCCACGTCAAACTCGGGTGCTTCCGCCGGCTGCGCCAGCGCCAGGCCGGCGGCCGTGAGCAAAACAAAGGCAAGAGAAAACGTTTTCATGGCTTTTTCCTCAAGTAAATCGTTCCCTCGGAGGCGGCCAGCCGCCCCCATCGGCGCTAAGAACAGCGCCCTCGGTCTCATCAGAATGTCCCTATCGACGCGTTCAATTCCTGGAGCGCCCGCTCGGTGCGCAGGCGCACGTAGTTGTTGTCTTCCTTGTTCAGCAGCGCCTGCAAGACGCCGATGATGGCTTCCTGCCGCTTCTGCCGGGTCAACAGGTCGATGGCCTGGATGCGCACGCCCGGGTTCTGATCCGAGAGCAGCACCCTGGCCAGCGTGTCGCGCACCTCCGGCTCGGCCGCGAACCGCTTCAGTCCTTCCAGCGCCTTCAGGCGGACGCCGGAGTCGGAATCGTGCTGCACGGCCTCCAGCAACGCGCGCCGCACGCCGCCCAGCTCCGGCCGGGCGTTGAGGATCCCGACCGACTCGGCCCGCAGCCCGGGGTCCTCGGACTCTCTGGCCGCCGCCAGCAGCAGGCGCTGGATGCGGTCCTCGTCGGGGCGCCCGGTGAAGATGCGCTCGCGGGTCTCCTCGACCGCGATACGCACGCCGCCCGAGGCATCCGGCTCGACGAAGCGGATGCGGTCAATCTGCCCTTCCGCCGGCGTGTCACCCGGCCGGGCCGGGCTGGTCCAGCGGGCGACGAAGAAGCCCAGCGCCACCAGCGCGACCGCCGCCGCCGGCCGCCGCCACACCGCGACGACCGGTCCGGAGAACGCTTCGCGGAGCCGGGCCAGCCACCCGCGCTCGCGGGCCGAGGCCAGCTTCAGCAACAGGCCCAGCTCGCGGCGGCAGCCCGCCAGCAGCTCCGGCGACGGCTCCAGCCCGCGCCGGTCCAGCGCCGCGTGCAGCGCCTCCTCCGCCCCCCGCGCCTGGGCGCACTCCGGGCAGGCCTCCAGGTGTTCCTGGAGCGCCTGCTCCTCCTCCAGCGACAACTCGCCGTAAAGGAACAGCGAGAGATCCCGCCTGACGGTTTCGCAGCTCATACAAAATCTCCCAGCGCGGCCCGCATCTTCTGGGTCGCGCGAAACAGGCATGTTTTCGCGGCCTCTTCGGTGGTGCCTAGCGCCTCGCCGATCGCCCGCAGCCGCAGCCCCTGGTAGTGGCGCAACTCGAATACCATCCGTTCCCGGGCGGTCAGCGCTTGCAGGCTCTGCTGTATACGGGCGCTTAACTGCCTGTTAAGCAGCGCGCGCTGCGGATCGCCCTCGGCGCGGCCCTCCGGCACAACGTCCAGCCGGTCCCGCTCGCCATCGGCCGTCTCCAGCACCGCCGGCTCCTCCCGCCTGATCTTCCGCTTCCGCAGGTAATCCACGCACACGTTGGTCACGATCCGGTACAGCCAGGTGTGAAAGTTCGAGTCCGACCGGAACAGGTGCAGGTTCTTGTAGACCCGAAGGAACGCCTCCTGGTAGACGTCGTGCGCGTCCTCCGGGGACCGCAACAGGTTCAGCGCCAGCCGGAGCACACTCCGGTCGTAGGCGCGGACCAGCCGCTCAAAGGCTGCATGGTCCCCATTCTGGGCCGCGCGGATCAGGGCCGCTTCTTCAAGTCCTGCACTGGCCACCGCCGCCACGACCGGCGCGGATTCCGGCTGAACTGTCACCCGACGTGCACCTGTCTGTTAAGACGGGGGAAAGGGAAAAGGGTAACGGATTGTTCCAGCGCTCCCAGCGGCCCTTCGCCACCCGATCCGCCATCACCGAAGATTCTCGATGACCCAGGCGTTGCTCTCCACGGTCATATCCGAAAAGGCGAGATAACGCCCGTCGGGAGAGGGAACGAGGCTCTCCACGTATTTGGATCCCCGGTACAGCAACTGTGCTTTGCCATCGAGCGAAACGCGCAACAAGGGAGTGCCCTTCGACGCAAAGCCGGTCACGAAAAGAGCCTTGCCGTCCGCCGCCCAGGCGACTGACTCCAGAAAACTCCAGTCGCTAACGAAGATTTCGCGCGGCGCCTGGCCGGCCAGTGGGAGAAGCCGGATGCGGCCGTCTGTCCCTGAGAGTTGGCCGGTCGCAATCCAGCGCCCATCGGGAGACAGGTCCCAGAAGTCATCACCCTTAACATTGATCCTGGCGAGCTCGCCCTTCCTGCCCTCGACCGGGTCGAACGCGGTGAAGACAACCTGGCTTTGAACGAGCTCGCTCAACACACAAGGGGACTGGGGGACGGAGGGGCAGCGAAAACGAGGATGGCCTTTTGCGGTGAGGCTATCTGGAGGATCGACCCGCGCCGAACCCGGATACCCGGCCACGCGGAGCACGATCTGAGGCGGACCTCCTCCCACGGCGACCCGCATGAGCTGGCCCTCGCCGCTGCGGACCCGTTCCCCATCCCTGGGCCAGGCCAGGTACAGGATCCAGCGCCCGTCGGAGCTCAGTCGCGGGTCCCTCGTCTCGTCCGGACCCGTCACCAGGGCCCGGGCTTCACGCGTGTTCACTCCCTGACGGAAGATGTCCAGATCGCCGTTCCGGTCGGAGTAGAAGAGAACGGCCTGGCTGTCGCGCGTCCATGCTGTCGGCCAGTTGATCCATTCCTCGAAAGTCAAGCGCCTGGGTTTACTGAACCGGCCGCCGTTGGCTGGGAGTTCTGCCACGACGACATCGCCTCGCCAGCGCATGCTGACCGAAAACAGGCGCTTAGCGTCGGCGCTGATGGCGAGGGAGGTGAAGAGAAAACCACTCCAGTTGGTCAGGCGGCGGGGCTGGCTGCGAACTTGCGCCGTGCGCAGATCGACCCGGATGTCCCAGAGGTTCGAGTTCTTTTCGTTCGGAGGGCCCTCCAGTCGGGCGTAGATGATCCGCCCGTCCGGAGCTCAGCAGAAGCCCCCGGCTTTCGGGTCCGAAAGAATCACGCTAGTGCGGCCGGTGTTCAACTCGTAGGTTTCGAGAGTGAAGTCGTCGCCAGCCTGGCTGCGCTTTCCAAACGCGATCCGGCGGCCATCCCGCGCCCAGGCCAGCGCCTCGATGAACGAGTACCCCGGGGGAGCAGCGAGAAGCTCGCGCGGTTCCCCGCCCGCGGCATCCACCAGCCAGATCCCCCGGCCGCGGTGGAAGGCAATCCGTGAGTCATCCGGCGACAGTATTGCTCCCCAGGCGTTCTCGTGCAGCTTTCGTAGCGCGCCGCCCGCGGCGGGAACCACCCAGATTCCCGACCTCTCCTTCGGCCCGTACGGGCCGCTCACCAGCAACCTGGTTCCATCCTGGAACCACGTGACGATCGTTCACCGGAAACAGCAGCCTTCCGCCGGGAAGATGGACCGGGTTTCTCCCGTATCGATGCGGCGCACGTGGAGCCCGGCCAAGTCCACGTAAGCCACGTACTGTCCATCGGCTGAGATGGAACCCCGGATTACGGGATCCTCGGCCGGGTTGGCCGTGACCTTGCGCTGCGTCAATTCCATCGTTGAGGACAGCGTGCCGAACCATCCGAACCTCACCCCGGCCAGTGTTACGCCGAGCGCCACCAGTAGCGCGGCCGCCACCGCCACTAACCACCGGGCAATACGCGACCGCGTTGGCCGCAATCGCTCCAGGTCGGCGCGCAGTTCCGCCGCCCTCTGATACCGCGCCGTCCTCTCTTTTTCCAGGGCCTTCAGGATGATCCGTTCCAGTTCCGCGGGGAGAGCCGGGTTCAGCTCCCGCGGGCGCGCGGGCTGCCGGGTGAGAATGGCTTCC
>JBBTDS010000747.1:0-10294 GCA_038060875.1 Acidobacteriota bacterium | reverse complement strand
GTGGTCGCCTGCAAGTTGAAGCGCGGGAAGTAAGACCGATTGAGCGCGTGCTCGCGGGCCTTGACCTCGTCGATAGCGAGGCTCTGCTCGCGGGCGGACGGGTGCTCGGCCAGCCGCGCGCTTTCCAGCGGGGCATCGGGCTGCGATTCCAGCAGGCGGCCGGGCTCCACTTGAATGGTGGCGGGCGCAGCGCCCACCAGTTGGGCGAGCGAAGCGCGGGCGACCGCCAGCGCCTGCTCAGCCTGGATGCGTTGCGTTTCGGCCAGGGCCACCTCGGCGCGGGCGCGGGCCGCTTCGGCGCCGGGCCGGAGTTCCGCCTTGACCAGCGCATCGACCGCCTGGTGAAAGACGCGGGCGCGCTCGACGCCGGCATCGGCGGCGTGCACGATTTGACCGGCGGCCAGGATGGTGAGGAAGGCATCGGCGGCGGCGGTGGCGACCTGAAGGCGCGTCACGCCAACGGCGGCCTCGGCGCGCTTGCGGGCTGATTCAGCCGCCTCGACGTTGGCCTGGCGCAGGCCGAAATCGAACGGCTCCCAGGAGACCAGCACTCCAACCGCGCTGCCCCAGACGTTGGTGAGGTTGTTTGTGCCCAGCACCGGGCCGGAGATGGAGGAGATGACCGGCTGCGGCAGCATGAGGCCGAAGACGTTGTTGCGCGTGGCGCGGTTGATCTGCGCCAGGAAATCGGCGCGCGGCAGGTAGGCGGTGCGGGCGAGGTTGATGCCCGCCGCGGCCGCCGCGACCTGCTCGAGCGAGACGCGCACGGCCGGGTATTTCTTTAGGGCTTCCTCGACCGCCGCGGTCAGAGAGAGTGGGACCTGTTGCGCCCGGAGTGAAACGCCGCAGGCCAGGATCACCCAGAGGCCGGAGAACCGAAGCAATGCTGACATGTCACTTACCCTCGATGAGCTCGCCGAAGAGCTCGCAGACCTTTTCTTTGGCCGCAGCCAGGGCCTTGCGGCCGGCGGGTGTCACCCGGTAGAGGCGGCGCCTGCGCCGCCCGGCGCGCTGGATGCGGGAGCGGAGGTAGCTGCGGCGCTCGAGGCCGTGCAGCAGCGGATAGAGCGTGCCGCAACTGAGCTTGTAACCATGGCGGGCCAGCTCCTCGACGATCCACTGGCCGTAGACGGGACCTTCGGCGGCGTGATGGAGGATGTGGAGCCGGATGAGGCCGGAGTAGAGGAAGTGGTCGGCGGATATATCGGACTTGGACATCGAAATTCGATTGTAGCACGTGGGCCAGGATGGCGAATTGCGGGTGAGGCGGCGGCGGACGGCGGCAGGGGAATTGGGTTTGTTTCGCAATTTTCGTTTATCCGACTGGCGGGACACGGGTTGGGGGGCGGCGGCGGCCGGCGCGACCGGAGGTAATCGAGGCGTTCGAGGGCGCGGTAGAGGGCGCGGCGGATCTTCGCTTCGTAACGGCACAACGCAGTGAAGGCGCCGGCGCCGTCAGAGTCGCGCATGAAGGCGAGGCCGAGCAGGTAGGTGGTGTGGCCGTACTGGCGGCCGGGGGCGGTTTCTTTTTCGTGGTCGTACGCAGAGTCGCGAACGGCCCTGAGGCGGTCGTGGAAGAGGCCGTTTTCGACGCGGATGAGGCGGCGGAGGCGCCAGTGGGCGGTAGCGACCTCGTGGACCAGGATCTGCTCCTCGGGGGTGGCGGGATCGAACTGGTCGTGGAAGGCGGCGAGGAGCTCGAGGAAGTCCGGGGTGGACTCGTCGGGCAGAACGGCGTCGCTGGCGAGGAGGCCATGTTTGAGGGCGTTGAGGCGGGACTTGGCCTTGCCCTCGGGTGTTTTGGGCCCGGTGCTGCGCCGGGCGTTGGCGCGATTGGCGTCGATCTGTTGTTGCGATGGCATAAGTGTCTCCGTGGGGCGCCGTGTGAGGGAGCGCCGCCCGTATTGTACGGGTGAGCGGGGCGGGGACGGACCGGAGGACGGGGGTAAGGTGATGGAAACAGGGAGGAAATTGTGGTGGGAGGGAGGGGAATGGTCAGTTTCAGGCCCGCGGCAAGCTCGCCCGGCATGGTAGAATTCACGGCTTGCGCGTCCCTGAAGCCTACATCGCGTGGACCAATGCCCATTTGGGCTTCAATCCACGCGCACAGGCCAGTTCCAACGCGCTCTCAGACTTTGTTGTGGCAGACCTTCGGACGGTCTCCCTTGAGATCGATGCTGCCATTCAATCCAAGACGCTCCTGGTGGTCCAGAACCCCGGCGTGAGGACGAAGGTAGCGGAACGCTCGATAGACTTGGTGCTCAGAGAAAGTGCGGCGAAGCTCGTTTGCGTTGCTGTCGAACACAAGACGATCATGACGGCCCACGGGAAGGCCCGCAAGAACAGGTATGGCGACATCATTGCCTACTGTAATCACATGCACAACCACCGGAAAGAGTGCATTGCGGGAGCCATCATCATTGTGAACGCGTCACCGCTGTACGAAAACCCCGACGGGTTCGCCAAGGGCCTGGTGCGCCCAAAATTCAAGATGGATAAGGTGGTGGCAGATACCGTCAGGATCTTCAGTCAGATTACGCTGCGGGAGTCGCCCGACGAGCCGAACGATCAGCCTGAAGCGTTGGCGGTGATCGTCGTGAATTACGACGGGGCGAATCCCGCGCGATTGGAGGATTATCTGCCAGCGGAAAGCCAGATCCGGTACGATGCCTTTATCGAGCGAATCGTGCGCCTTTACGGTGAGCGCTTCAGCTTACAGCGATAGCGTGGCGGGAATCGAACAGCGTGGCCACCTCGGCCTCCATGCGGGCCTTCGCCTGGCGGAAATAACTCGGTTCGATCTCCACCCCAATACTGTTTCGGTCGCATCGGCAAGCCGCCACGAGCGTGGAGGCCGTCCCCATGAATGGATCGAGCACGGTGTCTCCTACGAACGAGAACATCCGAACCAGCCGGTAGGCGACTTCCACCGGGAAGGGCGCCGGATGATGGCGCGTGGATTCCCCGGTCACGTCAGTCCAAAAGGACCGGAACCATTTGGCGTGCTCCTCCTTGCTGAGTCGGGATTCTTCCCGTTGCTGATCGGTAGGGTTGCGGTACCCCCCCGGCTTGCGCAGCATTAGGATGTACTCCATATCGTTCTTGAGGATAGCGTTTGGTTCGTACGGTTTTCCCAGGAACGATGAACCGTTCTCTACCTCGTAGCTCGCATTGGCAATTTTGTGCCAAAGAATTGGCGTCAGATAGTCAAGCCCGACCCTGCGGGCACGCACGGCGATGTCAGCATGGAGCGGCATGACCATATGCCGTCCCTTGTTCTTTCGACGTGCAATGCAAACATCACCGACCACGCAGGCGATACGGCCGCCAGGCACGAGAACCCGGTAGCAGTGCTCCCAGACCTTCGCCAGCTCGTCGTGGAAGCGCTCGTAATCCTCCACCAACCCGAGCTGGGCTTCATGATCGGGGTATTCCTTCAGCGTCCAGTAGGGTGGTGAGGTGAGGACCAGATGCACGGACTCGTCGGTGATCCACTCCAGCCGGCGAGCATCCCCTTGTCGTAGGGTGTGCGTCGTTCTGGCGGTTCGGAACATCGCCACAGGCATCACAGCCAATGATAACGCGACCATGCCTTTTTATCGACAGGTCTGCAACCGAGATTTAGCGCACTGCCGGGGAATCCCCAGCCTCCCGGATTCCGGCTCTACTACCATCAGTGGGCAAGGTATTTATTTTCTTGGTGGTAGCGGGCGTATTGCCTGCGCGTCGCTCTGAGGGAGGACGGGGGTGAAAACCTACATCTTCCGGGTTGAGAGCGAGCAGGAAGAGGACGGACGCTGGAGTGCGGAGGTCCCGACCCTGCCAGGCTGCGCCACCTGGGGCGACACGATAGAAGAGGCCTTAGAGAGCATTCGGGAGGCGACCGAGCTTTATGTCGAGCCGCTTCTTGCCCACGGAGAGCATATCCCCGACGGGGGGCCGAAAGAGGTCATCGAGGAGCCCGCGGTGGCCGTCACCGTATGAGCGATGCGGGACGGGGGGGGCACAACGGGTCCCTAGCCGGGCTCGGCCGACTGAAGTCATCCCCACTGTTCGGCCCGGAAGGCCGACGCGGCCGGGGCGAGATTTTAGTCAGGCCAGCGGGAGGTTGGGTTGGGCGGCGAGGGAGAGATCGGCGAAGTCGCGGCGCTCGAGTTTGGGGAAGGCGGCGGCGGCGATCATGACGGCGTTGTCGGTGGCCAGCGCCGGCGTGGGGAAGTGGACGGGGCAGGGGAGGCGCTCGCCGGCGGCGGCGGCGCGCAGGGCGGAATTTGAAGCGACGCCGCCGGAGATGATCAGCGAGCGGGCGCCGATGGCTTCTGCGGAAGCGGTGGCGCGGCGCAGCAGCTCCTCGATCACGGTGCGCTGAAATGAGGCGAGCAGTTCGAGGGTCGCCTGGGGCGTCAGCGCCAGCAATTGATCGAGACTGGGGCGCGGGTGAGCGCGCAGCAGCTCGCGCCGGGCCTCGATTTCGGCGCCGAGGTCGCGCTGCTGAACCCAGCGCAGCACGGCCGTCTTCAGGCCGCTGAAGCTGAAGTCGAGCGGGTTGCCCTTCATGCGGGTGAGGGTGAAGCGCACGGCGCCGGCGTCACCGTGAGGCGCAAGGAGGTCGATGATGGGGCCGCCGGGGTAGCCGAGGCCGAGCAGCTTGGCCACCTTGTCGAAGGCCTCGCCGGCAGCGTCGTCGCGGGTCTTGCCGAGCAGGCGGTAGCGCGACTGCTCGCGGAACTCGTAGAGGTGGGTATGGCCGCCGCTCACGACCAGCGCCACGGCCGGGTATTCGACGGGCCGGCCGGCGCGCTTCGCTTCGAGCACCACGGCGTGAATGTGGCCTTCCAGGTGGTTCACGCCGATGAGCGGGAGGCCGCGGGCGAAGCACAGAGCCTTGCCGTAAGTGATGCCGACCAGCAGCGAGCCGGCCAGTCCGGGGCCGGCGGTGACGGCCACGGCGGCCAGCGCGCCCAGCTCCGTGCCCGCCTGCTCCAGGGCCAGCCGCACCACCGGCACGATGGCCCGCAGGTGCTCGCGCGAAGCCAGTTCGGGCACGACGCCGCCGTAAGGGCCATGGGTGGCAAGCTGCGAGGCCACTACTGAAGAGAGAATGGCGTCGCCGCCGGCCACCACCGCGGCCGCGGTTTCATCGCACGAGGTCTCGATGCCTAAAATGGTTGCGGGTGGCATGCGCCTCTCAGATTTCGATTATCCCCTGCCGGAGGAGCCGGTGGAAGTTCGGGCGCACCTCCCATATCATGTGAGTGATGGGCATTGACGACAGCCTGGTCCGGGAAATCGTAAGACGCCTGCTGGGTGTGACCCGGCCGGACCGGATCATCCTGTTCGGCTCCGCCGCCACGGACCAGATGACGCGTGACAGCGACATCGATCTCCTCGTCGTAGCTCCCTCACCTTCAAACACGATTGAGGAGCACGTCCGACTTCGCGGCTGCCTTCGCGGCTTGGGGTTCCCTTTCGACGTGTTCCTCATCGCGACCGAAAAGTACGAGGAATCGAAGAACGTCTTCGGCGGGATCGCCTACCCCGCTCACAAGTATGGTCGCGTGATCTATGAAGCCGCCTGACGAGGTGCTGCGGGATCACGTACGGCAGTGGATTGCCAAGGCCGATGTGGACTACCGAACGGCCGAATGGCTGCTGAAGGCCCCGGATCCCATCCGGGAGTCGATCGCGTTCCACTGCCAGCAAGCGGCCGAGAAATACCTCAAAGCGCTTCTGGTCAGCTTGCAGGTTGAGTTTCCGAATACCCACGACCTCGAGGAATTGCTGGACCTCCTGAGCCCGGTCCTCCCTGACGTGGCGGCGGATTTGGACGGCGTCAAGGTACTGAGTCCGTTTGGGGTCAAGATCCGCTACCCGGGTGATTTCCCGGAGCTTTTGCCCGGACAGGAGCGGACGGCGTTCGAATTGGCCAAGCGGACCCGCGAGGTGGTCGTGGTGCGACTGAACCAGCATCTCGCCGGGGGATAACCCGCCCAAGGATTGGCCCGTGGCACCAGCCTTACCCCCGGTTCGCTGCGCGATCTACCCCCGCCAGTCAGTAATGGCGTCGCCGCCGGCCACCACCGCGGCGGCGGTTTCATCGCACGAGGTCTCGATGCCTAAAATGGTTGCGGGTGGCATGCGCCTCTCAGATTTCGATTATCCCCTGCCGGAGGAGCTGATCGCGCAGGCGCCGCTGGCGGACCGGGCCGCCTCGCGGATGCTGGTGCTCTACCGCCAGGAGCAGCGGTGGGAAGACCGGCTGTTTCGCGAGCTGCCGCGGTTCCTCCGGGCCGGCGACTGCCTGGTGCTGAACGACTCGCGCGTGTTCCCGTCGCGCCTCTACGGGCGGCGTGCCGGCGTGCGCGCGCTGCCGATCGGCAAGAAGAACCCGGCGCGGAAGCAGTACCTTCAAGGCCGCGTGGAAGTGTTGTTGCTGCGCCCGTCGCCGCAGGACCCGAACCTCTGGCAGGCGCTGGTGCGCCCGGGCCGGAAAATGCGGACTGGCGAGCGGTTGCTGTTCGACGGCGGACTGGAAGCGGAAATTACCGCCTGGGGCGAGTACGGCGAGCGCACGCTGCGGTTCGACTACGCTGGGGACCTCTACGCGAGGATCGACCAGATCGGCCACGTGCCGCTGCCGCCGTACATCCGGCGGGCGGATACGCCGGCGGACCGCGAGCGCTACCAGACGGTGTTTGCGCGGCGCACCGGCTCGGTGGCGGCGCCGACGGCGGGACTGCACTTCACCCAGGAGGCGCTGGAGGAGTGCCGCGCCGCCGGGGCCGAGGCGGCCTGGGTGACGCTGCACGTCGGGTTGGGGACTTTCCAGCCTATCCACAGCGAGGAGATTGAGCGACACCGGCTGCACGCGGAGCTGTTCGAGATCAGCGAGGAGAACGCCGCGCGGATGCGGGCGGCGAAGCGACTGGTGGCGGTGGGCACAACCAGCGTGCGGACGATCGAGACGGCGGCGCTGGGTAGCGGCCTGACGGCCGGGCGCGGCGAGACCGACCTGTTCGTCTACCCCGGCTTTGAGTTTCGCGCCGCCGGGGCGCTGCTGAGCAACTTCCACCTGCCGCGATCGAGCCTGCTGCTGCTGGTGTGCGCCTTCGCCGGGCGGGAGCTGACGCTGGCGGCCTACCGCCACGCGGTCGAGGCGCGGTACCGGTTTTACTCTTACGGAGACTGTATGCTGATGGTTTGATTTTCCGAGGAGGTTTCCGATGAGAGCAAGAGTCCGAATGGTCCAGGCCGCGGTGGTCCTGCTGGCGGTGGCGGCGGTGGCGCAGGGCCAGATCACTTCTCCCGAGAAGTTTTTCGGTTTCCAGCTCGGCAGCGATCGCAAGATCGCCCGCTGGGACAAGATCGTAGAGTACTTCCAGCTTCTGGAGAGGGAGGGCGGCGGCAGACTAAAGGTGGTCAACATGGGGCCGACCACCATGGGCAACCCTTTTCTGCTGGTGGTGATCTCCTCGGCGGAGAACCTCGCCGGTTTGGAGCGGCTGCGGCAGGTCAACGCGAGGATCAGCGACCCGCGGGGGCTCTCCGACGCGGAAGCCCGGAAGCTGATCCGGGAAGGCAAGGCCGTCGTCTGCCAGACGATGAGTCTGCACGCCACCGAGATCGGCGGCACGCAGATGGCGCCGGAGCTCGCCTATGACCTCCTCTCGCGGCGGGACGAGGAGACGGCGCGGATC
Organism: Acidobacteriota bacterium; assembly: GCA_038060875.1. Classification (GTDB taxonomy): domain Bacteria; phylum Acidobacteriota; class Terriglobia; order Bryobacterales; family Bryobacteraceae; genus JBBTDS01. The sequence goes on along the minus strand of JBBTDS010000747.1, from coordinate 2,597 downwards.
CTGGAGAACGTCATCTTCCTCATGGCGCCGTCGTTCAACCCGGACGGCCAGATCATGGTCACCGACTGGTATCAGAAGACGCTGGGCGCCGCGTATGAGGGCTCGAATCTCCCCTGGCTGTACCACAAGTACGCCGGCCACGACAACAACCGCGACGCCTTCCAGACCAACCTGGTCGAGTCGCAGTACATGGCCAAGATCATGTTCCGCGACTGGGTTCCGCAGGCCTACCTCGACCACCACCACATGGGCAGCTACGGCGCCCGGATCTACGTCCCGCCCTACGCCGAACCGGTGCGCCCGCATGCCGACCCGCTGAGCTGGCGGGAGATGAGCTGGTACGGGGCCCACATCGCTTACAAGGAAGAGGAGGCCGGCCTCTCCGGCGTCATCAACATGGCCCAGTATTCCGGCTGGGGCCATTTCGGGTTCCACTGGATCACTCCGTTCCACAACATCGCCGGGATGCTGACCGAGTCGGCCAGCGCGAGGGTGGCGACGCCCCTCTACATTCATCCCGACCAGCTCCGCGGCGGGACCCGCGGCCTGCCGGACTACGAAGCCCAGACCACGTTCCCCAATCCCTGGCTGGGCGGGTGGTGGCGGCTGCGCGACATCGTCGAACGGCAGAAGGTCTCGGCCTGGGCGCCGCTGGACCTGGCGGCCCGCAACAAGGAGACGGTGCTGTGGAACGCCTACCAGAAGGCGAAGCGGCAGACGGAGCGCGGCGCCCAGGGCAAGCCGGTCGCCTACGTCATCCCGGCGACCCAGCACGATCCGCTGACGGCCGTGAAACTGGTCAACAAGCTGCTGCTCCAGGGCATCGAGGTTCAACAGGCCGCGAAGGGCTTCACCACCGCCGAGGGCATGCGCTACCCGGCGGGTTCCTACGTCGTCTCGATGGCCCAGCCGAAGATGGGCGTGATCCGGTACCTGCTCGGCCGAACCTTGTATCCCGACAACCAGTGGACGCGGGCCAAAGACGGCGCGCCGATGCGGCCGTATGACATGGCCACCGACACGATGTTCGAGTTCATGGGCGTGCGCGTGGACGGGGTGGACGAAGCGGTCAGAGGCGAGCTGCGGAAACTCACCGCCGCCGTCGAGACGGCAGGCAAAGTGGGCGCGGGCGGGGCCGGCTACACGTTCGATGGACGACTCAACGACAGCTTCAAGGCGGTGAATCTGCTGCTCGAGAAAGGCGTCGCGGTGCGGCGGGTGGACAAGGCCGGCCAGGGCCTGAGTGCCGGCGACTTTCTGGTGGCCGCGGGATCGGAGGCGGTGCTAGCCGGGGTGGCCAAGGAAACCGGCATTGACTTCACGGCGCTGAAGGCGGAGGTCAGTCAGGGGGCCCACGAGGTCAAGCGCTTGCGCACCGGTATGTACCAGCGCTACCGCGGCGGCAACATGGACGAGGGGTGGACCCGCTGGCTGCTCGAGCACTTCCGCTTCCCTTACACGAGCTTGATGGACGCCGAGATCAAGAAAGGCGGTCTCAACGAGCGTTACGACGTCATCATTCTGCCGGACGATTCGACCTCGGCGATCACCGGCGAGCGGGGCGAGGGGCGTGGCCGGCCGGGTAGCGAACGCGGCGAAGCGCCGCGGCGGCCGGAAGAGGAATATCCCGCCGAGTACCGCAGCGGCATCGGCGAGGAGGGCGCCAAGGCGCTGAAGGCGTTCGTGGAGAAGGGCGGGACGCTGGTGGCGTTGGGCGGGGCCGGCAACTTCGCGATCGAGAGACTCGATCTGAGCCTCCGCAACGTGACGGCCAACCAGAGCACCAAGGAGTTCTGGTGCCCGGGATCCACGCTCAAAGTGAAATTCGACAACACCCACCCGTTGGCCTACGGGATGCCGGCGGAAGGCCTGGCGCTCTACCTGGGCGGCAGCCCGGCTTTCGAGATCAGCCCGACCGCGCACAACGAGCGGTACGAGGTCGTCGTCCGCTACGCCGACCGCGACTTGCTCCAGAGTGGCTGGCTGGTCGGGGAAGCGACGCTGGCCAAGAAGGCGGCGATGGTTTCGGCCAGGTCCGGTGAGGGCCGGGTGGTGCTCATCGGGTTTCGGGCGCAGCACCGGGCGCAGACGCACGGCACGTTCAAGCTGCTGTTCAACGCGCTGGTACGTTAGCAGCCTGTGCCGGAAATGGGGACGGTCCCCACTTTCAAGAAGACCGGCGGCTGGGTCCTGCCAGCCGCCGCTCCAACAGTCGCCGAAAACCGGGGTGGTGCTCCAGCAGCCGGTCGATCAAATCGTCGTCCTCTGTCAACGGCGCCAACTGGAACGCAGGCTTGCCGTTCACAGTGAGGACGACCGGCTCGCGGCTCGGCAGCGTTGCCGAGCCGGCAGAGTAGGAGAGGAGGCGACAGTTTAGAACTGCGGCCCCTCTCCCCTCGTCGAACCGGAGGTGCGGATTTCCCGCGTCCGGCTCTCCTGAAAACTCTCGCCTCAGGCATGCACATGATCCGAGAGAGGGATCAGCCCCTCGCGTCCTTTCGGATCGCGATCGTACCGAAACGTGTACCCCGGAAAGTTCAGGAGTTGGGCATCGGCCCATCGCGCCGGCCCTTGCGGGCCGTGGAACAGAGCGTCGA
>JBBTDS010000746.1:0-1372 GCA_038060875.1 Acidobacteriota bacterium | reverse complement strand
GTCGGCCACCACCGGCGTCACCTCGATGCCGGAATTGGCCAGCGCCAGCCGCCGCTTGGGGAACCGCTACCGCGACCAGAAGCTGGCGCGTTGTCGCCAACTGCTGGGCAGGTCGCCGTCGGAGACCGCGGCGGCGCAGCCCTCCCCGGACTACCGCGACCGTTACCAACAGCTCACCGGATCTTCCCTGTGGGAATGTCCGATCTGCCACCAGGGTCGCATGCTGGTGGTGGAGATCCTGGCCGGCGTGGGCCGGCGCCCGGCCACTGTCGACACGTCATGACAACCCCACCGCACCGCCAATCCGTGCACGGGCGAGCTTGGTTGGGCCAAGCCAGCAGACCAGTGTTGCCGCACGGTCTCATACACCGTCCCGCCAGCCCTCCGATCCCGTCTGCCGATCCCTCCGCGCCCCCCGGCCAGCGCCGCGGTGGTGGCCACCACCGGCTACTCTCTGCTTCACCACCACCCGTTGCCTTGCCAGGCATCCGACGCCGCGATACAATGCCCGTAGGTTGGACCGGGCAGCGGTTCAGTCCAACTGATTTTTAGCCCACCGGTTGCGGGGACGAGGCTTTCCTGCGGTTCCAGTGGCTCCGAGCACCCCAACCGGCAGGCTAAGAATCCTCTGAGTTAGGCCGACGAGAATTAGCAGGGTCATGCGCAGCAACTGCACTGCAGTAGCGAAATCAACTGGAACGACTTGTCGGAAGCTAGCCCTCCCAGGATCGCGTTATTGTCTTTTTCACGTCGATCGTGGACCCCTCCTGTTAGCGGGAGTAGTCGGAGCTGTTCTAAGCCTCATCGTCGCAGAAGGTTACCGAGCCGTCGTGCCGTCCGCCGAGTCTCAGCAGCTCGCTGCGGCTCGTCGGGAGACGTCCGACCTCAAGCAGACCTTCACCGAGCGCCAAGAGCGCCTCAGCTCTCAAGTGGACGCTCTCCTGAAAGGCAACGACGCACTTCAGAAGCTGCTTGACCCCTTTAAGAAGATGGCCACTCGCAGGTTCCCACAATTGGACACGGAAGCTGCGTTAGCCAAGCTGGCAGCCCAGGTAGATCTGCAACGGAAGGGGTTGAACACGATCCGACGATACACAGAGGTTTCAAGGCTGAACTTCATTGGCACAACCGGCATGGCCGGTGCCGGCTTGGAGGAGGAAACACCGATATCCCGTATGCTGGAAGGCACGTTCACCGTCGACAATAATCGTTCTCGCTTCTCCTGCGATTCTGCGGCGATTCTGAAGTTTCAAGAGGTGGTCGGCAAGTTCCCCGACTTCCCTTTCTCCTACTATGCTCTGGCTTTTTGTCTCAGCCAGCGCGGTGATAAATCCTGGAAGGGCTATGCGACAAAAGCCGTCGAAATACTTAA
>JBBTDS010000745.1:0-4996 GCA_038060875.1 Acidobacteriota bacterium | reverse complement strand
GGCCATCGGAGCGACGCGCGCAGCAGCAGTCTTTGCCGTTGGACACCACCGAGAACAGCGGTGGCACAGCCTCCGCGATGTCCACGGTGACATCGGCCGAGCCTACGCCGCCGAGCCCCATGGGGCAGGCGTTGCCCTTGGTTTCCGCCTAAGAGAAAGCCTCGCCCTCTACTGCCGACGAAGCCGTGAGAGCAACTGGGCGCGGAACTGGTGCGTCTCCGGGTCGAAGCGCGCGGTCAGCTCCTGGGCTTCCTCTACGTCGATGGCCACGTGCGGGTCTACCACGGCCAACGAACCATTCCCAAGGCTCACGTCGCCCGCATGCGCCTGTCGATGCCCGCCACCACCGACTACTGGGTCAACGACCAGGCCGGTGACCCGCTCTTGGTGATCACCGCCGCAGCCAACGCCGGCATGGTCAAGATGCTCCCCGAGGTCCTGACGAGTACCGGCTGCACGACCAAGCGGTCCGCTTCCTCAAGGGAAAGCTGCGACTACGGCAGGTCATCCGCCTGAGCGACGATGGGCAGGCAACTCCGTGCCACACGGGAGCGCCTCACCGAGCTTCTCACCCGTCGTCGAGGGATCCCTGGTAACAATCTGTCCGCTCAGTTCTCCGCACCGCACTCTCGCTGTGCAGGCGCTATGCGAAACGCTCACCGAGACCGCAACGGTCTTCCCAGGATCCCGTCTCACGATGCGTTTCGCTACGCCCAATCCCGTCGCTGCCGTCATCATCCACCGCTGAATCCGTTGTCTGGCAGCCCTCTGTTTCACGCTCCCAAGCGAGATACACGCATCCAGCGAGAGCGTCCGCATTCTGGCGCCTTCTCCCAGCGGCGCCTGGTAGGACCATTTCACATCGTCTGCCGACAACCCCAGCGCGTCTTGAAGCATCGCTCTGAACATCCTCTCGCAGCCGATCCCGACCTGCCGATAGATGCTTGTCATGCCGCCAGCCGCCTTATGTGCAGCGTACATGAGGGGGTTGTCCAGACCAAACCAGGTGTAGTACGCATCTGCTCGGTACAGGGCCTGGAATTCCGGCAGGACCAATCCTGCGCCTTGTCCTTGCCCGAACTTCGGGCGGTACTGGGCGCATACCTTTATGGGTTCAACCAGCATTTCAAGGTAACGTGTATCAGTTGGTTCCATTGAGCCGCACCACGATTATGACTTACAGGAAGAGATGTGACAAGTCCCGCGTAGGCGGCTGCAGCACATGCTCCAGGTTGTGTTACGCTGCCAGCTCCACGGCGCTGAAGAAGTAGGCCAGCTCGAAGGCGGCGGTGTCGGGGGCGTCGGAGCCGTGGGTGGCGTTCGACTGGATGCTGGCGCCGAAGCGCTTGCGGATCGTTCCTTCGGCGGCGTTGGCGGGGTTGGTGGCGCCCATCACCTCGCGCCACTTGCGGATGGCGTCGTCGGCTTCGAGAGCCATCACGATGACCGGGCCTTCGGTCATGAAGCTCACCAGCGGCTGGAAGAAAGGCTTCTCGCGGTGGACGGCATAGAAGCCTTCGGCCTGCGCGCGGGTGAGGCGGAGCAGGCGCATGGCGAGGATGCGGAAGCCGGCTTCCTCGATGATGGAGAGGATCTGGCCGGCGCGGCCGGCGGCCACCGCGTCGGGCTTGATGATGGCGAGGGTGCGCTCGATCATAGGCGGCTCTTGACGGCCTCTCCGATCTCAGCGGGCGAGGCGCAGACGGTGACGCCGGCGGCCTCCAGGGCGCGGATCTTGTCGGCGGCGCGGCCGGAGCCGCCGGAGATGATGGCCCCGGCGTGGCCCATGCGGCGGCCCGGCGGGGCGGTCTGGCCGGCCACGAAGCTGACCACCGGCTTGCGGACGTTCTCCTTGATGTAGGCGGCGGCCAGCTCCTCGGCGTTGCCGCCGATCTCCCCGATGAGCACGATGGCGTGGGTATCGGCATCGTCGTTGAACAGGCGGACGGCGTCGAGAAACGTGGTGCCGATGATGGGGTCGCCGCCGATCCCGATACAGGTGGACTGGCCGATGCCGAGCTGCGTCAACTGATCCACCGCCTCGTAGGTAAGCGTGCCGGAACGCGAGACCACGCCGACGTGGCCGGGCTTGTGGATGTGGCCGGGCATGATGCCGATCTTGCACTGGCCGGGCGAAATGATGCCGGGGCAGTTGGGGCCGATGAGGCGGGTGGGGCGGCCCTGGAGGAAGCGCCAGGCGCGGATCATGTCCACGGTGGGGATGCCCTCGGTGATGGCGACGACGAGCGCGAGGCCGGCGTCGGCGGCCTCCATGATGGCGTCGGCGGCGAAGGCCGGCGGCACGAAGATGACCGAGGCGTTGGCGCCGGTGGCGCGGGCCGCTTCGTGGACGGTGTTGAAGACGGGAAGGTCAAGGTGCTGCGTGCCGCCTTTGCCCGGCACGACGCCGCCCACGACGGTGGCGCCGTAAGCGATGCACTGCTGGGCGTGGAAGGTGGCCTCGCGGCCGGTGAAGCCCTGCACCAGGAGGCGGGTGTTCTTGTCCGCGAGGATGCTCATTGCGCCAGCTCCACTACTTTCTCGGCCGCGTCGCGCATACCTTGGGCCACGGTGAAGTTAAGACCGGACTCGGTCAGGATCGTGCGGCCCAGCTCGACGTTGGTGCCTTCCATGCGCACGACGACCGGCGCCCGGACGCTCAACTCGCGGGCGGCGGCCACCACGCCGGTGGCCAGGATGTCGCAACGGAGGATGCCGCCGAAGATGTTGATGAGCACGGCGCGGACGTTCTTGTCGGAAAGCAGGATGCGGAAGGCGTTTTGGATCTGCTCGGCGCTGGCGCCGCCGCCGACGTCGAGGAAGTTGGCGGGGTTGCCGCCGGCGTGCTTGATGATGTCCATGGTGGCCATGGCCAGGCCGGCGCCGTTGACCATGCAGCCGACGTTGCCGTCGAGCTTGATGTAGCTGAGGCCGTAGCGGGAGGCCTCGACCTCCAGCGGATCCTCTTCGGCCAGGTCGCGCAGCTCGATCAGGTCCTTGTGGCGGTAGAGGGCGTTGTCGTCGAGGTTGATCTTGGCGTCCAGCGCGTAGGGCTTGCCGTCCCGGGTGAGGACGAAGGGGTTGATCTCGGCGAGCGAGGCGTCGATGGCGACGTAGGCGCGGGCCAGGGCGATCATGGCGGCGGCGACGGCCGAGGCGCTGGGGGCGGGGACGCCGATGCCGTAAGCGAGCTTGCGCGCCTGGAAGGGTGTGAGGCCGAGGCCGTGGTCGATGTGCTCTTTGAGGATGAGCTCGGGAGTGCGGGCGGCCACCTCCTCGATCTCGACGCCGCCGGCGGAGGAGGCCATGAAGGCGAGCGTGCCCTGGGCGCGGTCCAGCACGATGCCGAGGTAGAGCTCGCGCTCGATGGGCAGGGTCTCCTCAATCAGAAGGCGGTGGACGACGCGGCCCTCGGGGCCGGTCTGGTGGGTGACGAGCTTGCGGCCGAGCATGCCGCGGGCGGTTTCGAGGGCTTCGGACGGGCCGGCGGCCATCTTGATGCCGCCGCCCTTGCCGCGGCCGCCGGCGTGGATCTGCGCCTTGACGACCACGGCCCCGCCGATTCTCTTGGCCGCGGTTTCCGCTTCTTCGGGAGTGTAGGCGACTTCGCCACGCGGCACGGGGACGCCGTGTTGGGCGAGGATCGCCTTAGCCTGATATTCGTGGATCTTCATGGGTACGGGCTTGTGCTAGGATCTAACACTATATCAGATGCGCCTGACCGAATATCTGCATAGGGTCGTTAATCGCGCCGATCTCAGCGCCGTGGAGGCGCACGAGGCGATGGGGGTCATCCTGCGCGGGGAGGCGACGACGGCCCAGATCGCGGCCTTCCTGGTGGCGCTGCGGATGAAGGGCGAGACGGCGCCGGAGCTGATCGGCTTCGCGCGGGCGATGCGGGAGATGGCCGAGCCCGTGAGGCCCGAGTTGGGCGGCGAGCCGTTGCTCGACACCTGCGGGACCGGCGGGGACGACGCCGGCACGTTCAATATCTCGACGGTGGCGGCGCTGGTGGCGGCGGGCGCCGGCGTGAAGGTGGCCAAGCACGGGAACCGGTCGATTTCGAGCCGCTGCGGGAGCGCCGATGTGCTGGAGCGGCTGGGGGTGAAGATCTCGCTGGAGGCGCGGGCGCTGGCGCGGTCGATCGAGGAGGTGGGCATCGGGTTCCTGTTTGCGCCCCTGCTGCATCCGGCGATGAAGCACGCGCAGCCGGCACGGCTGGAGCTGAAGATGCGCACGGTGTTCAACATGCTCGGGCCGCTGGCGAACCCGGCGGGGGCAACGGCGCAGGTTGTGGGGGCCTCGTCGGCGGAGGCGGCGGCGCTGATGGCCGAAGCGCTGGCGGCGCTGGGGCTGGCGCGCGGGTTCGTGGTGCACGGCTCCGACGGGCTGGACGAGATCACCACCACCGGCCCGACGCTGGTGTTCGAGATCGCCGGCGGCGAGCTGAGGCGCCAAACCGTCGAGCCGGCCGATTTCGGCGTGGCGCGGGCGGCGCCGGAGGAGTTGAAGGGCGGCGACGTGGAGGTCAACGCCGGCATTGTGCGGGCGATTCTGGACGGCAGCCGCGGGCCGAAGCGTGACATCGTGGTGGTGAACGCGGCGGCGGCGCTGGTCGCGGCGGGGAAGACGGCGGGCTTCCAGGAAGGGGTGAGGCTGGCGGAGGAGGCGATCGACTCGGGGGCGGCGGCCCGCAAGCTGAAAGACCTGGCGGGGTTCAGCGGGGGAGGGTGACCAGACTCCCGGACCTGGCGCCCCGCCTCACCCGGAAACCGGCCGTGGCCAACCACTCCAAAGCCGCCTCCGGGTTGCACCGGCCACCGCCGGCCTCGACTCCACGGGCCTTCCGGACAACTGGGCTGAACGGGTAAGCGCTGGCGATCTTGATCCAGCGGTCTTGCCGGCGTGCGATCTGGCGAATCTCGAGCGCCACTTCGGAGTGGTCCTGGTCCTGGCTGAAGATCAACGCCACATCGTAAGCGTTCTGCCAAGCTAG
>JBBTDS010000744.1:0-1038 GCA_038060875.1 Acidobacteriota bacterium | reverse complement strand
CGCTTCAACCGCACCCAGAGCCCGTTCGACGGCAGCGACCTGGGCATCTTCGGCACCCGGACCCGAGATGACCGCTCGCTGGCCGGGCTGGACTGGACCCACATGTTTTCGCCCACCTTGCTGGTGGAGTTCCGCGGCGGATTCAGCCGCAGTTCCCAGTTCGAGCGCGGCGAACACCAGGGGCGCGACATCGCCACCGAACTGGGCCTGCCCCGCCTGGTGCGGGAGCCGGAGTTCCAGGACTTCCCCCGCATCACCGTGCGCGACCACTTCGAGCTGGGAACCTCGGCCAGCCAGCCGGTCCAGTTCCACGTCACCGATATCCAGTACAACAACAAGTTCACCTGGGTGAAATCCAAGCACGTGTTCAAGGGGGGCTTCGATGTCTCGCGGGTGCGATACAACCAGCCCTACTTCAACAACCAGCGTGGGACCTATAATTTCCTCGGCCGCTGGACGAACCAGCCTATCGGCGACCTGCTGCTGGGGCTGTTGAACAACACCTCGCGGCAGATGGGCTTCAACAGAAACTATTATCGGTCAATAAGTTACGGGATGTTCTTCAACGATGACTGGAAGGTCTCGCGGAACCTGACGCTTAACCTGGGCCTGCGCTATGAGTTGAACAAGCCGGCCGTGGACCGCTACGACAAGCTGGCCAACTTCGTGCCGGGCCGCAACCAACTGGTCGTGGCCAGCGCCGCTGGAGTCCCGAACCTGGAGGAACTGATCGCGATCGCCGTCCTGGAAGGAAGGGTGACCACCCGCCAGGAGGCCGGGCTGCCGCGCTCGCTGGTGTACGCGGATCTGACGAACTTCGCGCCGCGCTTCGGCTTCGCCTGGCGCCCGCTGCGCAGCGAACGCACGGTGCTCCGCGGCGGCTACGGCATCTTCTACGGCGGGGAAATCCTCAACCCGATCCGCAGCGCGCTGAGCAACAACTTCCCCTTCGCGATCAACCAGACTTACAACCGGCAGACGAACGATCCCAAGCTGCTGACGCTCACCAGCCCCTTTCCGGAAACCCGCGCGCGGCTG
>JBBTDS010000743.1:0-2697 GCA_038060875.1 Acidobacteriota bacterium | reverse complement strand
ATCCCGCTTTTGCGGTCTTCGGAAATCTCGGTGTTATGCGCCAGCTCTTTGCGCGCATCTTCCCGGCGTCGGACCCAGTAGATCTTCCTCAAGTCAAAGCGGTCAACGAGTCGCTCTTGAACCGTACGGCTGCGCAGGATGCCTGCAAAGTGCGCCCCCGAGTTCTTAACGCCAAGAAGATCGCCTGCCAACATTTCAAGACCACTACCAGTCTTGGCGGTCAGCGCCGCAAGCATGGCCAGGCCAGAGCCAGATTGGCCGTCCGGTGGCATCAATCGCACGGTCGATTCGTAGCGGTTGGGGATCACGAAGGCAATCGCAGCGGCGCTCGCAAGGCCCCAAACCATCATCTTGAACAGAAAACGGCGCCGCTCCCAGAGGAGGCGGGCTCTGGCCACACCCCGTTGCCGCCCCTGCCAGTCGACCAGCTCCTCGCCGACCCCGTTCTCGGAAAGGGTCTCAACCTCGTTGGGTTGCGCAATCGCCAGCGCCGGGCTACTGGTCGAGCTGTCCACTAGTTACTCCTTAACTGCGGCCGGAACGTCAATTCAAGCGAGGCTGCCGCGTTTGACTTGTAGCTGGGCGACAGAACCGGGAACGACCAGCGTTCGTACTGAATGGAGCTGGAGATACTCAGATCGCGACGAACCATGAGATCCACGCGGGCAGCGATGTTGTTAAGCGTTCCCCCGCCGGGGATGAAGTCGTGATTCACGGCCGCATGGCGGTATCCCACCTGGACTGTGCTCTGCGGCGAAAACCAATAGGTACTCCAGAGCTGCAGCCCGCGGCCCTCCCTTCCCACCCAGTGCCCAAGCAAATTTCCTTTATTGGTGTATCCGTCGCGATAGACCACGTTCCAGTAGATGAATTGCCCTCCGATGCTGCGTCCTGACGGAACATCGGTGTAGGCCGCCTCGGCGCGGAAATCGAGTTTGGGCAAGCCAGGAATCTGCGGAATGTAGATTCCGGGGTTCATCGCCGCACGGCGGGGAGCGGCAAGCGGCGACGGGTCATCGTCGACCAGAGAATCGTTATAAAGAACGAGCCATTTTCTGAGCCCGGGCACTCGGTAGCTGAAATCGAAGCCCCCGCGGCGATCTCCAGGATCTCTGCCGGGCAAGTTGCCCGTAGGATCACTTCCCACGCTAACGAGGCTCCTGACAAAGGTGTGCGGGGTGAAGGGGCGACCGGCTCCAGCGAAAACAGCAGTACGAGAGAAACCGAACTCCAGATTCGGTGTGGGTTTAAAAGTGAACTTCTGCCCGTGAATAAATGGCCGGGCCGGAAAACGGTGGCCGGAGAGTCTGCCAAGGAAGAACTCGGTGCGTACAGGGCCCAGCCAACCGAAAACACCAGGTAATTTGAAGGGCATGACCCGGCTCAGGCGCAGCATGTAGATCGGTTCGGCATTGTTGCTGAACAGAAGCGGCCCGCCACGGCCAGGCCCCCACCACAGGCTTTGTTTGCCAAAAGTTAGCTGCAAATTCTTCAGGTTCACTCCCACATACGTGTCCAGCAGACGGAACTGATTGATGGACGAGAAGGACATTGCCGGCAGCACAGGGTTCAAGTCGGCGGTCGCAATCACGTTTCGAACTCGCTCGGAGAGCGCTGGAGAAGACGGCGCGTGCTGGTATTCGCCGCGGACGTACAAGGCGAAGGGACCGGCAACTCCTCGTGCCGAAAAGCCGGCTACTACGTTCGCTCCCTCGGAGTACGGGCGCCCGTGGTCGTTGACGATGGTTTGACCGAAGTGGTATCCGTCGGTCAGCGGCGCACCTGCGATGGACGTGAGGCGGGTGTAGATCGACTCCAGGTCAAGTTCTCGACTCGGTCTTCCGCCCAACGCTTCCAGTTGGGCGGCCAACTCCTTTTCGAGCGCTCGATATAACCGGATCGCTTCGGTGGGCTGCGCGTCCTCCTCCTGGAGGCGTTCGCCGGCTTCGTCAATCAGACGGGCACACTCCAGCCTTGTCCACGGCCTGATCCCCGAAAACTGGGTTTGGACGTAGCCCAGGGCGGCCAGGCGGTCGAGCGCCGGATAGATCCAACTGTCGAGGGGCACGTAGGTTGAACCCGCGCTTGGGTACCGCGGGTAATCCTGTGCGAGCAAAAAGCAAGGCAGCGCACAGGCCGCAAGCACAACCCCAAGTCCTGCACGCCCCTGGTTCAAAGGGTTTCTCACAATCCCGCAATCACTCTTGCGGAGAGCGCTGTTGCAAAGGCGAACTGCGCTGCGCCGCTTAAGTCTTTCCAGAATCCGGATCTGCCCAGCGCCTTTTCCGGCACGACGACCGTGTCGCCGGGCTGGAGCACGGTGCTCAGCAGGTTGCCTTTCCACCATCCGACATTCGTGCGTGCGCCAACGACGGAACCATCGACGCGCACCACAAAAATCGCCTTGCGGTTGGCAAGTTCCGTGGCTCCTCCGGCCCGCCTGAGATACCAGCCCGCATTCTTCCGTGGCGTGTATGTCAGCGCGGCCGGGTTGTAAACCTGGCCGCTGACAAGGACAAAGTCTGGCCGCTTGGGGATAGTCAGCACATCGCCGGCTCTTACTTCGATGTCCGAAGGAGTATTTTCCCAGTGTTCGAAAGCGGAAGAAATCTTCACAACCAGCCGCCCCGTCGGCGGTTCACTCTTTAATCTGGCAACAACTTGCTGCTGTTGCTGCAACAAAGCCTGTGTGGTTGC
>JBBTDS010000742.1:0-7992 GCA_038060875.1 Acidobacteriota bacterium | reverse complement strand
GGACTTTCATCCGGACTACCGGCGAGGTTAACCCGACCATAGACTGGCGAAGCACTGTGCCGGGCATGCCGGCATGGCAGAACGGTTTCCGAGACCGCTCCTATTTCCGGGATCCGCTGCGCGGCCGCGGCCAGCCGCCCCCGCCCACCGGCTTGCTGGATTCCGGCACCGATTTTCCGATTCTCAACGGGAACATCGTTGGCAGCAGCGACCCCAACAACCCCAGGGTGCTGCCGTCCGGCTACTACTACGCGGCGGAGATGAGAGACGGCTCGCTAGCGGCCACCGGCGGGAAGCTGACCATCAGCGGCTACGTACGCTTCTCCGCTGTCGACACTGGCGGCATACCAACGATACCGAGCACGACGCCGCCGGCTGCCTGGGGCGACTGGGTGATGTTCGGCGGCGTGAATTTCCAGACCAACGCCAACGCGAAGTTTGACCCGGGACGATACATCATGGCCGGGGTCAAGCACGTGCAGCAGAACAAGGCGCCCGAGGTCTTTTCCTTCGCCAACCAGGTGATCCTGGAGGACCACACGCCGCTGTCGGCCCTGGGGGTGTCGCAGCCGAACAAGCCGGGCGACGCCGGCGAGCTGTTCATCTTCACCGACGCCAACTACGTCGGCTGGAACCCGCTCACCGAATCGTACGTGCCGCTGGAAATCCCGCAACGGGTGCGGGCAATCAAGAGTGAGCTCGGGTTCGGGGTCGCCAACATGCAAGCCGGCGCCAACTCCACCACCTACATCAACCTGCACGCGTTGAACAACGACCCCGCCGACACGGTGGGATCGGGCAACGTACCACTGGAGTTGCGGGCTTTCCGCCCGGTCATCTTCTGGCAGGATCAGGGGAACTCGCGGGTGCTCTACACCGGGGATCCGGAGGCGGACCCCACCTTTGACGTCGATTACCGGGCGAGCACCTGCGAGACCGGGATCGACGGGCTGACCTCGCCGAACATCAACAACCCCTGCCCGCAGACGACCCCGCATCCCGAGACCCCGGAAATGCGGTTGCAAGCCACGCCCAACACGCACCTGTTCGGCGCCGTCTATCAGCCGCGCGGGGCCTGGCTGGTGCTGCAAGGGTCGGGCGGCATGGCCTCGCCGCTGCAAGTGGTGAGCGGTTCGCTGGCCGTGCAGGGCGGGCCGACGGTGACGCTGATGGCCCTGGACCGGGGCCTGGAACGGAGGATGGTCGCCCTGGTGGAGTGATATGAGCCAAGCCCGACCCAACCCGGTGATCCGCCTGCTGCCGTCGCTGACCGACGTCGCCTTCCTGATGCCGGTGGTGTTCCTGTTCGGCAAACTGACGGGAGCGCGGTACTTGCTGGGCGACGGCGACACCGGCTGGCACATCCGGGCCGGCGAATGGATGCTGGCCAACGGCCGGGTCCCCGACCGGGATTTGTTCTCGTTCACCAAGGCCGGCGAGCCCTGGTACGCCTGGGAATGGCTCTGGGACGTGCTCTTCGCCTGGCTGCACCAGCGCGGGGGCATGGAAGCGGTCGTGCTGGCGAGCTTGTTGATCATCTGTCTTACCGCGGCGCTGCTCTACCGGCTGGTGCGACGCAAGTGCGGCGACGTGCTGATCGCCATCGCCGTCACTTTCCTGGCGGTGGCCGCCTCGTCGCTGCACTGGCTGGCTCGGCCGCACCTGTTCACGCTCCTGTTCGCGGTGGCCTTCTGCTGGCTGCTCGAGCGCGCGCAGGAGGGCCGCACGCGGCTGCTGCTGGCGCTGCCGCTCGTCACCATCTTGTGGGCGAACCTGCACGGCGGCTTCTTTGTCGGCATCCTGCTGATCGGCGCTTACGCGGCCGGCGAGATGGTGAGTTGGGCGGTGGCCGCCGATCGGGCGGAGGGCCGCGCCGCGCTGCGGCGCAGCGTCCCGTACTGGCTGAGCGCGGCCGGGTGCCTGGCCGCCAGCTTCCTGAACCCCTACACGTGGCGGCTGCACTGGCACATCGCGCGCTATCTGAGCGACTCCTACCACTTCCGCAACATCAGCGAGTTCCTGTCGCTGAGCTTCCAGCACCCGGTGGCGCGGTACTTCGAGGCCCTGTTGGCGCTGGGAGCGCTGGCGGTGGTCTGGAGCGTGCATAAGCGCCGCTTCACCCAGGCCATTATGGTGGCGGGTTGGGCCCACCTGGCGCTTTACTCAGCCCGCAATATTCCCATTTATGCGGTGGTCAGCGCCCCGGCGATCGCTTGGACGCTCAAGGAAATGGTGGATGCGCTGGCATGGGGCCAGGTCGCCGGCTGGGTGCGGCGGGCGGCGGGCGGACTGGCGCGGCTGTCGTCCGAGCTGGGCGCGATCGATCACATCGGGCGGGCGCACCTGACGAGCGGCGTCACCGTGGCGGCGCTTGGCGTGCTGTTGTACCTGCCGGCGGCGCCGGCCAAGTGTCGCGCCGAATACGATCCGAAGCGATACCCGGCCGGCGCGATCGAATTGCTCCGCCGGCCCGAGTTCGCCGCCAACGTTTTCGCGGACGACGAATGGGGCGACTACCTCATCTACCGTCTGCATCCGCACATCAAGGTTTTCATCGACGGCCGCAGCGATTTCTACGGCGCCACGTTCGGGGAGGAATACCTGGACCTGCTCCGGGGAAAACACGCCTGGCAGCGTACTCTGGACCGCTACGACGTGGGCGCCGTGCTGCTGCGGGCCGATGCCTCGCTGGCCAGCACGCTGAAGGAGACCAGCCGCTGGCGCGTTGTCTATGACGACGGCGTGGCCATCCTGTTCGAGCGGGCCGCCGGCCCGCGACCGGAGAGCGAACGAGTTTCCGCCGCAGGCGCGGCGGATTTTCCCGCGATCGCGAGATCGCGAAGATCAACCCCAGTGATAGACCAATCACAAAGACCTACGCGAGGAGAGTAACAGCATGACGAACCTTCTGAATTTCTTGCGCGACGAGCAAGGCCAGGACCTGGTGGAATACACCCTGCTTCTGGCTTTCGTCGCCATTGCTTCCGCGGCGTTGTTCATCGGCGCGGGCGCCAGCATCAACACCATCTGGACGACCGCGAACACTACGCTGTCCGTCGCGGCCGCCAGCGCAGCGGGTGGGGGCTCGTAGTCCGTGGCCAGGGGCATGCCGGGGGCATGCCCCCTTTTTTCCCCAGGCGGGCGCGGTGAAGCGCCCGGCAAGGTGGAGGACGAAATATGAATAAGCGTTTCATTTCGGTGCTCGTGTTCGCGCTGCTGGTGTCGGCGGCGGCCAGTTTCCTGGTCTACCGCCTGACGGCGAGCAGGGTGCGCAGCGAGCCCAAACAGGTCGTGTCGCAGGTCATCGTGGCCGCGCGGAATCTGCCGGTCGGCACGCTGATTCGCGACCCCGACGTCAAGCCGGCCGACTGGGCGGGCCCGGTACCCCAACACAGTTTGTTGAAACGGGAGGACGCGGTGGGACGCGGAGTGATCGCCAACATCTACGAGGGCGAGACCATCCTCGGCACCCGCCTGGCGCCGAAAGGCGCGGGCGCCGGGCTGGCGGCTACCATTCCTCCGGGCATGCGCGCGGTGGCGGTGCGGGTAAATGAGGTCGTCGGCGTGGCCGGGTTCGTGGTCCCGGGCATGCGCGTGGACGTGCTGATTTCTGGTTCGCCCCCCGGCGTGGCCAACACTCAGGGCACCCTCAGCCGAACCGTGTTGCAGAACATCGAAGTGCTTTCGGCGGGCCAGAACATTCAGAAAGACGCCGAGGGTAAGCCGGTCACCGTGCCGGTGGTCAACCTGCTGGTGACGCCGGAACAGGCCGAGGTCCTGAGCCTGGCCAGCAACGAAACAAGGATTCAACTGGTGCTGCGCAACCCGCTGGACACGCAGATTACCAAGACCACGGGGACGGCCATCGCCAACCTGTTCTCGGGCCTGCCCTATCGGAGTTCGGCGCCCCAGGCGCCGCCCACGCGGCGCGTGTCCGCGCCAAGGGCCAAGGCTTCCCCGCCGGCCGCCAAGCCGGCGCCTGAGCCGCCGCTGGTGGTGGAGGTGATTCACGGCACCAGCCGGGTGCAGGCGAAGTTCGGCGAGAGTAAGGAGGCAAAACCGTGAACCCGATCAGGCTGAGCGCATCGATCCTGGTGGCCATGGCCCTGTCGTTCCAGGCGGCCGCCTCTCAAGCCCCGGCCGGCGGAGCGCGGGACCTGTTCGTGACCGTCGGCAAGTCGCTGGTGGTCGAGAGCCCGACCATCATCCAGCGCGTGGCGGTGGCCAATGCGGCCCTGGCCGAAGCGGTGGCCGTCACCCCGCGCGAGGTGCTGATCAACGGCAAGGCGGCGGGCGAAACCAGCTTGATCATCTGGCAGCAGGGCGGCGCCCGGCTGCTGTTCGAGCTCAAGATCCGCCCCAGCACCGCCAAACTGGAGGCCATCCGCAACGAGATGCGGAAGGAAATGGCCGGCCAGGACGTCAGCGTGACCGTGGAGGATGAGAACGTCTTCCTGCGCGGCACGGTGAACGACCTGGTGGCCGCTGACCGGGCGGCGCAAATCGCCAGCACGCTGGGCAAGAACACCGTCAACCTGCTGCACGTCAAGGTGCCGCCGGTCGAGCAGCAGATCCTGCTCAAGGTGCGTTTTGCCAACGTGGACCGGGCGGCGACTTCCGATCTGGGCGTCAACTTCATGAGCACTGGGGCGCTCCAGACGCCGGGGGCGATCTCCACCCAGCAGTACCAGCCGCCGCGGCCGGATCTGGTGGAAGGGGGACGCGCGAATTTCACGCTCACCGACGCGCTGAACATCTTCTTGTTCCGTCCCGACCTGAATCTGGGGGCGACCATCCGCGCGCTCCAGAGCAAGCGATTTTTGGAGATCCTGGCTGAACCCAACGTGCTGGCCATCAACGGCAAACAGGCGAGCTTCCTGGCCGGCGGGGAGGTCCCTGTGCCGGTGGTGCAGACCGGCCTGGCCGGGGCCGGCGCGGTCACCATCCAGTGGCGCGAGTTCGGCGTGCGGATCAACTTCCTGCCCGTGGTGACGCCGCGCAACACGATCCGGCTCCAGGTGGCGCCGGAAGTCAGCTCGCTGGATTATTCCAACGCCACCGTGGTGCAGGGCTTTACCATCCCGGCGATCGCGACCCGGCGCGTGCAGACGGAGGTCGAGCTGGAGCCAGGGCAGACTTTCGCCATTGCCGGCTTGCTGGACAACCGGGTGATCGAGAGCTTCAACAAGATCCCGGGCCTCGGCGATATTCCCGTGCTCGGCAAGCTGTTCCAGTCACGGTCGCGGAACAAGAGCAACAACGAGCTGCTGGTGATGGTGACGCCGGAGCTGGTGCGGCCGATCCCTGCCGGCCAGCCGATCCCGGGCATCCAGATGCCGGCCGAGTTTCTGAAGGGCGCGCCGACGGTGGCGCCCCGCACGCCGGGCATGGACGTGACCGGGCCGGTGCCGGTCAAGCCAGCGCAGGAGGCGGTCCCGTACGAGCGGTTGATTGAGCGGAAGGAGGGTCAGGGGGCCGGCCCGGCGCCGGTGCAGTTCCAGATTCTTCCGGTTCAGGCTCAGCCGCCGGCGGCGCCAGCGGCGCCTGCCCAGCCCAAGCCGGGCGGGGCATCGAATTGAAGTGGGGCGCTGGCAGCCCGCGGCCGATGACCATGGCCGGGCGCCGGCGTTCCGTGGAACGCACGGAGAGTTGACGCATACATGATCGCGCAACCAGAGCTCAAGGTCGGCCTGATTATTGCCAACCTCGACTTGAGGAACGAGGTCCACGCCGCCCTGCAAGGTAGCCCCGTGCGGATTGTGGTGGACCAATCGGGGATTCGCGACTGGGCGCAGTTGCTGGACCAGTTGGAGCAGTTCCGCCCCGAGGTAGTGCTGATCGACCTGTCGCAACTGGAGCAGGCCTTCGACGAGCCGCTGCGGCGTCTGAAGTCCACCACCGCCGCGCCGACGGTGATCGCGCTGAACACGAGCGCCGATCCGGAAACGATCTTGGACGCCATCCGCGCCGGGGCCAGTGAGTACCTCTACCCCCCGTTGGCGGCCGGCCTACGCAAGGCCCTGGTGCGGATGGCGGCCGACCGTATGCAGCGGCGGCAGGGGTCGCGCGGCCAGGGCAAGCTGCTCGGCTTCTTTTCCGCCAAGGGGGGCTGCGGCGCGACCACGGTCATCTGCCACGTGGCCAGCGAACTCCAGCGACTGACCGGCAAGGACATCCTGCTGGCTGACCTCGACATGGAGACCGGCATGCTGGGCTTCCTGATGAAGGCTAAGACGCCCTACTCCATCCTGGACGCGGCCAAGAACATTCACAAGCTGGACATGAGTTATTGGAAAGCGCTGGTCTCCAACGGCCAGCCCGGGCTGGAGGTCATCACGGCCCCGGGAGTCTTGGGCCTGAGGGACTCTTTGCAGCCGGAGCAGCTCCGGCATGTACTGCGGTTCACGCGTTCGGTGTACGACTGGGTGCTGGCCGACCTGGGGCGCAGCCTGAACGTGCTCTCGCTGAGCGTGCTGGAGGACATGGATCAGGCCTTCCTGGTGGTGACGCTGGACGTGCTGGCCCTGCACCGGGCCAAGCAGGTGGTGCAGACCCTGCTCGACCTCGGGTACAGCCGGCAGCGGCTGCACCTGGTGCTGAATCGGATGCCGAGGCAGCCGGACCTGACGCCGGCCGAGGTGCAGAAGGTACTCGGGCTGCCGATCTACGCCGCCCTGCCCAACAGCTACCCCGAACTCTACGAGGCGTACTCGGAAGGCAACCTGCTCTCCACCGCCACCGACCTGGGCCGGCATCTCAGCAAGCTGGCGCAGAAGATCGCCGGTGTGCAGGAGGAGCGGGAAAAAGAGAAGGAGAAGGATAAATCGCGGTCGAAGCTGTCCATCTTCTTTTAGCAGCGGCCGCTTGCTTACGCGCGCGGCTCGGCACACGGCTTCCGAGCCGCGACCGCAGGGAGCGGTTAGAGACGACATTTTGTTAACAGGGAGAACACACAAACATGGCAACGGACATGGGGTCGGCTGGCCCTCGGGCGGCGATCGAAGCGGGTTGGGTGACCCGCCTGTTTCAACCGCATGCCTCCAGCCCGGAATACCAGGAACTGAAGTTCGCCTTGCACCGCAAGCTGCTGGAGCGCATCAACCTGGAGGTGCTCTCCTCGATGCCCGGCGAGCGCGTGCGCATGGAAGTGCGCGCGGCGGTTGCCAAGCTGGTCGAGGAGGAGAAGACCCCGCTCAGCATGATCGAGAAAGAGCGGGTGACCGAAGAGGTGTTGAACGAGGTCTTCGGCCTGGGCCCGCTGGAGCCGTTGCTGCAAGACCCCACCGTCTCCGACATCCTGGTCACCACGCCGCGGCTGGTCTACGTGGAGCGCAACGGCAAGCTCCAGCGGACGCCGGTGGAGTTCAAGGACGACTCGCATCTGCTGCGGATTATCGAGAAGGTCGTGGCCCGGGTGGGGCGGCGGGTGGACGAATCCTCGCCGATGGTGGATGCCCGGCTGCCGGACGGCTCGCGGGTCAACGCCGTCATTCCACCGGTGGCGGTGGACGGCCCCCTGCTCTCGATCCGGCGCTTCCGGCGCGACCCCATCACCGCCGAGGAGCTGGTCCGGAACCTGACGCTGACCGAAGGGATGATCCAGGTGTTGCAGGCCTGTGTGCGGGCGCGGCTGAACCTCATCATCTCCGGCGGCACCGGCGCCGGCAAGACCACGCTGCTCAACGTGCTCTCCGGTTACATCCCCGAGGACGAGCGGATCGTGACCATCGAGGACGCGGCCGAATTGCAGATGCGCCAGACCCACGTGGCCCGGATGGAGACGCGCCCGCCGAACATCGAAGGCCAGGGGGCCATCAAGATCCGGCAACTGGTGATCAACGCCCTCAGAATGCGGCCCGACCGCATCATCGTCGGCGAGGTGCGCGGCGAGGAGGCCCTCGACATGCTCCAGGCCATGAACACCGGCCACGACGGCTCGCTGACCACCGTTCACGCCAACAGCCCGCGCGACGCCATCAGCCGGCTGGAGGT
>JBBTDS010000741.1:0-1020 GCA_038060875.1 Acidobacteriota bacterium | reverse complement strand
AATGAACCCGGGCATCGAGAACATCCGCCGGCGCGGGAGCCGCATCGTGGCCGAGGGTAAGCACATGCTGCCGGCGGCGTCGCTCATGAAGGCCGCGGGCGTCATCCGCTCGCTCGGCGATCTGAAGAGGCCGTTCGTCACCGTCATCAACTCCTACACCAACCAGATCCCCGGCCACGCCCACCTGGACAGGATCGGCGCCATCCTGCGAGCGGAACTGGAGGGTCTCGGCTTCAACGTCTGGTATGCCAACATCGGCGGGGCGGTCTGCGACGGCATCGCCATGGGGCACTTCGGCATGAAGTACTCGCTCGCCTCGCGCGAGCTGATCACCGACCAGATCGAGACCATCATCGGCGCGCACCCCTGTGACGCCTGGATCGGCATCGGCAACTGCGACAAGATCGTGCCGGCCATGTACAACGCCATGGCCCGCATGAACATCCCGGCCGTCTACGTGAGTGGCGGGCCGATGCTGGCCGGGGCCGGC
The DNA here is from genome assembly GCA_038060875.1 of Acidobacteriota bacterium. Classification (GTDB taxonomy): domain Bacteria; phylum Acidobacteriota; class Terriglobia; order Bryobacterales; family Bryobacteraceae; genus JBBTDS01. The sequence goes on along the minus strand of JBBTDS010000741.1, from coordinate 530 downwards.
GGCGCCGACCTGATCAGCGTCTTCGAGGGCGTCGGCCGCCACGCGGCGGGCAAGATGACCGACGCCGAGCTGGAGCAACTGGCCGAGCGCGCCTGCCCCGGCTGCGGAAGCTGCGCCGGCATGTTCACCGCCAACTCGATGAACTGCCTCGGCGAGGCGTTGGGCCTGGCGCTGCCCGGCAACGGCACCATCCCCGCCGAGCGCTGGCGCGACGACGGCGGCACCGAGCTTAACCCGGAGCGGATCGAGCTGGTGAAGCGCGCCGCGCACGCGCTCAAGCGCTGCCTGGAACAGAACCTCCGCCCGCTCGACATCATCACCGAGCAGGCGCTCACCAACGCCTTCGTGCTCGACATGGCCATGGGCGGCTCGACCAACACCATCCTGCACGCCCTCGCGCTGGCCCACTCGGCCGGCATCCCGTTCGACCTCGACCGGCTCAATGCGATCTCCGACTCCACGCCCAACATCTGTAAAGTGTCGCCCAGCCGTCCCGAGGTGCACGTCGAGGATGTGCACCGCGCCGGCGG
>JBBTDS010000740.1:0-5058 GCA_038060875.1 Acidobacteriota bacterium | reverse complement strand
TTGACCAGTGGATCGACCTGAGTATCGAGCACTCACGGCTGACCATGCGGATTGCTGAACCCAAGGCGATCCGATAGGCTGGAACTCGGTACTCTCAAGTGCACTCGTCGCGGCCGGTAAACCAACCGCAACCGCAACTTGCGCATCGACAGATCTCGCCAGGTCCGTTCTTTGCAGAGGTCGTAGACTTCGCGGGACCGCTGGCGGCATACTCCGCACCGCAGCAACCGCCGCCCCAGACGGTCGATGTGAACCGTCATCCATTCCTCGGTCTCTTCCACCTTCGTCACGATATGCGATTTCAATCGCAACTGTTTTCTGATAAAAGTCTCTATGAGCACCTCGGCCGTTCCTCCTCGTCGTGTTTTGGTAAACCACAACGAAGAATACGAACGGTCCGGGGTGCTCCTCAACTGCGCGTCAACCGCCATCTCGTTGACATTGCAGGGCTTCAACCGCTACCACACTTTTCGGATACGAACCGAAAATCAGTTGGACTGAACCGCTGCCCTGTCCAACCTCTGGGCATTGTATCGCGCCGCAGCGGCGTCGGGAAGCCGGCAGGCGGTGCCGAAGGGGTGGGAGGCGCGCCGCCGGGCAGAAGCGCTGTGCCCGCCGTGCCGTGTCGGGGAGTGGCAGGACGATGCAGGAGACACGGCCGCGACCCTGTTCCGGTGCCCCGGTCCAGCCAAGCTCGCCCGTCCACGGATCGGCACAGGCAAGGACCGCGACCGGCGCTCGCACCTTGCCATTTGCGCGCGGCCACGCGGCCAACGCGCTCCCGATCCCCCGTGGGGATGCACGGCATCACCTTCCCCCGGCAAACGCTAAGATGGAGGCAAGATGCCGATCTACGAGTACCGTTGTGAGGGCTGCGGCCGCAAGGTCAGTATCTTTTTCAGGAGCATCGCGGCCGCGCAGGACGCGGCCTGCCCGCGTTGCAGCAGCCGCCGCCTGGTGCGACTGGTCTCCCGCTTTGCCCTCGGCCAAAGCGAAGAGGGCCGGCTGGAGCGGCTGGCCGACCCCTCGGCGCTGGCCGGCCTCGATGAGAACGATCCCGGCAGCGTGGCCCGGTGGATGAAGCGGATGGGCAAGGAGCTGGGCGAGGACGCCGGCGAGGACTTCGAGCAGGCCCTCGCCGAGATGGAGCGGGGCGAGCCCGGCGAACAGCCGACAGGCGCCGGCGAATCGCCGGCTGAGGACAACCCCGGCAGCAAGCTGGACCAGTAAGACGGATCGTTCTGGCGGAGAGGGGGGGATTCGAACCCCCGGTAGAGGTTTAGGCCCCTACGATGGTTTAGCAAACCACTGCTTTCGACCACTCAGCCACCTCTCCGCGGGCGCTGGCGGGTCAGTTCTATGCTACCACAGCGGCCGGCCCGTGTTTTCAGACCGTGACGCCCAGCTCCTTCCAAGTGACCATTCGCTTCCGGTAGATCGCTTCCCGCCCCATGATGGTCGTGAGGGCGGCGATGGCGGCCACCCGGAGGTCGGCGAAGGGCTGCCGGCCTTCGCGGATGCAAGCGAAGAAATCGGCGACCGCGTTTTCCTTGAGCCCCTGATCGGCGGGCGGGATCAGCTCGCGAGGCTCGCCTTTCTCCCACATCCCGTAGAGGAGTCCCGAGTCTCTCTTCATGGTCACGGCGCCCTTCTCTCCGAAGGCCACCCACCATTGCCCGCCGGCCAGTTCTTTCAGCCCCGCCGGATGCAGACGGGCTTCGCTGTAAGTCAGATTCACTTCGTTCTCGTACTGGTACATGATGCTGTACCCGTCCATGTATCGCGTGCCGGCGGGAATAGGATCGGGCAGATAAACCTTCCCGAAACCAAAGGCACTTACAGGGCGGCTATCGGCTATCCAGTTACACACGTCGATGTTATGCACACCGTTCTCGACGATGCGATCGCCGGAACGCTTCACGTCGTAATACCAGGCGCGAAGGTTCTCCTTATCCTCACCCGGCGGGGAGGCGGTGGAGTGCCGCTGCGCCTTGATGAGTAAGACCTTGCCGATGATCTTATCCCGCAGAATCCGGGAGATAGGCGCGCGCAGCCAGGGATAATAGCGCATCTGTTGCCCGATTTGCAGGAACGCCTTGGACTTACGCGCCGCCTTCAGGATGCTGTCCACTCCCTCGGGAGTGATGGCGAGAGGCTTCTCCAGGTACACATACTTGCCCGCCTCCAGGCACGCCACCGTCATCTCCGCATGCAGGTCGCAGGGGGTGGCGATGAAGACCGCCTCAAGGTCCTTGAGCTCGGCCACTCTTCTGTAATCAGTGAACGAGCGTGGGGTATCGCGCCTGGCCAGCGAGAGCGCCGCGTCCAGCGCCACCGGAGCCGTGTCGCAGACGGCGGCGGCGCGGACGCCGGGCTGTTCGAGCGCCTGAGTGAGCAGACTCTTTCCGCGGACGCCGGTTCCGATGAACGCCGTCCGTATCTCACGCGTCGTCTGACTCGGCGCCGAGGCGCTTCCCAGCGCCGCGGCCGATCCAAGTAAGAACGATCTCCTGTCAGTGTATGTCATATTAGTAACTCCAGTTAAAGTGTGTTGGGTTAATCAGGCCCTGAGGAAGATCTTCCGCTTGTACATCCAGTACAGGATAAGCCACTCGACCACGAGCACGGCGAGAGCCCGGAACATCGGCCCCGCCGTCCCGAGTTCCCGGGCCGCGTCGGCCGTGAAGATCCCGACGATGCGCGTCAGCGGAACAAGCGTTCTGCCCATGTAAACCGCCAGCGCGTTCACTCCGATCACCACCAGGGGAAGGGCCCACTTTCTGAAACCGAGGACGTCGATGATCCCGTAGAACAACAGAAACAGCAGGCAGGCCCAGCCGGCCGAGAGCAGGCCGTAAGAGGCGGTCCAGAGCTTCATCACGACGGGCACGACGGGGTCCAGCGCCAGCCCTAGGGCCACCGCACCGATGCCGGTTAGAGCGATCACCGCCATTTTGCGCCGCTGAGAGCGCCGGCTCATCAGCAGCCCTCCGATCAGCAGGCCAAGGATGGTGGTTGAGATAGTGGGCAGGGTGCTCAGGACCGTTCCCCATCCCTCCTGATGCGCACGCCCGAGCACCTTCAGGTCCACAAAGAGCACCAGGTTGGCGCCCTTCTCGTAAGACCCGGCCGGGATGCCTGGAGCCGGCACGAACGCCAGCAGCAGCGCATAGGCGGCGAGAATCGCCGCCCCGGTGGCGGCCTGGACCCGCACCGACGCGCGCGCCAGAAAGAACGCCGCCAGGTAGGCGACGGCGATCGGCTGGAGAGCGCTGCTCAGTTCGATCAGCATGGGGGAATTGCTCCCCACCGACGTCCGCAGCGAGCCCAGCAGGAACAGCACGACGGCCCGGCGCACGGCTCGGATCGTCATCTTTCGCCCGGTGGCGGTCGCCGAGCGCTTGGCCAGCGCGAAAGGAATCGACGCGCCCACCATCAACATGAAGCAGGGCCAGATCAGGTCGTAGTAACGCAGGCCCTGCCATGGAGTGTGGCTCAAGTGATAGACGATCGTGTCGATGACGGGGTTGTGGCCGAGAGCCTGGAAAGCCGTCACCAACGCGTGGCCGCCGACGATCCAGAACATGGTGAAGCCGCGGAACGCATCCAGCGACACGAGGCGTTCGCCGCGGGCGATCCCTCCAGTTCCCGTTTCGGAGGCGGCGGGGGTTGCCTGCTCAGTGGCCATCTAGACATTAGAACTCCAGGCGCAGGCGCGTGTCCACAAAGCGCGCCCCGCTGCGGTCGGAGGAGAAACGGTCGTGCTGCGAAGTAATGACCCCGGCCTGGCCCGGCGCCGAGATGTTGCTGCCCGGAGCATAGAAGTTCGGGTGGTTGAAAACGTTCGAGAGCGCAGCCATGTACTCCAGGCGCAGCCGCTCGGTCAGCGTGAAGCGCTTGGTGACGCTGAGGTTGTGGCTGTGCACGCCGGGCTCCTCCAGGATGTTCGTGCCCGCGTTGCCGAACCGGCCCGCGGGCGGCACCACGAAGCAGGAAGTGTCGAACCAACGGTTCAGCCCGCGCTGGCCGGGAGGCAGATTGCCATTGCAGGTGCGGTCGGGACGGCCTCCGGAGGTGTTGGTGTTGGACGGGTCGCTGCCGGAGAAACCGGGCGTGAAATACTGGCCGCTCTGAAGACTGCTCAGCCAGGCGACCTTCCACGCGCCGACCGCGTGGTTGAGCGGGCCTGGAACGCCGGACAGGAACCTCTTGCCGCGGCCGACCGGCACTTCCCACAGGCTGTTGACGACAACGCGGTGCTTCGGGGTAACGTCGTCGCGGCTCCACAGGTTAGGGTTGTAAGGGTTCTCGAGCCTCAGCGCGGACAAACCTCCCAAAGAACTCAGTGAAGATGCCGTAGCCGCCGCGCACGACGGTGTGGTCCGACAAACGGTAGGCCGCCGAGACGCGGGGAGCGAAATTGGTCTTCGCCGGGCGCGGGACCACTTCGCCGGTCACCACTGAAGTCCCTGTAGGTGCGCAGCTCGCCGCCGAACTTGAGCACGTGCCGCGGTTAAGACCAGGTGGCCGCGTCATAGCGTTCCCCGACGAACTCAGCCGCGATTTTGCCCTGTTCGGTCTCGATCGCGGCGCCTCTGGCGCTGACGGTGACCTCAGATTCCACCGCGCCCACCTGAAGAACGACATCCACCCGCCGGACCTGGCTGCTGGCCAGGCGGATGTCGTCCACCACGAAGGTCTTGAAGCCGGCCAGGGACGCGTTCAGACGGTAGGATCCCGGCTTCAGCCCGGGCATCTCGTAATTGCCCTGGCTGTCTGAAGTCGCGACCCTGGCCTTGATATTGGTTGCGACCTCAAGGACCGTGATCTCCGCCCCAGGCGCAAAGGCCCCCGAGGCATCCGTTACGGTGCCACGCACGGTGGACAAGCTCGCCTGGCCGAAAACGGCGGCGCAGACCGGCCGCCTTGGCGTTCGACGGGATCACGGATAGCATGGACTCCCTCCTCTTGTCTGGCGTGAAGCTCGCCAGTGGTTAATTCATTAGGCTCTATAGCAGGATTTGTGGGTGAGCGCGGTGGGGCGTGTCGCCCTTGTGA
>JBBTDS010000739.1:0-14458 GCA_038060875.1 Acidobacteriota bacterium | reverse complement strand
CAACGGCCACTCCGTCATCGAGCAGGAGTTGAACCGGCGCAACATCGGCTTGCGCCTTCCGCCACTCTCACGGCGCAATCGGCTGCTTGTCGGCCCACAATCAGCGCTTCGCTTTCCGCGCCTCGACTTCGAATCGTTCGAGGACCGCAGCCTGCTGTGGGACTTCGAGGGCGGTGTCGCCGCGACTGCGGCGGTCATCTGAGCAGATGAATGACGCCGCCCGCACGAACGGCTAGAATGAAAGCGTGGGCCGGACCCCCGGCTCCCAGCCTCTGAGTTTCTTGAGCTTCTATGGACAACATCTGGTTGCACCGCTATGCGGTTCTCGTAACGGCCTCGTCGCTGCTGCTGGTCATTGCCGGTGGACTGGTCACGAGCAACAACGCGGGACTGTCGGTTCCCGACTGGCCGCTGTCTTACGGCAAGCTGATGCCCGCCATGGAGGGCGGCATCTTCTACGAACACGGGCACCGGATGGTGGCGACCGCGGTCGGGCTGCTCACGGTGGTTCTGGCAATCTGGCTGTGGCGCGGCGAGCCGCGCCGGTGGCTGCGGTGGCTGGGCGCAGCGGTGTTGGGGGCGGTCGTCCTGCAAGGGGTGCTGGGCGGGCTGACGGTTCTGTATCTGCTGCCCCAACCGGTGAGCATCGCGCACGCGTGTCTGGCGCAGCTTTTCTTTTCCGCCACGGCCGCCATCGCGCTGTTCACTTCGCCGCGCTGGAAGCAGGCGGCGCCGGTAGTGGAAGATTCCGGCTGGCCACCGCTGCGCTGGCTGGCTGTGGCCGCGCCGATCAGCGTGCTGGCGCAACTGGTGCTGGGGGCCGCGGTGCGGCACAAAGCCTTCGGGATCATCCCACACGTCGTGGGAGCGATGGGAGTCACGGTCTTGGTCTTTGTGGCGGGGATCAGCGTTCTAACACAACACGGCGCTCATGCGGCGCTGGGGCGCGCCGCACGGCTGCTGATGGCAGTCGCATTTCTACAGGTATTGGCCGGAATCGGCGCCTACATCAGCCGCATCTCAACAGCAGATAGCATTCAGCCCGAGCAGGTCATGGTGGTGTTGACGGTGGCCCACGTGGCGCTGGGCGCCCTGATGATGGCGGCCAGCCTCCTGTTTGCGATCCAGTGCGGCCGCCATGTGCGGCGCATCGCGCCAGTGTGATGAGAGATTACCTCGAACTCACCAAGCCCAATGTAACCTGGCTCATCCTGATGAGCACGGCGGTGGGGTACTGTTTCGGGGCGCGCGGGCAGTGGCATTTTCCGCTGCTGCTTCACACGCTTTTGGGTACCGGCCTAATGGCTTCCGGGACGGCCACATTGAACGAGTGGTACGAGCGCGAGGGGGACGCCAGGATGCGCCGCACCCGCGGCCGGCCGATCCCCTCAGGCCGCGTCACCCCCCGGCGCGCATTGGGTTTTGGCATCTTGCTGGCGGCCCTCGGATTCGCGGACTTGGCGCTGGCCGCGAACAGAGTGGCGGCCTTCTGCGGCCTGCTCACCCTGGCCTGCTACCTGTTCGTTTACACGCCTCTGAAACGACGCACTCCCCACGCCACCACGGTGGGCGCGCTGCCAGGCGCCATGCCGCCGCTGATCGGCTACGTGGCCGCCCGCGGGGCGCTGACGGCGGAAGCCTGGGTGTTGTTCGCCATCCTGTTTTTCTGGCAGTTCCCGCACTTCCTTTCCATGGCCTGGATGTATCGCGAGGACTACCGCCGCGCGGGAATCGCCTTCCTGCCCGTGGTGCAGCCGGATGGGAGATCGACCGCCAGGCAAATGCTGATTGGCTCGGTGCTGCTGATTCCGGCCAGCGTGCTCCCGGCGTACCTGTCGATGGCGGGAAGACTGTATGGCATCGGCGCGCTGGCGCTCGGGCTGGGCTTCCTGTACGCCACGGCGCGCGTGGCCATTGAGCGGACCGCACTGCGGGCTCGGGGTGTTCTTCTGGCGTCCGTGATCTACCTCCCCTCGCTCTATGCTTTGATGTTAGTGGATCGCCTCTGGCTGTGATCGCCGCGGCCGTCCAAGACCCGCCCCCACCTCCGCCCGCTCGGCCGGCCGGGGGCCAACCTTGCTTCCGCGAGGTCGCCGGTCACCACGTCGCCGGGGTGGCGCTCCGCCTGGGCAGCATTTTCCCAGGGGGCCAGGCGGGGGCAGAAAGCTGCAACCAAACGGGGAGGCGGCACTCTAATAAAGGGTAGAAGACTGGGCATCTGGAGGGCAGAGGGTAACTGGGTAGTACTCTCCGCTGCCCAAGGAGTCGCTTCCTGGCGCGGCTCGGTCGCTGAGCGGCGCCCAAACACGGCGAAAGAGCAGTCCTCTAGTGCTTTGGGATGGCACAACTATTTCATCGCAGCGCCAATACCATCGCCAGGGCGAGCATCCTGGGGGCGGTCTTGGCCCTGGCGGTGACGGGCGGGATGCTCTGGGCGCTCTACCGTTCCGGCTACCAGACGGAAGTCGGCGTTCCCCGGCAGCAGCCAGTGCCCTTCAGCCACAAACACCACGCCGGTGGGATGGGAATCGATTGCCGCTACTGCCACACCTCGGTCGAGAACTCCTCCTACGCCGGCCTTCCTCCGACTGAGACCTGCATGAGCTGTCACTCTCTGATCTGGGCCGACGCGCCGGTGCTGGAGCCGGTTCGCGCGAGTTTTCGGACCGGGGAACCACTTCAGTGGACCAGGGTCTACAGGCTGCCGGATTTCGTTTACTTCGATCACAGCATTCACGTGAACAAGGGTGTCGGCTGCTCGACCTGTCACGGGCGGGTCGATCAGATGCCGCTTACCTGGCGCGCCAACACCCTCCTGATGGAGTGGTGTCTGGAGTGCCACCGCCAGCCGGAACATTTCGTCCGGCCGCGCGAGTATGTCTTCCAGATGGACTGGAACCCGCCTGCCGACCAGCTCACTCTGGGACGCAGGCTGGTAGCGCAATACAACATCCGGAAACTGACCGACTGCTACACCTGTCACCGATGACTCAGAAAGACGCGCGAAACAAGACCTGGAGAAGCCTGGATGAACTGGCGGGAACGGCTGAGTTCCAGCGGTTCCTTGAAGCCGAGTTTCCTGAGCCGGCCTCCGGCGGGACGGACCCGGTCAGCCGCCGCGACCTGCTGAAAGTGATGGGAGCATCGCTGACGCTGGCCGGAATGACGGCCTGCCGTACGCCCGCCGAGAAGATCGTCCCCTACGTCCGTGCGCCCGAGGATCTCGTACCTGGCAAGCCGCTGTTCTTTGCGACTGCCATGCCGATGGGCGGCTTCGCCAAAGGACTACTGGTGGAAAGTCATCTGGGCCGCCCCACCAAGGTGGAGGGAAACCCGGAACATCCCGCCAGCCTGGGCGCCACGGACGTGTTCGGACAGGCCTCCGTACTGACGCTTTACGATCCGGACCGCTCGCAGGTAGTAACGCGCGTGGGGAGGCTCAGCAGTTGGATGACCTTCCTGGCGGCGCTGAATGTAGCGCGAGAAGAACAGCACTTGAAGAAGGGCGCGGGACTTCGCCTGCTGACCGGGACGGTGACCTCGCCGACCCTGGCCGAGCAGATCAGGAGTCTGCTGGCCGAGTTCTCGTCCGCCAAATGGCACCAGTTCGAGCCCGTCTCCAGGGACCACGCCCGCGCAGGCGCCCACGTGGCCTTCGGCCAGGATGTGAACACCATATACCGCTTCGACCAGGCCCAGGTGATTCTGGATCTCGAGGCGGATTTCCTGGGCTGGGGCCCGGCCAACTTGCGTTACGTCCGGGATTTCACCGCCGGACGCCGGGTCGGGCAGGGGCCGGTGGCAATGAACCGCCTCTATGTCGTCGAAAGCTGTCCATCAATAACCGGTTCGATGGCGGACCACCGCTTGGGCCTGCGCGCGGGCGAAGTGGAATCGTTTGCGCGAAAGGTCGCCCAGCGGCTGGGCGTCCAGGACGCTTCTCCCGGTTCCCCCGGCCCACACGACCAATTTGCCGAAGCCGTGGCACGAGACCTTGCGCAACACCGCGGCGCGAGCCTGGTGGTGGCGGGCGATCAACAGCCGCCGGTCGTGCATGCCCTGGCTCACGCCATCAACCACACCCTGGGCGCTGAGGGCAGGACCGTGATCCACACCGATCCGGTGGAGGCCATGCCGGTCGATCAGATGCAGTCTCTTCGCGAGCTTGTCGGGGACATGCAAGCCGGACGGGTAGATCTGCTGGTCATTGTGGGCGGCAATCCCGTCTTCACCGCGCCCAGGGACCTGGCTTTTGCCGAGCAGCTTTCCAAGGTGAAGCTGCGCGTGCATCTGGGCCTGTACGAGGACGAGACGTCGGCCCTGTGCCACTGGCATATTCCGGAGGCGCATTTCCTGGAGTCCTGGAGCGACGCCCGCGCCTTCGACGGAACGGTGACGATTCTCCAACCGCTGATCGCGCCGCTCTACGGCGGAAGATCAGCCCACGAGCTGCTGGCTGCGCTGGCGGGGAAGGCCTCGCTGTCGGGCCATGACATCGTCCGCGACTACTGGGAGAAGCACGGCCGCTGGAAGATCTTCGAGGAATCCTGGCAGGTTGCGCTGCACGATGGCCTGGTTGCGGGCACCCGCCTGCCCCCGAAGCGAGTGGCCCTGCGCGCAGGCTTCTTGAAGGAAAGCTTGCCGGCGCAGAAGCCCGGCCGCGGGCTGGAGATCGCTTTTCGTCCGGACCCGACCATCTGGGACGGCAGCTTCGCTAACAATGGCTGGCTCCAGGAGATGCCTAAACCCCTGACTAAGCTCACCTGGGACAATGCCGCCCTGGTCAGCCCCGCGACCGCCCAGCGCTTAGGCTTGCACAACGAGGCGGTGGTTGAACTTCGCTACCGAGGGGCTTCGGTGCGCGCACCCGTCTGGATCATGCCCGGGCATGCCGACGACTCCGTCACCGTACAGCTTGGCTACGGGCGCACGCGCGCCGGCCGCGTGGGGACGGGCGCCGGCTTCAATGCGTACCTGCTCCGCACCGCGGATGAGCCCTGGTTCAGTGCGGGCCTCGAAATCCGCCGAACCGGTGACCGTTATTCGCTGGTCTCCACCCAGCACCACTTCAGTATGGAGAGCCGGAATCTGATCCGGGCAGGCACGCTCGGCGAGTTTCAGAAGAACCCGCGATTCGCCCAGCAGGTGGAAGAGTCTCCACCGCCCGGCCTCACCTTGTATCCCGGCCATCCTCAGGAGGGTTACGCCTGGGGCATGGCCATCGACCTGAACGCGTGCATCGGCTGCGGGGCTTGCGTGCTGGCCTGCCAGGCCGAGAACAACATCCCGGTAGTCGGCAAGAGGGAGGCGGGCCGGGGCCGCTCGATGCACTGGATCCGGGTGGACCGTTATTACGAAGGCCCTCCGGAGGATCCGGCCATCTTTCACCAGCCCGTGCCGTGCATGCACTGCGAGAACGCTCCGTGCGAAGTGGTTTGCCCCGTGGGCGCCACGGTGCATGGCAGCGAGGGCCTCAACGAGATGATCTACAACCGCTGCGTGGGCACGCGCTACTGTTCCAACAACTGTCCCTACAAGGTGCGGCGGTTTAACTTTTTCGAATTTGCCGACTGGACTACGCCCAGCCTGAAGGCGCAGCGCAATCCCAACGTGACGGTGCGATCGCGCGGCGTGATGGAGAAGTGCACATACTGCGTGCAGCGCATCAACGCGGCCAAGATCGAGGCGGAGAAAGAGGACCGCAAAGTGCGGGACGGGGAGATCGTGACCGCCTGCCAGGCGGTGTGCCCGGCGCAAGCGATCGTCTTCGGCGATCTCAGCGATCCGAACAGCCGCCTCGCCAGGCTCAAGGCCGACCCGCGCAATTATGCGCTGCTGGCGGGCCTGAACACCCGCCCGCGTACTACGTATCTGGCGCGCCTGCGAAACCCGAACCCGGAGATACGAGGCTAATCCGATGGCTGAGACGGAGCGCGACCCACGCACCATTGAGCTGAGGGAGCCGCCGGTCCTCGCGCCGGGGCACAGCTTCGCTTCGGTCACCGACAAAATAGGCGGAATCGTGCTCAGCCGGCGGACGCCGCGGGCCTGGATGGCGGGTTTCGCAGTCAGCTTCCTGCTGGTGATGATACTGCAGGTCGCCATCGCCTATCTGCTGGCCAGGGGAGTGGGTATCTGGGGGATCGGGATCCCGGTGGGCTGGGGATTCGCGATCGTCAACTTCGTGTGGTGGATTGGGATCGGGCACGCCGGCACGCTGATTTCCGCCATTCTCCTGCTGATGCACCAGGAGTGGCGCACTTCCATCAACCGGTTCGCGGAGGCCATGACGCTGTTCGCGGTGGCCTGTGCGGGCATGTTCCCGTTACTGCACCTGGGGCGTCCGTGGTACTTCTACTGGCTGTTCCCGTATCCCAGCACGATGGGGGTGTGGCCGCAGTTTCGCAGCCCCCTGGTGTGGGACGTCTTCGCCGTCTCCACCTACGCCACCGTGTCCTTCATGTTCTGGTTTGTGGGGCTAATCCCGGATCTGGCCAGCCTGCGCGACCAGGCGCGGCACTGGTTCCCGCGCGGGATCTACGGGATGCTGGCGATGGGCTGGCGCGGCTCGGCTATCCACTGGCGTCGCTACGAGGACGCCTACCGGCTGCTGGCGGGAATCGCCACGCCGCTGGTCGTTTCGGTTCACAGCGTGGTGAGCCTCGACTTCGCCGTCGCCATTCTTCCTGGCTGGCACAGCACCATCTTCCCGCCCTACTTCGTGGCTGGCGCGATCTACTCCGGCTTCGCCATGGTGCTGACGCTGGCCATCCCGCTGCGCGCGGTCTATCACCTCGAGGATTTCATCACCCCGCGGCACCTCCAGAACATGGCCAAGGTGCTGCTGGCGACCGGCCTGATCGTGGCCTACGGGTACTTCATGGAAGCCCTGATGGCCTGGTACAGCGGAAATCGCTACGAGCAGTTCATGATGGTCAACCGCGTGCTCGGGCCATACGCCTGGGTCTTCTGGGCGGTCATGGCTACGAACGTGCTGGCGGTGCAGGCCTGCTGGTCCCGCCGCGTGCGGTCCAGCGTGCCCGCCCTGTTCGCCGTGGCCATGCTCGTGAACGTGGGCATGTGGCTGGAGCGCTTCATGATCATCGTGGTAGGGCTGCACCGCGACTTCCTGCCGTCCTCTTGGGGTATGTACTACCCCACAATCTGGGACTGGGCGACACTGTTCGGCTCGATCGGGCTGTTTCTCTTCTTGATGATCCTGTTTGTCCGTTTGCTGCCGGCGATTTCCATTTTCGAGCTGCGCCAGCTTGTCGCCAAGCCTGAGTACGCGAGGTCCAAGACGTGAGTGCGCTCTACGGGCTGATGGCCGAATTCGACAATCCGGAGGACCTTGTGGATGCGGCGCGGCGCGCCTACCAGGAGGGATATCGGAAGATGGACGCCTACACGCCCTACCCGGTGGAAGGACTGGCGGATGCCATCGGTTTCCGGCGCACGCGCATCCCGCTGATCGTGCTGATAGGGGGAATCCTCGGCTGCCTGAGCGGGTTCTATCTCCAATACTGGATCTCGGTGATCAGTTATCCGCTGAACGTGGGCGGACGTCCCTACAACAGTTGGCCATCGTTCATCCCGGTTACCTTCGAGATGGCGGTGTTGTTCGCGGCCTTGGGGGCGGTGCTGGGCATGCTGGGGCTGAACCGTCTGCCCATGCCCTATCACCCGGTATTCAACGTGCCGCGCTTTGCACTGGCGACCCGCGATCGCTTCTTTCTCTGCATCGAGGCGGCTGACCCGCGGTTCGATGGCCAGCGCACCAGGTGGTTTCTGGAGAGTCTGAACTCGCGAGGAGTATCGGAGGTTGAGCCGTGAGAGGGAACCGCGCCTGGTGGCCGCTTGCAGCGCTGCTGGTCCTCGCCGCGGGATGCCGCCAGAAGATGGGCGATCAGCCCAGGTACAAGCCGCTGGCGGCCAGCGACTTATTCGCCGACGGCTTGTCGGCGAGACCCCGGGTGGAGGGCGCCGTAGCGCGCGGGCAACTGCGCACCGACCAGGAATTCTATGCGGGAAAAGCGGGCAAGGAGCTGGTGAAGACGTTTCCTTTTCCGGTGACGCGCGCCGTGCTGGAGCGAGGCCGGGAGCGTTACAACATCTTCTGCTCGCCCTGCCACGGACGGTTGGGGAACGGTGACGGCATGGTGGTGGAACGTGGACTGCGCGCACCACCCTCCTACCATATCGACCGGTTGCGGGAAGCGACTCCCGGCCACTTCTTCGACGTAGTCACCAACGGCTTTGGCGCCATGGCCAGCTACGCCTCGCGCATCCCCGCGCGGGACCGCTGGGCCATCATCGCCTACATTCGCGCACTCCAGTTCAGCCAGCACGCCACGCTTGCGGACGTGCCCGCCGAGGAGCGGCAGAGACTTCCGGGAGCGGAGAAATGAACAACCGGGACCCACTGCTCCAGCAACTGGACCGCATCCAGCACGGCTCGCTGCTTGTAGGCATCGTAGCGGCCGTGGCCTGCGCTGCGGGGGCCCTGTACACCCCCCAGCAGTTCTTTCGCTCTTACCTGCTGGCCTATCTGTTCTGGAGCGGGATCTCGCTGGGATGTCTTGCACTGGTCATGCTCCACCACCTGGTGGGTGGGGGATGGGGGTTCCTGATCCGGCGCATGCTGGAGTCGGGCACCAGGACCCTGCCGCTGATGGTGCTGTTCGTGGCGCCGGTTCTGCTGGGCCTCAGGCACATCTACGTGTGGACAAATCCCGGCGCAGTAGCCGCCGACCGGCTGCTCCAACACAAGCGGATCTACCTGAATGTCCCGTTCTTCGTGGCTCGAACAGCCGTCTACTTCGCCTTGTGGATCTTGTTGGCGTACTTTCTGAACAAGTGGTCGAGCCGGCAGGATCACTCAGCGGATCCGGCCCTGCGGCGCCGGCTGAACAACTTGAGCGGGCCGGGCCTGGTTCTCTATGGCCTCACGGTGACGCTGGCTTCCGTCGATTGGGTCATGTCACTCGAACCCGACTGGTTCTCGACCATTTTCAGCGCGCTGTTCATGATCGGGCAGGTGCTCGCGGCCCTGGCCTTTGCGATCGCCTTGCTCATGCTGGTGGCGAGCCGCTCGTCCCTGTCGGAAATCCTGTCGTCGAGGTATATGAACGATCTGGGCAACCTCTTTCTGACCTTCGTCGTTTTGTGGGCCTACATGGCGTTCGCCCAGTTCCTGATCATTTGGTACGGCAACCTGCCGGACGAGATCACGTGGTACCTGCACCGGGTGAAAGGGGGCTGGGAATGGATCGTGGTTCTACTGATTGCGTTTCATTTTGCGGTACCGTTCCTGCTGTTGTTGTTTCGGGGCGTGAAGCGCAGGATCCGGGTGCTCTCCGTGCTGGCAGCCGCTGTGCTGGTGACCCGCCTGGTTGACCTGTTCTGGACGGTCGAGCCGGCTTTCGACCGCGGCGGGCTGCGATTCCACTGGCTAGACTGGGTGGCCCCGGTCGCCATGGGTGGGATCTGGATGGCGGTGTTTGTCTGGCAACTCAAGCGGAGACCGTTGCTGCCGCTTCACGATCCATTATTGCGCGAGGTCTTGAAACAAAGTGCCTGAGCCGATTGAAAACCTGGTTGCCGGCCACGAGCGCCGGGATGTCGAAGTGGGACGTCTGGTGCTGTTCGGGGTGGGGATCTCGCTCACCGTTGCGCTTTCCCTGATAGCCATGTGGTTGCTGTTCGGCTATTTCGCGTCGCACCAACCGCCGGGTTCGCCTGCTTCGCCCTTGGCGGGAGCGCGCGAGATTCCTCCGGCGCCGCGCCTCCAGCTCACCCCGCAGGCAGACCTGGCGCAGAAACGCAGGGCGGAGGACGCGGTGCTCTACAGCTACGGCTGGATCGACCGCAGCGCTGGGATTGTTCGAATCCCCGTTGACCGGGCCATCGAATTGCTCGCCCAACGCGGCCTGCCGGTGCGGGCGCCGGTCAGGGGGCCGGCCGCGGCTCCGGTGAGCCGCCCCACCGCGGAGGAAATCCGATGAGAAGCCTGGCAGTTTGTTTGTTGCTGGTCAGCGGCGCTTTCGCACAGGGCGAGCGCCCACTCGCTCTTCGTAACGTGGGTATCGATCAAAGGCTGGACCAGCAGGTACCGCTGGACCTTCCGTTCCGTGACGAGACCGGGAAGATCGTGCGGCTCGGTGACTATTTCGGGGATCGGCCGGTCATCCTCTCGCTGGTCTACTACGAGTGCCCGATGCTGTGCACGCTGGTGTTGAACGGGCTCGTCCGAGTCATGGGCGGCATCTCGTTCAATGCAGGCGACCAGTTCAACGTCGTGACCGTCAGCTTCGATGCGCGCGAGACTCCGGCGCTGGCGGCCGCGAAGAAGAAAACGTACCTCGAGCGCTACCACCGGCCGGGAGCCGAAAAGGGCTGGCGCTTCCTGACCGGGGATGAATCATCCATTGAGTCTCTGACCCGCGCGGCGGGGTTCCGCTACGCCTTCGACCGGGCGACAGGCCAGTGGGCGCACGCCACGGCAATCATGGTCCTGACACCGGAGGGCAAGCTGGCTCGCTATTTCTATGGAGTGGAGTACTCCGCGAGAGACTTGCGGCTCGCCTTGGTGGAGGCTTCCCGGAACCGGATCGGGACGCCGACGGATCAGGTCTTATTGTTCTGCTTCCATTATGATCCGGCTTCCGGAAAGTACGGGTTGGCCATTCTCAACATCATACGAGCAATCGGTGTGACGACCGCGCTGGCGCTGGGCGTGTTCATGTTTGTCATGTTCCGCCGGGAGCGGGGCGGAAGCGGGTAGGGGCCATGGTGTCCAGTCTGCCTTTGTTTCCAGAGCGAGCTTCGACCATCGGAGCGGACGTCGATCACCTCTATTTTTTTCTGCTGGCGGTGAGCGCAGTTTTCGCAGCACTGATCTTCGCGTCTGTGTTTTACCTCGCCATCCGGTACCGGCGGCGCCCGGCCAACCTCCGCGCGGAGCAGGTCCCCGGATCGCTCACGCTGGAGCTGACCTGGTCGCTGGTTCCTCTGGGCCTGATGATGGTGATGTTCTTCTGGGGCGCTGACCTGTACTTCCGCCTGGCGCGCCCGCCCGACGGAGCGGCCGAGATCTACGTGGTCGCGAAGCAGTGGATGTGGAAGTTGCAGCATCCGGAAGGGCCGCGGGAGATCAACGAACTGCACGTTCCCATCGGCCGCCCCATCCGCCTGATCATGGCCAGCGAGGACGTGATCCACAGCTTCTACGTTCCGGCGTTCCGGACCAAGCAAGACGTGGTGCCGGGCCGTTACACCAGCGTGTGGTTCCAGGCCACGAAAGCCGGCCGGTATCGTCTGTTCTGCTCCCAATACTGCGGCGCCAGCCATGCGCAGATGACGGGCTGGGTGCACGTGATGCAGCCGGCCGACTATGAGAACTGGCTCAGCGGCGGCGCGACCGGCGAGTCGATGCCGGCAGCGGGCGAGAGGTTGTTCCAGCGGCTCGGTTGCGGCACCTGCCATCGTCCTGATGGAACAGGCCGCGGTCCGTCGCTGGAAGGCGTCTTGGGCAAGCCGGTGTTGTTGCAGGGTGGCGCAAAGGTACTTGCCGACGAGGCCTACGTCCGGGAATCGGTCTTTAACCCGGACGCGAGAATCGTGGCCGGATACCAAGCCGTCATGCCCACCTTTCAGGGTCAGATCACCGAAGAGGGTCTGCTTCAGATCATCGCCTATCTCAAGTCGCTGCAGAGGGGAGCCCAGCCGTGAGCACAACACTTTTGGAGCCCGGACAGGAAGCTGGTCGAAACTACTTGAACGCCGACTACAGCATCAGGTCCTGGCTACTCACCACCGACCACAAGCGCATTGCGATCCTGTACCTGGTTTCCATCACCTTTCTGTTCGTCGTGGGCGGCGCGTCCGCCGGGCTGATGCGGTTGAACCTGATGACGCCTCAAGGCGCGCTGACGTCGGCGGAGACCTACAACAAGCTGTTCACCATGCACGGCCTGATCATGATTTTCTTCTTCCTGATCCCCTCGATTCCGGCCGTGCTGGGTAATTTCCTGGTGCCCATGATGATCGGCGCGCGCGATGTCGCCTTTCCCCGCCTGAACCTGCTGAGCTGGTACCTCTTCATCGCTGGCAGCCTGCTGGCCATGGTCTCGGCGCTGACCGGCGGCGTGGATACCGGCTGGACCTTCTACACGCCTTACAGCACGACCTACTCGAACAGCTATGTGGTGATGATGGCGGTGGGAGTCTTTATTGCCGGGTTCTCGTCGATTCTGACGGGGATGAATTTCATCGTTACCATCCACACCATGCGGGCGCCGGGCCTCACCTGGTTTCGCCTGCCCTTATTTCTGTGGTCGCTGTATGCCACCAGCGCGATCTTCATTCTGGGCACGCCCGTACTGGCCATCAGCATCTTGCTGCTGGGGCTGGAGCGCATTTTCGGAGTCGGTATCTTCGACCCGAAGCTGGGTGGAGATCCGCTCCTGTTCCAGCATTTGTTCTGGTTCTACTCGCACCCGGCCGTGTACGTGATGATTCTTCCGGGGATGGGTGTGATCAGCGAGGTGATTCCCTGCTTCGCGCGCAAGCGGATCTTCGGCTACAACTTCGTGGCCTTTTCCAGTGTGGCCATCGCGCTGATCGGCTTCCTGGTTTGGGGACACCACATGTTCGTCAGCGGCCAGTCCGTCTATGCCGGTATGGTGTTCTCCTTCCTGAGCTTCCTGGTGGCGGTGCCCTCGGCGATCAAGGTCTTCAACTGGACAGCCACGCTCTACAAGGGAGCGATCACGTATCACACTCCCATGCTGTACGCTTTCGGATTCCTGGGTCTGTTCACCATCGGAGGGCTCACCGGGTTGTTCCTGGCGACGCTGGCGGTGGACGTTCACGTGCACGACACCTACTTCGTGATTGCTCACTTCCACTACATCATGGTGGGCGGCGCGATGATGGCGTATCTGGGAGCGATTCACTTTTGGTGGCCCAAGATCAGCGGCCGGCTGTACCCCGACGCCTGGGCCCGGCTGTCCGCGGTCGTGATTTTTCTCGGTTTCAACTTGACCTTCTTCCCGCAGTTCATACTCGGGTACTTGGGAATGCCGCGCCGCTATCATGCCTACCCGCCCGAGTTTCAGGTGCTGCACGTAATGTCCACGGCAGGCTCCTCCATTCTGGGTGTGGGCTATCTGATACCGCTGGTGTACCTGCTCTGGTCCCTGCGCTACGGCCGGGCGGCGGGACCCAACCCGTGGGGAGCCAAAGGACTCGAATGGCAGACCCCCTCGCCGCCTCCCACGGAAAACTTCGAGCGGACGCCGGTGGTCACCGAAGAGGCTTACGCCTACACAGGGGAGGAAGCAAGTGTCGATGCCTGACAGCGAACTCGCCCTGGCGCACCATTTCGTCGATCTCGATCAGCAGCATGATGCCGCCACCCTGGGAATGTGGGTCTTCCTGGTGACCGAGATCATGTTCTTTGGGGGGCTCTTCGCCGGCTATGCCCTGTATCGCTCGATCTACCCGGCGGCCTTCGGCCATGGCAGCCGCCTGTGCGACGTGACCCTCGGCGCCATCAACACGGTGGTGCTGATTTCGAGCAGCCTGACCATGGCGCTGGCTGTGCGCGCGGCGCAGTTGGGGCTGCGCGCCAGGCTGATCGCGTTCCTGGCGGCCACCTTGCTGCTCGGTTCGCTGTTCCTTGGCATCAAGTTCCTGGAGTACTCCCACAAATTCCACGAACACCTGGTCCCCGGCGCCGGTTTTGGGTATTCAGGTCCCAACTCCCGGCAGGTCCAGCTCTTCCTGTGCTTCTATTTCGGCATGACCGGCCTGCACGCGCTGCACATGGTGATCGGCGTCGGAGTCCTGCTTGTCCTGATGGTCCTGGCGTGGCGGGGCCATATCACGCCGCTCCGCTCTAATTCCGTCGAGGTTGCCGGCCTGTACTGGCACTTTGTTGACATCGTCTGGATCTTTTTGTTTCCCTTACTGTACCTGGTGGACTTACACAAATGACAAGGCATATCGTTTCGCCGAAAGTCTATCTGCTGGTTTTCGCCGTACTGATAGCTTTGACGGCTGCTACAACGCAAGTAGCCAGATTCGATTTCGGACCGCTAAACGTCGTTGCGGCGCTAACCATCGCGGCTATCAAAGCGACTTTGGTCGTTCTGTTCTTCATGCACCTGATCCATTCCAGCCATCGCACTAAGGTCGTGCTGGCAGCGGGGGTCCTGTGGCTGATCATTCTCATCAGCCTGCTGCTCAGCGACGTTCTGACCCGCGGCTGGCTGCCGGCCCCGAAGGCCTGGTAAAGCGGGAGATTGAAGGATGATCAGGCTGAAGCGGGTCTGCGAGCCGGCCGGCCGGGATCGGGCCGCGTCTCGGTAATTGGCTGGATCTTCACCTCAGCTCCAGTAGCTCCGGTCCAGGCTGCGGTACTGCACCGCCTCGGCCAGGTGCTTGGCGGAGACGG
>JBBTDS010000738.1:0-11766 GCA_038060875.1 Acidobacteriota bacterium | reverse complement strand
ATGCGGATTGCGGAACCCAAGGCTACCTGATAGGCTGGAACCCCGTACTCTCAAGCTCTACCGTTCCGCCGATGGCGAGAGTCCGGTGCGGCTCAACGCGGAGGCCCTGCGGGAAACGACGGACTTCCTCGACAGTGGCGCCGACTTTAGCCGGCGGAACTCCTACTTCGTTCGGCCGGTCATCAATGGCGAAGAGCAACCCCCCAGCGAGCCGTTCACGCTGCCGGCCAACCCGCCCGAACGTAACTACCTCGCAATCCGGCTGCGCACCGATCTTGAATACGGGGGCAACCATGTCGCGGTCGGCGATCTTGACGGAGACGGCGAGTACGACTTCGTCGTCAAGCGAGGGTCGCAGGACATCGATCCGTCGCAAAGCATCGCCAGCGAGAACACGTTCAAGCTGGAACGCTACAAGCGGGACGGAACGTTCCTGTGGCGCGTGGACTTGGGCTGGAACATCGAGCAGGGGATCTGGTACTCACCCTTCATCGTGTACGACCTTGACGGGGATGGCAGGGCTGAAGTGGTTACTAAGATCGGTGAGGTGGACGAGGATCTTGATGGCGATGGCATCACGGATTACCGCAATCCGGCCGGCCGTGTCCTCGCCGGCCCCGAGTACTTCGTGGTGATCGACGGGTTGACCGGCGAGATCCGCGCCCGCGAGAACTGGATCGCCCGCGGCAACGTCAGCGACTGGGGCGACAACTACGGCAACCGGGTGAACCGCAACCTGATGGCGGTGGCCTACCTCGACGGGGAGATGCCGAGCCTGGTCATCTTCCGCGGCACGTACACCCAGATGTTCGCCGAGGCGTGGAACTTCCGCGACGGGCAACTTAGTAAGATCTGGCGCTGGGAGCGCCCGGCCGGCGGCGGCGGTTACCACAACGTGCGCACCGGCGACATCGACGGCGACGGACGGGACGAGATCATCAACGGCAGCATCGCCATCGACGACGACGGCAGCCAGTTGTGGATCACCGGCGAAGGCCACGGCGACCGGCTGCACATGACCGACATCGATCCGGACCGGCCCGGCCTGGAGAGCTGGTACATCCAGGAAGGCGGCGTGAATTACGGCACGCATCTGAGGGACGCGCGCACGGGCGAGCTCATCTGGGGTAAGCCCAGGGCCGGCGACATCGGGCGCGGGCTGGCGGCGGACATCGATCCCCACCACAAAGGCCTGGAGTGCTGGGCATCAGCGGGCGGTCTCTACAACAGCAAGGGCGAAGAGATCGGCCCGAGGCCGGGCAGCGTCAACTTCGCGATCTGGTGGGATGGCGACCTGCTGCGGGAATTGCTGGACGGCACCCGGATCACCAAGTACCAGGGAGGCACGCTGTTCTCTGCGCAGGGAACAGCAGGACCGCGGAACGCCCCGATGGGCTATGGGGACATTCTCGGAGACTGGCGCGAGGAAGTGTGGTACATCCACGAGAACCGAGAGCTTCGGATTTACACCACGACGATCCCGGCGACGAACCGCCTCTACACGCTGATGCACGACGCCGACTACCGGATCAGCGTCGCTTGCGAAACGATGGGGTACATGCAGGCGACGCAGCCGAGCTTCTACGTCGGCGCGGGCATGGAGAAGCCGGCGGCTCGGCCGTGGCGCCGGCAGCGGTACGGCGCTCAGCGCTCTGCCGCGGCGCCGCTCTTGACATTTCCATAACAACCTGTCCGCCGCCCCTGTCCTAGAATGGGCGTAGCATGCGTGGCCGAGGACCCGTTGTACGGCGGCACACTCTTCTGTTTGTCGGAGCCGTTGTGGTGCCGTCGGCGGTGCTGGTCGCCCTCGGCATCCGCACCATTCGCCAGGAAGAGGAGCTTCGGGAAAAGCGGCAACACGAGGAGAAGCTCCGCGTGGCCGGCCTGGTTCGGCAGGAACTCATAAGACGGCTCGACGCCCTCGCGCTGCGCGCCGCCGGCGGACAGATTTCACCGGGCGATCCCGACGTAGCGTTGGTGGCGCGGCTGGACTCAGGCCGGCTCGCAATGCCCTGGGAGATCCCGGCTCCCCAGCAAGAGCCGGACCGCGGCTTTGACGCCGCCCTCCGGCAAGCGCAGCGGCAGCTCCACCAGCTCCGCGATCCGGAAGGGGCCTCGGCCCAGGCACGCGCGGCGGCCCTCAAGGCGCGCACACCTGCGGAGCGGGCGCGCGCTGATCTTCTGCTGGCCGCCTGCCTGCGGATGAAGGGCGCTGGCCGGGAGGCGCACGGGGTCCTGCACCGGCTCCTGGCGGCGAAGCCGCCGGCGACAGATGAGTACGGCGTTCCATACCTGCTCTACGCCGCCCAGCAGCTTGTCGACGGGGCGCCGGCGGAGGAGCAGCGGCAGATCCTCGATGCCGTTTCCGAGACCTCCCGGGCCGCCCTGCTCTCGCCCACGGCCGCACACATGGCCGCGGACCTGTTGGGCCGGCTGCGGCCCGGGACCTTGCACGAGCTTGCGGCGGCGCGCGCGGGGGAACTCGACCAGTTGGCAGGCCTCCCATCGGAGGTGGCGCTGCTGGAGAAGGCAGTGGACCAGACTTGGAGTCTGTACGGCAATGGCGGGTGGCTGGTGGGCCTGACCGGCAAGTCCGGCGATCCGCACCGGCTTCTGATCGCTGTCCGAGCGCGCCGGGCGCTCGACGCGATCAGGCTGCCGGGCGGGGTCCGTTGGGTGCTGGGAGGAGCGGAGGGGGACGCCCTGGGAGAACGTTTTCCCGGACTGCGGCTCGCCGGGATGCCGTACACGGGAACCGACCGCGCAGGCTCGCGACAGCTCTTCTACCTGTCCGCCTTGCTGCTGGTGCTCTCGGTAACAGCCTTTAGCGCCTGGCTCCTGAACCGCGATGTCCAGCGGGAGCGGCGCCTGGCAGCCTTGCGATCGCAGTTCGTATCGAGCGTCTCCCACGAACTCAGGACGCCGATCTCGACGATTCGCACCTGCGCCGAGCTGCTCGACATGGGCCGGGTGCGGGACGAACGCCAGGCATCCGAGTATCTGAAGACAATCGCCGGCGAGAGCGCGCGGCTCAGCCGGCTGGTGGCCGGCGTGCTCGATTTCTCCCGGATGGAACAGGGCGAGCGCACCTACCATTTCCGGCCTGTTTCGCTTGAGGAGGCGCTCGAATCCGCGGCCCGGGAACTGGAGTACCTGCTTGCGCAGGGTGGCTTCCAGTTGCGAATCGCCGTGGATGCCGCGGTCTCCCTGGTGCGCGCCGATCCTGAGGCCATCGAGCAGGCCGTTGTAAACCTGCTCGTTAACGCCATGAAGTACTCGGGCGAGCGGCGCGAGATCGAGCTGAGCCTGAACCGCGATGGGGACCACGCCGTCATCCGCGTACGCGATTACGGCATCGGCATCGCGCCCGAGGAGCAGGCGCGGATCTTCGACCGCTTCCACCGGGCGCCGCTCGCCGACGGCCGCGTCGTGCCCGGCACGGGACTGGGGCTGACGATCGTGGCCCAGATCGTGAAAGCTCACCGCGGGCGGGTGACGGTTGAAAGCCAGCCCGGGAATGGCAGCACCTTCTCCATCTTCCTGCCCGCCGGCGAGGACTCATGAACTGCATCCTGATCATCGAGGATGAACCGGCCCTGCTCCGCGCGCTGGCGGACAACTTCGTTTTTGAATCCTACGAGGTAGTGACTGCCGAAGATGGCGAGACGGGTTACCGGCTGGTCAAGGAGAGGAGACCGGACCTCCTGATTCTGGACCTGATGCTGCCGCGGATGAGCGGTTACGACGTGTGCCGGAAGCTGCGGGCCGAGGGAGTCGAGATCCCGATCCTGATGCTGACCGCGCGCGGGGAGGAGGCGGACCGCGTGGTCGGGCTGGACCTCGGCGCCGACGACTACGTAACCAAACCGTTCTCGGTGCGCGAGCTGAACGCGCGGGTGCGGGCGCTGCTGCGGCGCGCCAAGCCCCTTCGAAGCTTGCCGGACGAGCTGCGTTTCGGCGAGGTCACCGTCGACTTCCGCTCCTACGAAGCACGGAAGGGCGGCCGGGCGTTGGACCTGACGCGCAAGGAGTTCCAGTTGCTCCGGCTTCTTGTGTCGAGGGCGCCCGAAGTCGTGACCCGCGACGAGCTGCTGGACGAGGTGTGGGGACTGGAGAACTACCCGACGACACGCACGGTGGACACCCACGTGGCCAACCTTCGCGTCAAGCTGGAGGGCGACCCGCGGCATCCAACCCATCTGGTGACGGTTCACGGAGTGGGTTATCGCTGGGTCCCGTAAGTTCAAAAAGATTTGACAAATGTTGAAGGCTTCCCTGACAACCCGGGCGCGCCCTTCCGTTATCTTCAGGGGCGGAGAGGTGACATGCGAACCGCTATGAGAATCCTGATCGGCCCATTGGCCTTGGCCGCGGCGCTGTTTGCGGCCGAGACGGCACAGGGTCTTTTCCAGAAGGCGCTCGCCAAAGAGCGCGCGGAGGCGGACCTGAAAGGGGCCATTGCGCTGTATGAGCGCGTGGTCAAGGAGTTCTCGCGCGACCGCAAGCTGGCGGCCGAGGCTCTGTACCGGATCGGCGAGTGCCACCAGGTGCTCGGCAGCGCGGAGGCCAAGCGCGCCTGGGAACGGCTGGTGCGCGAGTTTGGGGACCAGGCTGACGTTGCCGCCAAGGCGCGCGCGAGGCTGGTGGCGCTGAAATCCGCCGAGCCAACCACCATCACTATCCGGCGGGTCTGGGCGGGCCCGGATGTGAATCTGCTTGGCGCGCCTTCGCCGGACGGCGCCTATCTGACTTTCCAGGATCAGGAGAGCCAGGGCCTGGCGCTTCACGACCTCGCCACCGGAGAAAAGCGGCTGCTGGCGAAACCACGCAGCGTATGGGAGTTCGTCATGCATTCCGTGCCGGCCCCGGACGGCAAGAAGGTGGCCTACTGCTCGTACAACACGGACAAGTTCTATGACCTGCGCGTTGCCGGGCTGGACGGCTCCGAGCCTCGGGTTCTTTACCGCAATCCCGAGGTGGCATGGCTGTACGTCACCGATTGGTCCCCGGACGGCAAGAGCATTCTGGCGGTTTTGAACCTGAGAGATGGCTCCAACCAGATGGTCCTGGTCTCCGCGGCGGACGGCGCCGCGCGCGTGCTGAAGAGCTTCGGCCGGCGCTCACCCGGGCGCGCCCGGTTTTCACCGGATGGCCGCTACATCGTCTATGCCACCGCCCCGCAGCCCGCCTCTGAGGAGCACGACATATTCCTGTATGCCATGGATGGAGGTCGTGAGATTCCGCTGGTGCAGCACCCGGCCAATGACACGGCTCTCGACTGGACGCCGGACGGCAAGCGAATTCTGTTCGGGAGCAACCGCACCGGGAGAATGGGTGTCTGGTCTATCCAAGTCGCTGACGGCCAACCTCGCGGAAACCCCGAACTAATCAAGCCTGACCTGGCGGGCGTGCCGTTGGGATTCACACGAAAGGGGTCGTATTATTACGGCGTCGGCACGGGGAAAAGCGACGTCTACATCGCCGAGCTGGACCTTGGCACGGGTAAACTCCTCCGCCCGCCGGCGCCGGCCACGGAACGCTTTGTTGGCTCCAACAGCGGACCGGACTGGTCGGCCGACGGCCGGCAACTGTTATTCCTTTCGAACCGCGGAGGCGGGGCGTGGGGAGCCCGGGCGCTGTGCGTCCGCTCCACCGAAAGCGGAGAAGTGCGCGAACTTGTCTCCAAACTTGACCGGGTGAGTTGGGTCCGCTGGTCTCCTGATGCTCAGTCCTTGCTTGCCAACGGACGTACCAGCCTTGGGTTCGGCATTTATCGCATCGACGTCCGCAAAGGCGAGTACAGCACGGTGGTGGGCGAGGATGAGCCGAAGCTGGGTTGGCCAGGAGTGTGGTCTCGCGACGGCAAAGCGATTTTCTACCATCGACTGGACCCTGCCGCCAAGAAAAGTCTCCTTGTGAGGCGGGACCTCGAATCCGGGCAGGATAAGGAGATCCACAGCGTCAGTGATCCCTCCCATTATCGGGGCGGGGCGGCTCTTTCCCCGGATGGGCAGGAACTGGCCTTTGGTGTTGGTGACACAGAGAGCCAGTCGCTAATCCTGAAGGTGGCGCCGGCTAAGGGGGGGCAAGCGCGCGAGGTGTGGCGCGGGCCGACAGGACTGAGTCCCAGGCCAATCGAGTGGGCCCCTGATGGCCGGAGCCTGCTCATCACCAGGCGCCGCGGGCCTGCCGACCCGCAAACCGATCTGTGGCTGATTCCTGTCCAGGGCGGCGCGCCGCGAAAGCTGGAACTCGCGGCCGAAGACCTGCGCGATATCGCGATCCATCCCGACGGGCGTCGCATCGCCTTCACCGCCGGGCAGGACCGCTCCGAAGTCTGGGCCCTGGAGAATCTGCTGTCCAAGTAGGTGGTACTGCCCCGTGCCCCCGTGAGCAGACGGCCGGGGCTACGGGACGGATTCGAGCGGTACCACCTGGTTGGGAAACGCCATACAATGAGGGTATGAATGTCGCGATCGAGTTGCCCGAAGATATTGCGAAGCAGCTCGAAGCTGCATGGCACGACATGCCGCGCCGTGCGCTGGAAGCCATCGCGGTCGAGGGTTACCGTTCCGGCGCCTTAACGCACGCTCAGGTCGGTCGCCTGCTTGGTTTGTCCTTCTGGGAAGTGGAGACGTTCCTAAAGGAGAGGCAGGCGTACCTGCCTTACGACGAAGCGGACCTGGAGCAGGACCGGAGCGCAATCAAACACGCGTTGTCCGAATGATTGTTATCTCGGACACCTCGCCCCTGAACTACCTCGTCCTGATCGAGCTGGAGGGGATCCTGCCGGCGCTGTTTGGAGAAATTGTCCTTCCCACGGCCGTCTTCGAGGAACTACACTCGGCAGCGGCCCCGGAGAAGCTGCGAGCTTGGCTCGGTACGTCACCCCGATGGATAAGAATCGAGGCCGCGCCGGCGATCACTCCTGACCTCATGGGCCTCGGGGCCGGCGAGCGGGAAGTGATCGCCCTGGGCCTGCATTCAAATGCCAGCTTGGTCTTGCTTGACGAAGCGAGGGGCCGGCGGATGGCCCTCGAGCGCGGCCTGGCGGTTGCCGGTACCCTCGGCATACTGGAACGTGCCGCCCGACAGGGCATGATCAGGCTTTCAGAAGCCGTTGACCGTCTCCGGCATACGAGCTTTCGTGCGTCGCCCAGACTGCTCGAATCGCTTCGCGAAGCAGACGGGAGCGAGTTGGCTTGATATGCTGATTTCTGTTCGAGGCCACTAGGGTGACCTCTTGGAGGTCGCCGGCGAACCGGGAACGATGATGAACACAGCGTTGTCGGGAATCATGTTGCTGAGCATCGCCACCTCTATGGCGATCGCTCAACCCGGCAAGGAGAAAGGCTCCATACCGCCCAACTACGGCTATTACAGGCTCAACCCGGAATACAAGCCCGATGCGGTGTTGGGCTGGGCCGAGCAGCGCGTTGAGGAGAAACTCGGCCGCGGGATGGTGGCGGTCTCGATGGGCGAAGGCAAGGTCTATCTCGGCTGGCGCCTGCTGAAGGCCGATCCGGCTGGCATCGCCTTCAATGTGTACCGGTCCACCGCCGGCGGCGCGGCCGCAAAGCTCAACCGGGAGCCCGTTTCCAAGACCACTGACTTTGTGGACGCGAACGCGCCGCTGGATCGCGAGAACGCCTGGTGGGTGCGGCCGGTGCTCAATGGCCGGGAGCAGGAGCCGTCAGGGCGGGCCGTGCTGGAAGCCAACGCGCCGGTGCGGCAGTATCTGTCGATTAAGATCCGCGACGACATCCCGACTGCCTCGATTCACAAGGTCGGCATCGGCGATCTGGACGGCGACGGCGAATACGACTTCGTCGTCAAGCGCCCCGGCGGGCCGGTGGACCCGGGCACTATCCGCCGCAGCCCGGACACTTTCAAGGTCGAAGGCTACAAGCGCGACGGCACGTTCCTGTGGCGCAACGATCTGGGCTGGTCCATCGAGTTGGGCATCTGGTACTCGCCGATGGTGGTCTGGGATTTGAACGGCGACGGCAAGGCGGAAGTGGCGCTGAAGACCGGCGAGGGAGATCCGCGGGCCGAGAACGGCCAGGTGCTCACCGGTCCCGAGTACGTCTCGGTGTGGAACGGCGAGACCGGCCGCGAGATCGCGCGCGCCGATTGGATCCCGCGCGGCAAGCCCAGCGACTGGGGCGACTATTCGGGCAACCGGATGAGCCGGCACATGATGGGCATCGCCTACCTGGACGGCAAGACGCCCAGCCTGCTGGTGCTGCGCGGCATCTACGGCCTGATGAAGATGGACGCCTGGCTGCTCCGCGCCAACGCGCTCGAGAAAGCCTGGGCGTGGTCGAATCTGACCTCCGGCTGGAAGTACCAAGGCCAGGGCCAGCACTCCATCCACGTCGCCGACATCGACGACGACGGCCGCGACGAGATCCTGAACGGCTCGATCGCCATCGACCACGACGGCCGCATAATGTGGAGCACCGGCCTCGGGCACGGCGACCGCTTCTACGTGACCGATGTGGACCCGGACCGCCCCGGCCTGGAGGTGTTCTACATCGTTGAGGACCCTCACCCTCAGTATGGCGTCAGCCTGTGGGACGCGCGCACCGGCGATCTCATCTGGGGCCTGCGGGAGGAGACCGCCGATAACCAGATCGCCCGCGGCCTCTGCGCCGACATCGACCCCGGCAGCCCCGGCATGGAATGCTGGGCCGATAAGTACTTCTTCTCTTCCAAGGGCAAGAGCCTCGGCGCGCCGGTGCCGCCGCAGGATGGCCTGGTGTGGTGGGACGCCGATCCGCTGCGCGAGTTACAGACCAGGGGGACCGTATCCAAATGGCGCGGCCCCACATTGACCAGCGGCATCGAGGGCCCCGTGATGGTATGGGCCGACATCCTCGGCGACTGGCGCGAAGAAATTCTGACTTATCGCCAGGGCGAGCTGCGCATCTACACGACGGTGATCCCGGCCGCCGATCGCCGCGTGTGCCTGATGCAGGACCCCATCTACCGCCGCGACGTGGCGCTCAAGTCGATGGGCTACGACCATGTGCCGATGACGAGCTATTACCTGGGCGTGCGGTAGGCCCACAAAACCGGGGACGGTTCCGTCTGTCCCCGGTTTCGGTCCGGCCAGTGCAGACGCGACAGGCCAGGAGGCCTATCCTACTGGAGCGGTAGGGTCTGCTGGCCGTTGGGGGCCTCGCCGTTCTTGCCGTTGCCCTCTCCGATCTCGGCCTCGGGGACGACCGAGGCGGCGGCCACGCGGTCCTCTTCCTCCATCCGTACCAGACGGACCCCCTGCGTCAAGCGCCCGATCTGGCGGATCTCGGCCGCCTCCAGCCGGATGATCTTGCCCTCCTTGGTAATGATCATCAGGTCGGACTCCTCCTTGACGGAGAGCACCGAGACTACGCCGCCGGTGCGCGAGGTCACCTTCATGTTGATGACGCCCTTACCGCCGCGCGCGGTCAGCCGGTAGGTGTTCAGCGCCGTGCGCTTGCCGAAGCCCAGCTCGGCGATCGACAGGATGAGGCCCTCCTGCTCGACCACTTCCGTGCCGACCAGGTAGTCGCTCTCGGCCAGGTTCATCGCCCGCACGCCGCGGGCCTGCCGCCCCATCGCCCGCACCTTGCCCTCGTGGAACCGGATCGCCTTGCCGTCGTGCGAGCCGAGGAAGATGTAGTTCTCGCCCGTGGTGAGCCGGGCGGCGATCAGCTCGTCTCCCGCGTCCAGCGTCAGCGCAATGATGCCGCGCGACATCGGGTTGTCGAACTCGGTCACTTCGCACTTCTTGATCACGCCGCGCCGCGTGACCATCACCACGAAGCGGCCGGGTTCGAAGTCGCGCACCGGCAGGAACGCTTTGATGGTTTCGCCCTCCTGCAAGTTGATCAGGTTCTGGATGTGCTTGCCGCGGCCGGCGATGAGGGCGTCGGGGATCTCGTACACTTTCAGCCAGAAGACCCGTCCCTTGTCGGTGAAGATGAGCAAGTAGCTGTGGGTGGAGGCGATGAGGAGGTACTCAAGGAAATCCTCGGTGCGCGTGCCCATGCCGATGCGGCCCTTGCCGCCGCGCGACTGGCGCCGGTAGCTGTCGACCGCGGTCCGCTTCAGGTAGCCACCGTGGGTGACGGTGACAGCCACGTCCTCCACCGCCACCAGGTCCTCGAGCCGGATCTCGCCGGTGTCGTCCACGATCTCGGTCTTGCGCTCGTCGCCGTAGTCCTTCTGCACTTCGCGCAGTTCCTTGACGATGACGCCGCGCAGCATCGTCTCCGAGCCAAGGATCTCCTCGTACTCGGCGATGCGCTTCAGGATCTCGGCCAGCTCGTCGAGGATCTTCTGCCGCTCCATGCCGGTGAGCCGCTGGAGCTGGAGCTCGATGATCGCCTGGGCCTGCTTCTCGGTGAAGTCGAAGCGGAAGTCCTCGGCCACCAGCACCTCTTCGAACACCCGCGGCGGGATCGGCAGCAGGCCCATCAGCCGCTCGCGCGCTTCCCTGGGCGTGCCGGAGGCGCGCACGGTCTCGATCACCAGGTCGAGGTTGTCCAGCGCCTTGCGAAAGCCGAGCAGGAGGTGCTCACGCTCGCGCGCCTTGCGCAGCTCGTAATCGGTGCGGCGGCGGACCACCTCGGCGCGGTGGTCGATGAAGCGCTTGATCATCTCCACCAGCCCGAGCTCGCGCGGCTGGCCATTGACGATCGACAGCATGATCATGCCGAAGCCGATCTGCATCTGGGTGTGCTTGTACAGGGCGTTGAGCACGATCTCGGGCTCTTCGCCCCGCTTCAGCTCGAAGACGATGCGCATGCCGTCGCGGTCGCTCTCGTCGCGGATCTCGCTGATGCCGTCGAGCTTCTTCTCGTTGACCAGCGCGGCCGCATGCTCGATCAGCCGCGACTTGTTCACCTGGTAGGGGATCTCGGTCACCACGATGGCGTCGCGGTCCTTGCCCATCCGCTCGGTGGCCGCCCGCGCCCGCAGCTTCAGTTGCCCACGCCCTTTGATGTAGGCCTCGAAAATTCCTTCGCGGCCCAGGATGAAACCGCCGGTCGGAAAATCCGGCCCCGGCACCATCTCCATGATCCGGGCCAGCGGAGTGCTGGGGTTCTCAATCAGCGCGATGGTGGCGTTGATGATCTCGCTGAGGTTGTGCGGCGGAATGTTGGTGGCCATGCCGACCGCGATGCCGGAAGAGCCGTTGACGAGCAGGTTCGGAATGCGAGTGGGCAGCACTTCGGGCTCCCGCTCGCTGTCGTCGTAATTGGAACGGAAATCGACGGTCTCCTTGTCGATGTCGGCCAGCAAGGTCGAAGCGATGCGCGACAGGCGCGCCTCGGTGTACCGCATCGCCGCCGGCGGATCACCGTCCACCGAGCCGTAGTTGCCCTGCCCGTCCACCAGCGGATAGCGCATGGTGAACGGCTGCGCCATGCGCACCAGCGCGTCGTAGACGGCGGTGTCCCCGTGCGGGTGATACTTGCCCAGCACCTCGCCGACGATCTTGGCGCACTTGCGCGTGGGCCGGTTGAAGGTCAGCCCCATCTCGTGCATGCCGTAAAGGATGCGCCGGTGCACCGGCTTCAAGCCGTCGCGGACGTCGGGCAGCGCACGGCCGATGATCACGCTCATGGCGTAATCCAGGTACGACCGCCGCATCTCGTCTTCGATGTTGATCGGGACCAGGTTCTGGGCGCCCTTGCCGAGCGGAAGCTGGCTGGCCGGAGGGCCGGAAGGCGGTGGTGTCGGCGGCAGTTCGGGACGGTCGGAATTGGCCAAGCT